>NZ_CP016076.1:6125427-6457236 GCF_001941625.1 Actinoalloteichus fjordicus
ATGTACTCCTCGACGAAGGCGATCTCGACGCCCTTCTGGTCCTCATCCTCGGTGCTGGTGATCCATTCGGCACTGGAGATGTCGAGGGTGCCTCTGATGTGAGCCTTGTCGTCGTAGATCGGCACCTCGTGTGTCGTCGACGCTGTCTCGTCACTCAATCTTTCTCCCCTGATCAGCCCTTGGCCACGCTGCCGCGCGAACTGTCGTCACCTTGCGCGACGAACCGTATACCTCTGTGATCGCTGCCGGTGGCGGGGCCCGTGAGGGCTCGGCCGCGGCTCCGGAGACCCGGGCGACCGCCGCGACAGCGGCACGAGAGGAAGCGCACGACACCGTGGTCTCGTCGCCCTCGATTACCAGATTCGACGACCCCGCCGCCACCTGTATCGGGCCGAACGGTCCGTTCGCTACGGAGGTCAGGGCCAAACGGTCCCGCTCGGCGTGACTCCATTCGGCCGCCGGGGATCGACGACGACGTCCTGGCAGTGGCGGTTCGATCTCGCCGGAGCCACTGCCAGGACGCGAGACGTCAACGCAGGAGACATCAGCGCGCTGACGTCGGCACGAAAGGCCCCTCGCCTGCGGTGGATCAGGCGGTCTCGGTGATCGGCCGGTCCACCCAGGACATCAGCCCACGCAGCTTCTTGCCGACCTCCTCCACTGGGTGGGCCTCGCCCTCCTGGCGCAGCTTGGAGAAGGTGGGACGGCCTGCGTCCTCCTCGGCGATCAGCTCGCGCGCGAAGGTGCCGTCCTGGATCTCGCCGAGGATCTTGCGCATCTCCTCCTTGACCGAGGGCGAGATGATCCGGGGGCCCCTGGTCAGGTCGCCGAACTCGGCGGTGTCGGAGATCGAGTAGCGCATCCGGGCGATGCCGCCCTCGTAGAGCAGGTCCACGATGAGCTTGAGCTCGTGCAGCACCTCGAAGTAGGCCACCTCCGGCTGGTAGCCGGCCTCGGTGAGGGTCTCGAACCCGTTCTGAATCAGCGCGGTGGTACCGCCGCACAGCACGACCTGCTCGCCGAAGAGGTCGGTCTCGGTCTCCTCGGTGAAGGTCGTCTTGATGACGCCCGCCCGCGTGCCGCCGATGGCCTTGGCCCAGGACAGGGCCAGCGCCTGCGCGTTCCCGGTGGCGTCCTGCTCGACGGCGATCAGCGCGGGCACGCCCTTGCCGTCGACGAACTGCCTGCGCACCAGGTGACCGGGGCCCTTGGGCGCCACCATCGCCACGTCGACGTCGGCGGGCGGGGTGATCAGGCCGTAGCGGATGTTCAGGCCGTGACCGAAGAACAGCGCGTCGCCCTTCTTCAGGTTCGGCGCGATGTCCTCGGTGTAGATCGTCCGCTGGGCGGTGTCCGGGGCCAGGATCATGATCACGTCGGCCTCGGCGGCGGCCTCGGCGGTCGGGAGGACCCGCAGGCCCTCCTCCTCCGCCTTCGCCTTCGACTTCGAGCCCTCGGCCAGGCCGATGCGCACGTCGACCCCGGAGTCGCGCAGGCTCAGCGCGTGCGCGTGGCCCTGGCTGCCGTAGCCGATGACGGCGACCTTCTTGGCCTGCAGCACGCTCAGGTCGGCGTCGTCGTCGTAGAAGATCTCGGCACTCATTGTCATTTCCTCATCTGCTCTGGATCTGCTCTGGAGTGAATCTCTGCTCAGGCTCGCGCCTGTCGAAGGCCAACGGCTCCTCAGCGGGCCGCCGAGACGGTGATCGATCGGGCGCCCCGCCCGACGGCGACCATCCCCGAACGCACCATCTCCCTGATCCCGTAGGGCTCCAACATGCGCAGCAGGGCGTCGAGCTTGTCGGCTGTGCCGGTCGCCTCGATCGCGACCGCCTCTGGCGAGACGTCGACGACCTTGGCACGGAACATCTGCACCGTCTCCAGCACCTGGCTGCGCACGGTGGCGTCCGCCCGGACCTTGACCAGCAGGAGTTCGCGCTGAACGGAGGCGTCCGGATCGAGCTCCACGATCTTGATGACGTTCACGAGCTTGTTGAGCTGCTTGGTCACCTGTTCGAGCGGCAGTTCGTCGACGGCCACCACGATCGTCATCCTGGAGACGTCGGCGTGCTCGGTCTCGCCGACCGCGAGCGACTCGATGTTGAAGTTGCGTCGAGAGAACAGCCCCGAGATCCGGGCCAGGACGCCCGGTTTGTTCTCCACCAGCACGCTGAGCGTGTGCCGACTCATGCGCTCCTGCTCCTGTCCTGATCGAACCGTCTCGGCTAGTCGCCGAGTCTTCCGCGTCGCCGAGACCTCCGCCGCAGGCGACCTGGTGAGGTGCGTGCGAGACGAAGACCGGACGACGTTGCCCCCATCGCGGACGTCCGACACGACACCACGGTGCGCACCGGTGGTGTTCCGCGACCGCGACCCGGCCTGCGTGCGGACGCCGTCCGCACGCCCTGTGTCGTGGTCGGACCGGGTGTTCCGGCCCGCCGCGCGCCAGAAGTCCGGGAGCTCTTAAAGAGCCTGTCTTCAATCCCCACTTTCCTGTTGCGCGGGGCCAGGGGGATCAAAGACAGACTCTGTGAGCCTGACTTACTCGACGTCGTCGAAGACGGGGCGGATGCCCCGCGCCGCCTGGATCTCGTCGTTGCTGGTGCCCGAGGCCACCATCGGCCAGACCTGGGCGTCCTTGCCGACCACGAAGTCGATCACCACGGGTCGGTCGTCGACGGCCATCGCCTTGCGCACGACCTCGTCGACGTCCTCGCGGCTCTCGCAGCGCAGGCCGACACAGCCCAGTGCCTCGGCGAGCAGCACGAAGTCGGGGATGCGCTTGTGCGTGCCCAGGTCGGTGTTGGAGTACCTCCCTGAGTAGAAGAGGTTCTGCCACTGCCGGACCATGCCGAGGTTGCCGTTGTTGATGACGGCGACCTTGATCGGAATCCCCTCGATGGCGCAGGTGGCCAGCTCCTGATTGGTCATCTGGAAGCAGCCGTCGCCGTCGATGGCCCACACCGGGGTGTCCGGTCGGCCCACCGCAGCGCCCATCGCGGCCGGAACCGCGAAGCCCATGGTGCCGAGTCCGCCGGAGTTGATCCAGCTTCCCGGCTTCTCGTACTTGACGAACTGCGCGGCCCACATCTGATGCTGCCCGACGCCCGCGGTGTAGACGGCATCGGGTCCGACCAGGTCGCCGATCCGCTCGATGACGTACTGCGGCGACAGCGAGCCGTCGGAAGGCCACTCGTAGCCCAACGGGAAGCTCTCGCGCCAGCCCTGGACCTGCGCGAGCCACGGCGCGGCGGCGGTGTGCTCGCCCCGTTCCAGCTCCAGACGCAGGGCCGAGATCAGTTCGGCGATGACGTCCTTGCAGTCGCCCACGATCGGGACGTCGGCCCGCCGGTTCTTGGAGATCTCCGCCGGATCGATGTCGGCATGGATCACCTGTGCCTCGGGGGCGAAGGTGGCGAGCTGACCGGTGACCCGGTCGTCGAATCTCGCGCCGAGGGCGATCAGCAGGTCGGCGCGCTGCATCGCCGTCACGGCCGCGACCGTGCCGTGCATGCCGGGCATGCCCAGGTGCAGCGGGTGCGAGTCGGGGAAGGCGCCCCTGGCCATCAGGGTGGTGACCACGGGGATCTCGGCCGCCTCCGCGAGTTCGCGCAGTTCGGCGACCGCGCCCGCCTTGAGCACGCCACCGCCGACGTAGAGCACCGGCCTGCGGGCGCCCGCGATCATCCGGGCTGCCTCGCGGATCTGCTTGCCGTGCGGTCGGGCGGTCGGGCGGTAGCCCGGCAGCCGCAGCTCCGGCGGCCAGGAGAACGAGGTGGTCTCCTGAAGCACGTCCTTGGGGATGTCGACGAGCACCGGGCCCGGTCGGCCGGTGGACGCCAGGTGGAACGCCTCCGCGATCGTTCTCGGGATGTCGGCGGGGTCGGTGACCAGGAAGTTGTGCTTGGTGACGGGCTGGGTGATGCCGCAGATGTCGGCTTCCTGGAACGCGTCGGTGCCGATCAGGCCCCTCGACTGCTGCCCGGTGATCGCGACCAGCGGAACCGAGTCCATGTTCGCGTCGGCGATCGGGGTGACGAGGTTGGTCGCCCCGGGACCCGAGGTCGCCATGCACACGCCGACCTTGCCGGTGGCCTGCGCGTAGCCGGTGGCCGCGTGTCCCGCGCCCTGCTCGTGGCGCACCAGGATGTGACGCACCTTCTCCGAGTCCAGAAGCGGATCGTAGGCGGGGAGGATGGTTCCGCCCGGAATGCCGAAGACGACCTCGCAGCCCACCGATTCGAGCGAACGGACCAGCGATTGCGCGCCGGTCACCTGCACGGGGACCCCGTGCGGTGGGGCGGGCTTCGGCCTGGCGTAATCGGCGGGCGAGGGGACCGGGACTGGTTTCGAGGTTGCGCTGGTCATTCGATCTGCCTCGTGGGGTATCGGTTGCGGGGCGGGCAACAAAAAACCCCCGGCGGCATGGAGCCGCTCGAGGGTTGGCGCGTCGACGCTGGAGGAGCCCTAGGCGTCGGCGCGCCAGGGAAGTACGAGAATGTTCGTCAGTCGCAGCACGCCGAGTACGGTAACCGCCTGTGCACGAGGGCGTCAACTCTACGGGATGAACTTCCCGGATATTGGACACGACCGGGTGGCGAAGAATGGCATCACCGCAGGTGGGTGCGGTAAAGAGACCGTCCACGGACCGCCTCGTCTGACGAGACGGGCGCCGGTGCGAAAATCGGCGGCATGAGCGACACGACCGCGCGGCAGGCCCCCGACCAGCAGCAGCGGGAGCTCTTCCGCATCAGCCCGATCGCCTTGTTCGGCGCGGCGGCCCTCGCGTGGTGCGCGACGCCCTTCGCCTTCGGGGCTCCGGGTCTCCAGCTCGTCTATCTCCTGCCGATCGGCCTGGCCTGGTGGGTGATCCGGCGCCGCACCACGGTGGACGCGACGGGAATCCAGGTGCGCGATGTCTTCGGCGGCGCCCGCGTCGACTGGTCGCAGGTCCGCGGCCTCCGACTGGCCAAGAACTCGACCGTGCACGTGGTGCGCGAGGAAGGCGGCGAGGTCCGGCTGCCCACCGTCCGACCGCGTGACCTGCCGAGACTCGCCGCGCTGAGCGGCGGGCGGCTGCCCGACCCGACGGCGGGCGAGGCGAGTGCGGCCGAGCCGACTGGCCCGGAGGCGGCTGCCCCGGGGACGACGGCCCCCGAGACGACGGCCCCGGCGGCGGACCGGCCGGAGACCGCCGTTCCCGAGGCCGAGGCCGAGGCCGCGCCCGAGGGGCAGGCGAGCGCCCCCGAGGCAACCGGGCCGGATTCCCCCGCCGCCCCGACGACGGAGCAGGCAACTGCCGAGCAGGCGCCGGAGCAGGCAGCAGCCGAGCAGCCTGCGAGGGAGCAGACGGCGCAGCGAACCGAGTAGCGACGGCAGGTCGAGCCTGGGGACCGTGCCGTGCTCAGGGTCGACTCCCCCGCCGTGCGCCGCACCCGCCGCTACGCGTCCCCGAGCGCCCAGACGCGCCACCCCTGCCTGCGCGAACACGAATGCACTGGGAGGCGTCTCGGGCCGCCGGGGGCGCATCATGCCTCTCACCAGGGCTTCCGGCCGCCGTCCTCGCCGGGGGTAGGCTCGGGTACATCGCCGAGCCTGCGGCCCTCACCAGGGCCTGGCGGCGATTCGCCGAACCCGTGGCGATTCTCGAAGCTCACCACCACGTCTCCTCGGAGAAGCCGTGCCTCAGCTACGTTCACGCATCACCACCCACGGCCGTAACGCGACCGGCGCCCGCGCGCTGTGGCGCGCCACCGGCATGACCGACGGTGACTTCGGCAAGCCGATCGTGGCGATCGCCAACTCCTACACGCAGTTCGTGCCCGGTCACGTGCACCTTCGGGACCTCGGTGACGTCGTCGCGGGTGCGGTGCGCGAGGCGGGCGGGGTGCCCCGCGAGTTCCACACGATCGCGGTGGACGACGGCATCGCCATGGGGCACAGCGGGATGTTGTACTCCCTGCCCTCGCGCGAGGTGATCGCCGACGCGGTGGAGTACATGGTCGAGGGACACCAGGCCGACGCGCTCGTCTGCATCTCCAACTGCGACAAGATCACGCCGGGGATGCTGAACGCCGCGATGCGGCTGAACATCCCCACGGTCTTCGTCTCCGGCGGGCCGATGGAGGCGGGCAAGGCGGTGGTGGTCGACGGCGTCGCGCAGGCCCCGACCGACCTGATCACCGCGATCTCCGCATCGGCCAACTCCCAGGTCGACGAGGCCGGGCTCAGCCAGGTCGAGCTGGCGGCCTGCCCGACCTGCGGTTCCTGCTCCGGGATGTTCACCGCGAACTCGATGAACTGCCTGACCGAGGCGCTGGGGCTGGCCCTGCCGGGCAACGGCTCGACGCTGGCCACGCACGCCGCACGGCGGGAGCTGTTCCTGGCGGCGGGCCGCACGGTCGTCGAGATCTCGAAGCGCTGGTACGAGCAGGACGACGACTCGGTGCTCCCGAGGTCGCTGGCGAACAAGGACGCGTTCGAGAACGCCATGGCGCTGGACATGGCGATGGGCGGTTCCACGAACACGGTGCTGCACGTCCTGGCCGCCGCGCAGGAGGGCGAGATCGACTTCTCGCTCGCCGACATCGAGGCGATCAGCCGCCGGGTGCCGTGCTTGTCGAAGGTGTCGCCGAACTCGGACTATCACATGGAGGACGTGCATCGCGCGGGCGGCATTCCGGCGATCCTCGGTGAGCTGTACCGGGGCGGGATGCTCAACGAGGACGTCCGCTCGGTGCACAGCCCCTCGCTGCGCGAGTGGCTCGGGGAATGGGACATCCGCAGCGGCGAGGCCTCCGAGCAGGCGATCGAGCTGTTCCACGCCGCGCCGGGCGGCGTGCGCACCACCGAGGCCTTCTCGACGGAGAACCGCTGGTCCTCGCTCGACGTCGACGCCGAGGGCGGCTGCATCCGGGACGCCGCGCACGCCTACACGGCCGACGGCGGCCTGGCGGTGCTGCGCGGGAACCTCGCCGTGGACGGCGCCGTGATCAAGACGGCGGGCATCGACGAGGAGCTGTGGCACTTCGAGGGCCCGGCGCGGGTCGTGGAGAGCCAGGAGCAGGCCGTCGAGGCGATCCTGAGCAAGACGATCCAGGCCGGTGAGGTGCTGGTCGTCCGCTACGAGGGCCCCTCCGGCGGGCCGGGGATGCAGGAGATGCTGCATCCGACCGCGTTCCTCAAGGGCACCGGCATGGGCAAGAAGTGCGCGCTGATCACCGACGGCCGGTTCTCCGGCGGTTCCTCGGGCATCTCGGTGGGGCACGTCTCCCCCGAGGCGGCCGACGGCGGCGACATCGGCCTGGTGCAGGACGGCGACCGGATCGTCATCGACGTCCGCGAGCGACGGTTGGAACTGCTGGTCGACCCGGCGGTCCTCGCCGAGCGCCGCGCCAAGATGGACGCGAGCGAGCGGCCGTGGCAGCCGGTGGACCGGCAGCGACACGTATCCACGGCGTTGCGCGCCTACGCGAAGCTGGCCACCTCGGCCTCAATGGGCGCGGTGCGCGACGTCAATCGGTGAGGCGGGCGGGCTTGGTGCGAAGGTCGGCACGCTCCACCAGCCTGTTCAGTCGCGGCCATCGGACTCGACGATCGATTGAACAGTGGTCAACCCACGACGGATGGCCGTTGCCTCCATACGCCAAGTAGTTGAGGATATACACCATGTGGCATGGATACGTGGAGAAGCACGCGCTGACTGATAGCGGCCGCAAGCGCGATGGCGTGGACGCCAGACGCGCCAGGGAGCCCCAGGTGGTCCTGAACTCCCCAGAGGAGGTCTCGGACTGGATCAGTCGCACCCGGATCATGCTGGCCAAGGACGCCGATCCTGCGGCACAGGCGAAGAACGCCCTGATGCTCTCGGACCAGAAGACATACCTCAGCGCGGCGCGTAAAGGTGGCAGCGTCTACTCCAGCGTCCAGGCCACCCAGACCGAGACCTGGGATATCTGTGCGGAAGCGGCACCATGATCAAGGCCGATGAGTCTTGTCCCGCAGGTGCGGGTGGCCACACGTATTCCGAGGTCAAAGGCACGTGGCGCTGCACCAGATGCGGTCAGCCGATGTGACGAACAGCAAGGCCTGAACACAGCCGAGGGGCGGCTTCGACGGACTCCGGTTCGACGAAGCCGCCCTTCGCGCTGCTGGCGACCCATCTCGGTAACACGGTCATTCCAGCCAGACGAGTTCGACGCGACGTCCCGCGCCGGTGCCGAGGCCGACCGAGTCCTCCGCGCGCCCCGAAGTCGCGAACAGGGTGCCGTCGGGATGGCAGAGCACGGACCGCCTCCCCATGGACAGGCCCCAGGCGAACACCACCGGGCCGTCGATGTCGTCCCGCAGCTCCCGCAGGGCGAACCTCCTCGGCTCGTTCACCCGCGTGATCACCTCCTCGGCGAGGTGACCCGAGTGCCGCGCCCGGCTGGGCGACGGCCGGTGCTCCTCGGCCGCCGCCGGGATCGCCATATCGTCATCCGGTGTCATCGGCACACTCCCCTTCATCTCGATTGCGATGCGTGTCACAGTACTCGCACTAATATAAATAGTTACTCACTCAATCGTGTAATTGATCTAGGAGACGACCCGGTGGTTGGCTCTGGACGACCACCATCCACGCCAAGCCAGGGAGCACACGAATGGCACCGGAGTCGCCGACCATCGCAATCTGGGAACTGGGACTCCGGCTGCGCGAACGGCGCTACCTCCTCGGGCTCACCGCCACCGAGTCGGGCAGGCTGGCCCGCTGCACTCAGGCACACGTCTCGGAGATCGAACGCGGCCGCACCCGAGCCACCAAGGACAAGCTGACCCGCCTGATCAAGGCATACGAGTTCGACGCCGACGAGACGGCCGAGCTGTGGAAGCTGCACGAACACGGCGGACAGCGCGGCTGGTGGAACAAGTACACCGGGATCTTCAGCAATGAGCTCCTGCGGTTCTTCGGCTACGAGCACGGCGCGGAGAGCGTGCGGACCTACAGCGGCGGGTTGATTCCCGGCCTGTTGCAGACCGAGGAGTACATCCGCGCCGTCATCCGAGGCGCCGCGCCGAACCTACGGTTGTCCGAGGAGGAGCTGCGCGTCACCGCCAGGAAGACGCGGCAGCAACGACTCGCTGGCGACGATCCACTGCACCTGACCGCCGTGATCAGCGAGGCGACCTTGCGGCAGCGCGTCGGCGGCATTGCCGTACTCCACGGTCAGCTCGAACACCTCATGACGCTCATGGAACAACATTCGGAGAACCTGGACGTTCGCGTGATCCCTTTCACGGCGGGCGGCTTCGACGCACTCGACGGCTCCAGCTTCCATCTCGTAGGTTTCGCGAGCCCACGGCTGCCGACGCTGGCATGGCAGGAGACGATCACGTCCACTGCGCTGATCGATCACACGATGACCGTCCGGGAGTACACTCTGGCCTATCACCAGGCAGAAGAGCGCGCACTCGATCGCGAGGAATCCCTTCGCCTGATACGGGACGCCGCCAAGGAGTTGTCGTGATCAGCAGGTCTTCGAGCAGCCGGCCACACGACGCACAGTGGATCAAGTCCACCCGCAGTACGAACAACGGCCACTGCGTCGAGATGCGCTTAAGCCGGCAGACCGTCGCCGTCCGCGACTCCAAGAACCCCGACGGCGCCGAACTCACCTTCCCGGCCACGGCATTCGGCGCCTTCCTCGCCGCCCTCAAGAACCGCTGAGCCCGACTCGCCGCACGCGCCCCGCCGTCGGGCGCAGGCGCAGAGGCCGCCGACGCGTGTCTCGGGGTGCCGCATGCGCGTCGCCGGCCGAATCGCCGTCAGCGTCAGTTGGGCGCAAGTACCCCCGCCCGTTCCGGGTCGAAGCTCTGATAGCGCAGGCCGCCGTCGGAGGTCAGCGTCAACACCGTGCTCCTGGGCTCCACGCACTCGAACCCCTCGTTCGCGGTGCCCTGGTCCTCCTCGGTGAGGCTGATCTGTCCCTCGGCCGCGTGTTCGAACGTCAGCGTCGCCGCGCAGCCGCCCTCCGGCCGCAGGAACTCGCCGATCTCCTCGCCCGCCCCGCCGTTGGTCAGAGTCAGCTCGACGTCCACCGGTTCGGCGTCCTCGTCCTCGTCCTCGCCTGCGGGCAGCACGCTGCCTGCCCACTCGCCCGCGAAGCCTGCGGGGAGCGAGTCGAGGGCGGTCGCGAAGGTTCCGGACCGCTGCGGGTCATCGCTCGTGTAGCGGATCGTCCCGTCGGCCAGCAGGTCCACGGTCGTCGTCTCGGGCTCCGCGCAGTCCTCGTCGTCGTGCTCGGTCTCCAGGTCACGCTCATGGAATTCGAGCCGGGTGGCGGTGGCGGCGTCCAGGATGAGCGCCGCCGAACATCCGGAGACGGGCCGGGTGAAGGTGCCGACACTGCCGCCGACGTTCCCACCGGTGAGGCTGATGGTGGCGAACGCCGACTGTGAGTCGCCGTCGACGGTCTCGACCAGACCCGCCCAGTCGCCGATGAAGGCTCCCGGGACCTCCCCCACCGCAGCGTCATCGACCGGGGCGTCGTCGACCGGATCGGTCCCGCCGCCGCTGTCCCGATCGTCCTGGGCCGACCCGGTGCCCGGCACGGCCAGGCCGCCGCGCTGGCCCTGGCCGAGCAGGAAGGCGACTGCGGCGACGGCGACGACCACCAGCAGTGCCGCGACCGCGGTCAGCACCGCCGCACGTCGACGACCCGACGACCGGGGCGGTGCCGGTGCAGGCAGCGGCCCGGACGCCGAGGCCGCGGTGGGATGCATGGTCCTGGGCACGGGATGGAAACCGGACTGGGTGGACGGGGAATGCGGCGAGCCCGCCTGCGACATCGCGTCGGCCGGATGCGGCTGGAGCCGGGTGTGGTGCGGGCTCCTGCCACCCGGCTGCCTGGCCGCAGCTTCGGGAACGGCCCGCCCCACCATCGGTTCGACGCCCGACACCAGGGTGTGCGGGACTCGGTTCGCGGGCGAGGAGGACACCTTCGACCGGGTCGTCGGCGCGTCCAGGTCATCGGGCTCGTCCTGGGTCTCGACGACATCACCGGCGGCGAGGGCGACCGGGGCCGGCGTGCCCTGGCCGGGCGTCGCGGGCGACAGATCGGCCCGCAGGCCGCGCACCTGCTCCCGCTGCTCGGCGATCAGGTCGACGATCGACCGGGGTAACCAGGTGTCCCCGCTGTCGACCGGGCCGATCTGGGCCAGCAGGTCGTCCGGGGTGGGCCGGTCGGCGGGGTTCTTCGCGAGGCAGGGTTCGACGATCGCCCGCACCTCGGCGGGCAGCGAGTCCAGCTCCGGTTCGGAGTGCACGACCCGGTAGAGCAGCGTCGCCGAGGACGCCGTCCCGAAGGGGCCGGTGCCCGAGGCGGCGAAACACAGGGTGGCGCCCAGCGCGAAGACGTCCGAGGCCGTCGTGAGCTCGTCGCCCTCGACCTGTTCCGGCGACAGGAAGCCCGGCGAGCCCACCAGCATCCCGGTGGCGGTGAGGCCGCCGGTCGAGTCGGCGGCCCGGGTGATCCCGAAGTCGATGACGCGCGGGCCGTCCTCGGTGAGCAGCACGTTGGCCGGGGTCAGGTCGCGGTGGATCAGGTTGACGCGGTGCACCTCGCGCAGCGCGGCGGCCAGCCCCGCCGCCAGGGTGCGCACGGCGGACACCGGCAGCGGGCCGGTCTCGGCGACCGCTCCCCGCAGCGAGGGCCCCGGCACGTAGACGGTGGCCAGCCAGGGCACCGTCGCCTCCGCGTCGGCATCCATCACCGGCGCGGTGTACGCACCGTTCACCAGCCGGGCCGCCGCCACCTCCTGCCGGAACCGGCCTCGGAAGAGCGGGTCGACGACGAGATGCTGGTGGATCAGCTTGATCGCGACCGTGCGACCGTCGGAGGAGAGCGCCAGGTACACCCGGCCCATTCCCCCGGCCCCGAGCCTGCCGAACAGGCGATACCGCTCGATCGTCCTCGGATCGTCCTCCGCCAAGGACTCCATGTCTCTCCCACCCTCGTCCCTGCTGATCACGGACGGCCGCCGTCAACGTCGTCACGCCTGACGAACCGGCCGCAGCGGCCGGGCCGTCAGTCGCGCCCCCGACGTCGACGAGAATCCCCTCTACTGACGTCCGGACCCCGATCGGCGTTCCCGAACGCGCCCGCCCGCGAAGGGACTTCTCGTTCGCGGCCCGTCAGACACCGATCATGCCTTCTCGGAGCGTCCTGTTCCGACCGCACCGGCGATGTGGCCGCCCGAACCGGCCGCCGACGGCGAAAGGAGAGGCCGAATCGAGACCGGATCTCGACCTCCGAGACCGCTGTCGTCACTGCTGGTCGAGCTGGCCGCGTAGCTCGGGGTCGGCACCGAAATAGTCCAGACTCTCGCCGTCGAAGGTCCGCAGAACCTCGCGCGCGGGCACAGTCGGACAGCCCTCGCCCTCGACCCTGATCTGTCTGACGGCAAGCCAGAACGGGTCCGCGTAGACGATCTCCGAGGCGTGGTGGCACCCGTCGGTGAGTTCGACGTACACCTCCGCGTTGTCGATCGACCCGGCAAGGATCTCGATCGACACGTCGGCGGTCGTCTCGGTCTCGGAGTCCCCATACCGCGCCCCGTCGACGGTGCCGGACCAGGCACCATGCAGCTCTTCGGGAACCTCGTCGAGCGACAGGGAAAGCTCCGAGGCCAGGGCGGGCTCGGTGGTCTCGTAGTACATCAGGCCCCTGTCGAGCGTCAGCGTCGTCGTCTCGGGCTGGGGACAGGTGTGCTCCTCGATCTGACTGTTCGCGACGGCTTCGGCGAGGGTCACCGTGTCGTCGTCGATCACGGCGGTCAACTCGAGAACGGCATCGCAACCGGACTCGAAGTGCAGCACGGTGCCGACCGCGCCGCCGACCACGCCGCCGTCTTCCAGGTTGATCACCACGTGTGAGTAGATCTCCTCGCTGTCCTCGGACGTCAGGTAGCCGGTCCACTCCCCGACGAAGTCTCCAGGCAGCGGGGCGGCGGGCGACTCCTCCGTCGACGCAGGCTCCTCGGCAGACGACTGGACGGAGGGGTCGCCCGGGCCCTGTGCCATTCCGGCGCCGCCGCGATCAGTGAGCGCGATGAGGCTCACCACGACGACGGCCACCAGGATGATCAGTGACGCGGTGAGGGCGGCGTATCTGGCCGAGCGCCGAGGCCGGTTCATTCCGGGCGGGCCGAATATCGGCGAAGGGTGCGGATTCGGCCCGAAGCGCGGCGTGACGTGCCCCCATCCCGACCCCGGCGTCATCGGCGCGCCGCCGCCCGGGCCTGGCGCCCCGGAGCCGGGCGCGGCGCCCCCGACGGGTGTCGCCCCGTCCACCCACATCGACGGCGGCGGGACCGGCTGCGGCTGCCCAGGGCCAGCCTGCGGATGCGACCGGGTGCCCTGCGAGTGGCCGCCCGACGCGGTCGCCCGGTCGACCCTGGCCGTGACGTCGGCGTCCTCGGCTCCGGTCGGCTCTGTGCCGTCCCGGAGCACGCGAAGCTGGTCGTTCTGTTGTTCGATGAGGCTGCGCACCGGTCCGGGCAGCCAGGACAGCCCGCCGCGCACCGAGCCGAGGAGATCCAGCAACTGCTCCGGCGTGGGTCGCAGCTCGGGCTGCCTGGCCAGGCAGGGTGCGACGATCGGGCGCAGCTCCGACGGCAGCTCGCCGATCAGCGGCTCGGTGTGCACGACCCGGTAGAGCAACGCGGCCGAGGAGACCTTGCCGAAGGGACCCGTTCCGACGGCGGCGAAGAAGAGGGCGGCACCGAAGGAGAAGACATCGGAGGCCGAGGTCAGATCACGGCCCTCGACCTGCTCCGGCGACATGAACCCCGGCGAACCGATGATCACCCCGGTTCCGGTCAGCTCCGTCCCGGTCTCGATCGCCTTGGTGATCCCGAAATCGATGACCCGAGGCCCGTCATCGGTGAGCAGCACGTTGGCCGGGGTGAGGTCGCGGTGGACGAGCCCGGCGCGGTGCACCTCGCGCAGCGCGGCGGCCAGTCCGACGGCCAGGGTGCGCACCGAGGCGACCGGCAGCGGACCGTGCGTCCGGACGGCGTCCCGCAGCGACGGACCCGGCACGTACACCGTGGCCAGCCACGGTAGCTCCGCCTCGGCATCGGCGTCCATCACCGCCGCCGTGTAGGCGCCGCTCACCCGGCGAGCGGCGTCGACCTCCCGACGGAACCGGCTGCGGAACATCGGATCGGCCACCAGCTCGCGATGGATCACTTTGATCGCGACGACCCGACCGTCCGTGGACAACGCCAGGTAGACGCGTCCCATCCCACCGGAGCCGAGCCTGCCCACCAGCCGGTAGCGGCCGATGGCCTGCGGATCTTCGCGTTCTAAGGGCTCCATGCTCTCCCCTGGTTCGTCCGTCGGGGTCACCGTGACGCTACCGAGACGACTGCGGGCACGGGATCGGCGCCGCGTGCGACGAGCACGACCGAGTACGAGGCGAGCCCGCTGGTCACGCGGCGAATCGGGTGGCCGCCCGGAACCGACGGCCGGTGGGCCACGCGGCGGGGCGTCCGTGCGAGACCGTCCCCTCCGAACGGCGAGGTGAGCGAGTCCGGGCAGCGACGACCTTACGTCGCCCGCCCCGGTCTCGGACGCGAAATTCGAGGACTCGGCCGACACCGGCAGGGCGTGCTTCGGCGCTGTGCCGGAACGCCGAGACCTCCGGCTGTCTGCGAGCGCCCGAGGGTCGATGGCGGTGAAGTCCGCCGGGTCGGTCCCCCACGGTGCAGGCGCCGGGTCGACCGGTACCGCGTCCGGCAAGGCCAGGACCGCAAGGCCGCGCGCCCTTCAACACGCTCGGCGCGGCCCGGTGCCGATCACGTCGCACACCCGCGAAGGACGCCGCAGGCGCGAGGACTCGTTCGTCATCGCACGACCGAGATCGCGCGGACCCGCACCGCCTCCTCACCGTCAAGCCGACGAGAGACCTGCCCCGACGGAAACGCAAGGCCCGACGGCGAGGAGGCGTTCAACGTCTCTAGCGCAGGAGGAAGTAGACGGCCGCCGCAGCACCGGCCGCCACGACGAGACAGCTCACACCCGTGATGATCGGGCGTCGGTACCACGGCCTGCCGTTGTCCAGGGCGGCCCGGCCGGGTCCGGCGAAGACCAGTGCGGCGGCCAGGCCTGCCAGCACGGCCTCGAGCTCGAACCCGCCGTCGGGGGTGAGGAAGAAGCCCTCGGCGAAGCGGAGGAGGATCACGTTGGCCATGACGGCGAGCAGACCGGCTGCGGCGAGCGGGGTGGCGAACCCGAGGATGACGAGGGCACCGCCTGCCAGTTCGGTCACGCCGGTCACCCAGGCCAACAGCTCGGCCTGCTGGAAGCCCGACTGCGTCAGGTAGGCGGCGAAGCCGTCGATGCCCGGCCCGCCGAAGAGACCGAACACCTTCTGCGCTCCGTGCGCGACGAACACGCCGCCGAGCACCAGCCGGAGCACCAGCAGGCCGACGTCGGTTCCCGCATTGGCGGGCAGGCTGGGCTTGTTCCAGCCGTCGAGCGGCTCCGGCTCGGTCAGCCGCGCCCGGTCGACCGAGTCGTCGTAATCGTCGTACTCGTTGTCGTAGTCGCCGTCGTAGTCGCCGTCAGCCTCGGGCCCGGCATCCCGGCGGCGGTCGCGCTGTCGGGCGGTGTCTCGGCCCCGGTCGGAGTCGCGGTCCCAGTCGTCATCCCGGTCTCGAACCGCGTCTCGATCCCGGTCTCGAACCGCGTCTCGGTCCTGGTCTCGGTCCCAGGTCTCGTCGCGGTCCCAGTCCTGATTCCGGTCGATGTGCCTGCCGAGGTCGGGGTCGACGCCCGCGCCCGGCTCCCGTCCCGGGTCACCTGCCGCCTCGGAGTAGCGGTCCTCGTCGTAGTCCGGTTCCGGCTCGTGGCGGCGGGCCCGCTCCGCCCCGTGATGCGATTCGGCCATCGCGTGCCTGCCCGCACGCTGTTGTGGCGCATAGTCCTGGTCCGGGCCCGCGCGGCCTGCCCCTGCGGAGACCCTCGCGGCGGCTGCGTCGAGCCCGAAATGATCGTGATCATCGGCGCGCCGCCTGCCGTATGGTCCGGCGGCTCCGCCTAATCCGTCGTCGGAGTTAGTCACGGCCGGCAGCGTAGAGCCACCGATGCCGTGGAGGCGAGAGTCTGTCGCCGATCAGTCCGGCCGTCGCCGTTCTCCGGATCGGCCGAGTCGGCCCGTCGCCGCGCGCCGGTCAGCGGAAGAGGAACAGCACCACGGCGGTGATGATGCCGCCGAGCACCAGGAAGACGATCGCGCTGCGCAGCGGGAAGCGGAAGTAGGGCCTGCCGTTGTCCAGCGCGAAGCGACCGGGCCCGGCGAAGACCAGGGCGGCCGTCGTGGCGGCGAGCAGCAGCTCGAAGGCGAAACCGCCCGTGCCGACCAGGAACAGGCCTTCGTCGAAGCGGAAGACGACGCCCGCCACCGAGATCCCGAGCAGCGGGACGGCCGCGAGCGCGGTCAGCAGGCCGATGATCACCAGCAGTCCGGCGGCGATCTCGACGACCGCCGTCATGGTCGCCAGCAGGCTGGTCTGGGTGAAGCCGTACTCGGCGAGGCTCTCGGCGAAGCCCGCCCGCCCCGGTGTCCCCGCCCAGCCGAAGAACTTCTCGGTGCCAGAGGCGATGAACAGGCCGCCGACGACGAGCCGGAGCAGCAACAGGCCGATGGCCGGACCCGGATCGGTGCCCTCGTGGCCCGCCGAGCCGGGCAGCGGACGGGTCTCTGAGTCGCCCAGGTTCGTCGTCACGCCTCACAGGGTAATGCCCGGATCACCCCGACACCCTCGGCGTCGGGTCAGATGAGGTCCGTTCAGTATTCCCCGTGCACGAGGTTTTCCGGGTCCGCACCGGAGGCGAACAGCCCGATCTGCCGCGCGGCGACCGCCCAGGCCCGATCCTGTCCGCCCTGCGTGCTGCCGCCGACGTGCGGGGTCAGCAGCAGCCCGTCGACCGTCCACAACGGATGGTCCTCTGGCAGCGGCTCGGGATCGGTGACGTCCAGCGCGGCCCGCAGCCGTCCCGTGGTCAGCTCGGCCAGCAGCGCGGCGGTGTCGACGACCGGACCTCGGGCGGCGTTGACCAGGATCGCCTGATCGGGCATCGCCGCGAGGAAGTCCGCGTCCACCAGCCCGGTCGTCTCCGCCGTCAGCGGCACCATCACGACGACGACGTCATGGTCCGGGAGCAGCCGGGGGAGCTCGGCGAGACCGTGGACGCCGTCCCGTGCCGTGCGGGCCACGAACGTCGTGCTCGCGTCGGAGGCGTCCAGCCTGCGCCGCATCTCCCGCCCGAGGTCGCCCGCGCCGAGGACCAGCACCCGCTTGCCCTGCAGGGTGTCGGTGCCGCGCTGATCCCAGCGGCGCTCCTGCCGGGTGCGCTCGAAGGCGGGCAGCTCCCGATAGATCGCCAGGATCGCCGCGAGGGCCCACTCCGCGGTGCTGCCGCCGTGGGCGCCGCGCGCGGTCGAGAGCCGCACGCCCGGCGGGGTGCGCGGCAGCCACGCCTCGGCACCGGCCGAGAGGAGCTGGATGAGCCGCAGCCTCGGAAGACTCTCGGCCAGCGCACCCACCGCGCCCGCGGAGAGGAACATCGGCACGAGGACCTCGGCCTCGGCGGCCGCGGCGGGGAAGGGCTCGTCGGGCTGGTACCGGACCGCCCGCACGTCGGGGTTCCCGGCCAGCGCCTGCACGCCCTGTTCGTTGGGGACAAGAACGATCGTCGTCACGGGCGCCACGGTAACCCGCCTCGCAGGCTCGACCGGGATGCCGGCTGCCCAGTCGGCTTCGTCGAGCAGACCTCGGCCGCGCTGCCCGGCTCCGCCCGACCGGCCTGGTCTCGGCGGATGCCCGGCCGTGCGCACGCGGGATGGTGAGCGAATCTCGGGTTCGGGCCGTTTCGACCGGGCACGGCGGCGTGGATGGGGCAGACTTCGCTGTGATGACGGAGGAAGGCAGCACGGTCTCGCCCGACGGAACCGCACTGGTGAGCTGGCACAGCACGACGCCGGGCCCGCCGGTGCTGGTATGCGGGGCGCTCGGCGCGCCCGCCCAGTCCTGGCCTGCGCTGACCGCCCCCGATGCGGGCCTCCACGCGTTCGGCTGGCACTACCGGGGGACGTTCGGCTCGGCACGACCCACCGACCCGAGCCGGATCATGCTGACCGACCATGTCGGCGACGCACTGGCCGTGCTGGACTCCGCAGGGATCGACCGCGCCTCGGTGATCGGCTGGTCGTCCGGGGCGACCGTCGCCGCCGAACTCGCCAGGAACGCCCCGGATCGGGTGACCGGCCTGATGATGATCGCCGGCCCGCCCGGTGACCTCCTGGCGACGATCCGAGGCCCGTGGGGAGCCGCCGTCGACCTCGTCCTCGGGCTGACGAGCGGCGGGCCGGGTCCTGGACCGTTTCGCGGCCGAGGGCTGGTCAAGGGAGTCATGTCCGGCGGGCTGGACGCGATGCGGCTGGCGGCCCCGTTGCTGGCCGCCGGCCTGCCGAGGCTGCCCCCGAGACAGCTCGGAGCGCTGCTCCGGCACAGCGGGCTCCTGCTGCCCGCAGGCGATCCCGCGCTGCTGGCCGAGGTGCTGCGCCCCTTCCTGCACCTCGACTGGGCCTTCTATGCAGAGCTGCTGCGAGCGGTCGGCTCCGTGCCGGCGCTGGACATCACCGGGCTGCGGTGCCCGGTGACGGCGCTGGTGGGACGGCACGACGTCGTGTCCGACGCAAGGGCGCTCACCGAGGCAGTGGGCCGCCTGCCGCAGGCGCGGGTCCGCATCCTGCCCACCTCGCACTTCATCCCGCTGGAGGCCCCGGAGGAGGTCGCCGCCGAGGCGCTGCTGCTGGTGGAACGGGCCGCCGCCGTCCGACGCGCCCTAGACGACGAGTCGGACCACGTGCCCGCCGACATGGGACCGCTCACCCCTCGCTCACGACACGGCGCCTAGGCTCGAAAGATGCCGAGTTCACCGAACCGGGGTCTGCGGAGGCGTCGGGCCGCGCTGGCCGGGTTCGTCGCGCTCGGCCTCGTCGCGGCGGGCTGCGCCGACTTCTCCGAGCAGGAGCGGCTGACCCGCGCCGACTGGGACGTGGCACCGCCGCCGATGGCGGCCCCCGACAACGCCCCGCGCTTTCCGGACGAGGGCGGCAACAGCGGCGAGCCGGGCCGCGAGACCTCCGCCACACCGGTCCCGCCGCCCGAGGGCTGCACCGACTACGACCCGGCCGTGGTCGTGACCTGTCTCGACCCGGTGTCCGCGGTGGCCGTGCTGCCCGACGGCGAACAGGCCCTGGTCGCCGAACGCACGACCGGCCGGATTCTGCGGGTGCGGTGGGGTCTCGACCCGGCGGACAAGGACTCGCCGGAGGTCTTCGCCACGATCGACGTGGACGCAGGCGAGGGCGGGGGCGGTCTCCTCGGCCTGGCGCTGTCGCCGTACTACGCCGAGGACAGCCTGGTCTACGCCTACCTGAGCACGCCGGAGGACAACCGCGTCGTGCGGATCGCGGCGGGCGACGAGCCGAAGCCGGTGCTGACCGGGCTGCCCCGCGACCCGACGGGCGCGTTGACCAACGACGTACGCGGCGCGCTGCTGCTGGCGACCGGCACGGCAGGCGATCCGGCGGCGGCGGCCGATCCGAACTCGCAGGCGGGCAAGGTGCTGCGGATCGACGAGACCGGCGCCCCCGCCCCGGACAACCCCGATCCGACGACGACGGTGATCAGCAGCGGGCTGACCGCCCCGGCTGGCCTGTGTCAGGCGGTGGACGGCTCATCGATCTGGGTCACCGATCGCGGCGAGGAGCGCGACCTGTTGTATCTCGTCGAACCCGGTGCGCCGCTGGGGGAGGCATCCTGGAACTGGCCGGAGCGGCCGGGTGTCGCGGGCTGCGCGGCCTACTCGGACATGGTCATGGTCTTCCTGAGCGATCAGGAGGCCATCGCCAACCTGGAGTTGAGCCCCGACCTGACCTTCACCAGCCCGCCGCAGTACAGCGAGGAGGGCACCTTCGGTCGGTTCTCCGGCGCGGCACCCGGCATGGACGACTACGTCTGGGTCGGTACCGAGAACAAGAACGGCGGCGACCCGACCAGCAGCGATGATCGCGTGGTGCTCATCGACCGGTTCATGACCGGGAGCGGCAACGGGCGCGACTAGTCGCTCGGTCTGGATCACGTGCATGACGATGCCGGTGCGCTGTGGAGTGCGGCCCGGCAGATGGTGGCGGTCTCGGCGTATCGCGTAGCCGGTGGTCGAACTGGTCGGCGAATCGTTCGAGGGGCGTAGCGCTGCTCCGTGCGGTCGAACATCAGAGGACGTCTCTGCGGTTCCGCTTCGCCTGCGGAGTTGCGCCTTGGCCGACGGGTTGCCGATCCGCTGCCCGGATGCCTCCCCGAGGTCGACAGCCCGCTTCCGCAGCCGGTTGCGAACGCCTTCCCAGGCGCCGAAGCGTTGAGGCAGGTCCGTCCACGGCATTCCGGTGCGGTAGGTGAACCCCCATCACGTCGATCACCTGCCGGTGATCGCGACCCTCGATCACCCGTCAGGTCGCGAGAGTGCCTGCGACCTGATCGGCAGCACTGCGCGGTTCGCGGCCGAGGAGTTCGGCCAGTAGCGGCTCCTGTCCCGCGAAGTAGCCGCTACGGGTGGCTTGGAACAGGGTGAGCGTCAGTCTGGCCACGAACTCGGGAGTGCCGTTCTCCATCTGCTCGGTGACCCACTGTTCGTCATCCACGACGATGCGTTTGATGGGACGACCGGTCAGTTCGGTGAGGAACCTGGCGAAGTCATCGAGGGTGACGGCAGGCGCGGAGAGCGTGACAGGGCCGTCGAAGGAACGGTCGCCCGCGAGGATGACCGCCGCGGCCTCGGCCAGGTCGGCGCGATCGGTCCACGGGATGGGGCCGTCTGCGGGCCTGGCGATCACGCCGGTCTGCCGCCAAGGACCGAGCAACTGGTCGAGGCTGCCGAAGAAGCCGTAGCGCAACGAGGTCCAGGCGACCCCCGAGTCGGCGAGGATCGCCTCGGTAGCCGCGTGGACGGCCGCCGGGAGGTACGGGCTGCCGACGGCGCTCTGCTGACTGGTGTAGAGGATTCGCCGGGCGCCAGCGGCGGCGGCGGCCTCGATCGCGGTGCGGTGCTGGCCTACCACGTCGGCCGCCGGGTCGTTGGAGGACACCAGCAGCACCTGGTCGGCACCGGCGAAGGAGTCACGCAGCGCGACCGGGTCATCGTAGGAGCCCTGCCGCACGCGCACGCCGCGTTCGGCGAAGTGCTGCGCCTTGGCGACGTCTCGCGCGCTGACGCCGATCCGGTCGGCCGACTTGCGCTGGAGAAGATGCTCGACGGTGGCACCGTTGAGGGCGCCGGTGGCGCCGGTGACGACGATCATGCTGATGTCCTTTCTGCGCACCTCTGCGTGATGGCGCACCGCACGACAAGTTGACCCACCGGGTCAGGTTCGACTCTGCCGACGACCGTAGGCAACCTGACCGTGCGGGTCAAGTTATGGTGGTGGGGCAGCGGGAGCCAGGGAGGACGCATGGCCGATGAAGCGCCGGGGAAACCTCGGCTACGTGCCGACGCCAAGCGCAATACCGAGCAGATCCGTCGCGCCGCGATCGACGCCTTTCACAGCCGGGGTCTGACCGCGCCGTTGGAAGAAGTCGCCAAGGTCGCGGGAGTGAGCAAGGCCACGATCTTCAACCGGTTCGGCGGACGGATCGGCCTCATCGAAGCCGTCATCGAAGAAGTCGTCGCGAACAAGCTGTACGCCGTCATCGACCGCACCCGAACCATCGAGGACACCGCAGAACGGATCGCGTACTACATCACCGGGATCCGCGACCTCCAGTACCGCCAGCCCGCGGCCAACGACGTCATGCTGCAGGAATACCCCCATTCACCGCAGCTCATGGAGATCTGCGAGCGGGCGGGCGAGATGAACCATGAACTCATCACGGCAGGTAGAGCCGTCGGCGCGCTGCGGCCCGAGTTCACGGCAGACGACCTCCATGCGCTCATCCGCGACACCGCACTCGCTCTCAAACATGGAACCCGCCCCCGACGAGACGACTACGACCGCCGTACCACCTTCCTTCTCGACGGGATCCGCAGGCATGAAGCTCCGCCGGAAGAGGACGAGCGCGCCGCCGTCAAGGCATAGAACGAAGATCCGAAAGAAGCGCGGGCCGCTGCGGGGCGCGAGGCGCCTGCCCGTTGACACGGGTAGGCCCGCCTTCTCGGGCAGGCCCCCGCGCCGAGCGAGATCTGCCGACCCCAGGCGGCAAGCCGAGGCCTTCGCCGTCGCGGTCGGACGGCGGTGGCGACGCCGGCTGATGCGGCGGCCGACTCACCGATACAGGCGCGTCGGGTGTGCTCCGTGCGGGACGCGCTGCGGCGCCGGTCCGTTGTCGGAACCCGGCCGAGGCAACCGGGGAGCCCGCATCACGCGGACCTGACACGCCTCGTGTTGCGACGTCGGCGGTGCCTGCCCGGCGCGGCAGGCAGGCCCGCAGGTCGTCCTGTCCGCTCGGCCTCAGGAGGCGGCGGCGGCCGGTACGCCAGGGGCGTCTCGGGAATGCAGGCCTGCCCTCCGGCGGTGCTCGTCCGCACCGTGGTGGCGTAGGCCTTCACGGAGGTGGGCCGACCGGTGCGCGGCCGCAGCGCAGCGAGGACAGCGCTGGTCAGCCCGCGCGGCAGAGCCCGCGCGGCAGAGCCCGCGCGGCAGAGCCCGCGCGGCAGCCCCTCGACAACAGGGCCGCCGCGCCGATCCGGCGTCCGAATCAGCCCTCGACGCCCGCTGCGGCCAGGACCAGTTCGCGGACGCGCTTGGCGTCGGCCTGCCCCTTGGTCGCCTTCATCACGGCACCGACGATCGCGCCTGCGGCAGCGACCTTGCCGCCCCGGATCTTCTCGGCCACGTCGGGGTTGGCGGCGAGCGCAGCCTCCACCGCCGTCTGCAGCGCGGAGTCGTCGGAGACCACCTTCAGGCCGCGGGCGGCGACGACCTCGTCCGGTTCGCCCTCACCCGCGAGCACGCCGTCGACGACCTGCCGGGCCAGCTTGTTCGTCAGTGCGCCCTCGGTCACCAGCGCCACGACCCGCGCCACCTGGGCGGGCGTCACCGGCAGCTCGGCCAGCTCGACCTGCCGCTGGTTCGCCTGCGCGAGCAGGTAGGACACCCACCACGACCTGGCCTCGTCCGGCGAGGCGCCCTCGGCGACGGTCGCGGCCACCAGCGCCACCGCACCCGCGTTCTCCAGGTCCCGCAGCTCGGCGTCGGAGAGCGACCACTCCTGCTGAATCCGCCTGCGCCGCTCGCTCGGCAGCTCCGGCAGCGTCCCGCGCAGTTCCTCGATCCACTCCGCAGGCGGCGCGATCGGCACCAGGTCGGGCTCGGGGAAGTAGCGGTAGTCCTCCGAGGTCTCCTTCGGCCTGCCCGCCCGCGTCGAGCCGGAGGCCTCCTCGAAGTGCCGGGTCTCCTGGCGAATCGAGCCGCCCTGCGTGAGCAGCACGGCCTGCCGCCGCATCTCGTACCGCACGGCCCGCTCGACGCTGCGCAGGGAGTTCACGTTCTTCGTCTCGGTGCGGGTGCCGAACTCGGTCGCGGTCTTCGCCATGAGCGAGACGTTGGCGTCGCAGCGCAGCGATCCCTGGTCCATCCGCACGTCCGAGACGTCGAGCGACTTCAGCAGATCCCGCAGCGTCGCCACGTACGCCTTGGCCACCTCGGGCGCCCGCGCGCCGGCACCGACGATCGGTTTGGTGACGATCTCCACCAGCGGCACGCCCGCCCGGTTGTAGTCCAGCAGCGAGTGCTCGGCCCCGTGGATCCGACCGGTGGCGCCGCCGACGTGCAGCGACTTCCCGGTGTCCTCCTCCATGTGGGCGCGCTCGATCTCGACCCGGACCGTCTCGCCGTCCTCCAACACGACGTCGAGGTAGCCGTTGAAGGCGATCGGCTCGTCGTACTGGGAGGTCTGGAAGTTCTTCGGCATGTCAGGGTAGAAGTAGTTCTTCCTGGCGAACCGGCACCACGACGCGATGTCACAGTTCAGCGCGAGCCCGATGCGGATCGCCGACTCCACCGCCTTGCCGTTGACGACCGGCAGCGCACCCGGCATCCCCAGGCAGGTCTGGCACACCTGGGTGTTCGGCTCGGCGCCGAACTCGGTGGGACAACCGCAGAACATCTTCGTCTGGGTGGACAGCTCGACGTGCACCTCCAGCCCCAGCACCGGATCGAAGGTGGCGAGCACCTCGTCGTAGTCCATCAGATCGGCCACTGCGGTCACTCCTGGTCGTCCTTCCTGAGGCTGCGCGCGAACAGCGCGGCACCGGTGACCGTCACGGCCAGGTTGGTCAGGGCATGGGCCAGCGCCAGCCGATCCGAGTCCTTCCTGGCCTTGCGGAACTGGCTGAACGCGGCGGCGCCGCCGCTGATCACTCCGACCAGCCCGAACAGCTTGTTCAGCTTCGACACGTCGTTCATCTTCTCGACACCTTTCCACTGCGAGCCGCTGTCTACCGCTGCGAGATCGCCGTCCCGCTCGTGGCAACGGCGCTCACCGGAGAAACCCCAGTTCGTGCAGCGCCGCCACGGTATCGGCTCGCCACCGGGCGAATGAGGGAACCCGGCCGAGTTGATCAAGTCGAATGCGCTCGGCGAGCGCCTGTAAAAGGACAGCTGCGGCCATCTTCGGTCTACGGCCGCGTCTGCCAGAGCTGGCACGCAGCGCATCGGCGAGAGTCTTCTTCGGGTCGCTGAGCCGCTCAACCTCGTCGAGCAGTTCACTCTCGAAGACGCCCGACTGCCGCACATCGCGACCCGCGAACCGGTTGACCTCGTCGATATCGGCCAGGGCCCAGCTCTCCATCTCCCGCACCGGCGCGAGCGGAAGCAGTTTCACTGCCCGCTCGGGAAGCTCGTACGACTCCCAGGCACGGCGCATAGGGCCGAAGGCGCGAGCCTCCTCACGTTCAGGAGAGCCAGAGGCGTCGAAGTGGAGGAAGACGAGCGACGGCAGTGGGTACATGATGCTCACCTGCTCGGCGAACGAAGTGAACGGGCTGTCTCCGCGACGAACGATGCTCACCGGCTCCACCACCTCGAAGTCCACTCCACGAGCCGACAGGCCGATGTCCTGAAGAACTCGACCAACCAGACCAGACAGGAAATGATCATCACTGGTGCTCTCCACCAAGAGCACAGAGGCGAGCTGTCTACTCAACTCTCCAGCACCCGCTTCGCCTCATCGAGATCAATCCCCGGCAGGGCACGCCGTTCGGGAACCGTCAACGCCGGGAGATCGTTGAAGCCGATCGCCTTCTGATCAACGGAGAGCAGGAGGCGACGCACCCGCGAGATCCGGCCACCGCCTGACTCACTCACGCGCGTCGTCCAATCCATGACCATCAGATCGGCTCGATCCAGCGCTGTGAGTACAACGGGCGAATGGCTCGACACGATCAACTGGACCAACGGCTCGCCCTGCCCGTCGTCGGCTGCCGGATCGGTCACCAGCCCTCTGAGAAGGCCCAGTAGCGCCTGCAGCCGCTGGGGAAAGATCCCGTTCTCCGGCTCCTCGAAGCAGACCAAACCCCGGTGATCTGGGTCGTGCAGCGCGGCAAGCAGAGCCAACACCCGTAGCGTGCCGTCCGATGCCACCCGTGCGCTGACCCGCCCCTCGTCGCGCGTAGTCAAGTACGTCTCCCACCGCCCCTGGGCCGCGTCCTCCTGAACCTCGACGCCACTGAATCCCCGCACCACGGTCGCCAGCGCCGCCGCGATGTCGTCGAGCCCACTGCCGTACTCGTCCCGCGTAACCCGTTCGATCCTGCGCAGCACCTTCGCCAGATTGGCCCCGTTGGCACCGAGCACGTCCCCGCGCTGTTCCTGAGTGCTCGGTTGACGCAGCGCGGCCGGGTCCAACTGGAGGAACCGCCAGGACTCCAGCTCACGGCGCAGCGCAAACAAGGTCGGGAAGTCGGCTGCGGAGGTGATACTGGACAGCACGGTCGCCTCGGCCGCGTGCGCGGGAATCTGCCGAGCCCGCCCCTGCCTGCCCTCCTGGGAGATCGCGAACACCCGGTTTCCCTGGCCGTTGTCCTTCGTTGTAAGGAAGTCCGTCCGCCGGCCCGAGTAGCGGAGCTTCTCGGCCTTGAACGCCGGAGACGCCCGCACCGCACGAAGCCATTCGTCCTGCTTCGCAGGCAACGGGCGCACAGCCTCCTCCAACACCCGCGCGCGCGGGAAGCCGTCGGAGTCGGTGTGCAGTCCGATCTTCAGCTCATAGCGCAGCCGGGTGTGGCTCACCTCGATGTCCTCACCGAACGGGTCGACCGCCGTCGGCTCCAGCAGCACCTCCACTGCAAAGGACATCCGATCCGCCTGCGCGCCGCCCGCATAGCGGCGGAACAGCTCCGACAGCTCGCCCCGCGTGTCGGCGAAGGCGTCGAACAGTGACGGCGCGCTCACCAACCTGCGGAGGAGCTGCACCGCGTCGAACAGATTCGACTTGCCGCTCGCGTTCTGGCCGAGGACGACCAGGAAGGGAGGGAGGTCCAGGCCGAAGTCGGCGAAGGACTTGAACCCGTCGATCTCGATCCGGGTCAGCACCGGGCACCCCCTCCCCCGTCGGTCACGGCCGTCAGACCGCCACGTCGGGAACGCGGTCGATCAAGGCGCCGTCGGCGGCCGCGTTGCGGGCGACCTCGTAGGCGGCGGCGACCCGGTACATCCGGTCGTCGGCCATGGCAGGCGCCATGATCTGGAGGCCGACCGGCAGGCCGTCCTCGTCCGAGAGCCCGCTGGGGACGCTCAGCGCCGCGTTGCCCGCCAGGTTCGCCGGGATGGTGCACAGGTCGGCCAGGTACATCGCCATCGGGTCGTCGGCCCGCTCGCCGATGCGGAACGCCGTGGTGGGCGTGGTCGGCGAGACCAGCACGTCGACGTTCTCGAACGCGGCGGTGAAGTCGCGGGTGATCAGCGTCCGGACCTTCTGCGCCTGCCCGTAGTAGGCGTCGTAGTAGCCGGAGGACAGCGCGTAGGTGCCGAGCATGATCCGCCGCTTGACCTCGGGACCGAAGCCCGCCTCCCGCGTCAGGGACATGACCTCCTCGGCGCCCAGCTTCGGGTCGTCGCCGCCGACGCGCAGGCCGTAGCGCATGGCGTCGAAGCGGGCCAGGTTGGAGGAGCACTCGCTCGGCGCGATCAGGTAGTAGGCGCCCAGGGCGTAGTCGAAGTGCGGGCAGGAGACCTCGACGACGTCTGCGCCGAGGGCGGTGAGCTGCTTCACCGCCGCCTCGAAGGACCGCAGGACGCCGGGCTGGTAGCCGTCACCGGAGAACTCGCGGACCACGCCGACCCGGACCCCGCGCAGATCGCCTGCGGCGCCCTGCCTGGCCGCCGCGACGACCGGCGGAACCGGGGCGTCGATCGACGTGGAGTCCATCGGGTCGTGTCCGGCGATCACCTCGTGCAGCAGTGCGGCGTCCAGGACGGTGCGCGCGCAGGGGCCTGCCTGGTCGAGCGAGGAGGAGAAGGCGACGAGCCCGTGCCGGGAGACTCCGCCGTAGGTGGGCTTCACACCGACCGTGCCGGTCACCGAGCCGGGCTGGCGGATCGAGCCGCCCGTGTCGGTGCCGATCGCCAGCGGGGCCTCGAAGGCCGCCAGCGAGGCCGACGAGCCGCCGCCCGACCCGCCGGGGATGCGGTCGGTGTCCCACGGGTTGCGGGTCACCCCGTACGCCGAGTTCTCGGTGGAGGAGCCCATGGCGAACTCGTCCATGTTGGTCTTGCCGAGCACGATCACGCCCGCCGCGTGCAGCCGGGCCGTCACCGTGGCGTCATACGGCGGGCGCCAGCCCTCCAGCATCTTCGAACCACAGGTGGTCGGGATGCCCTTGGTGGTCAGCACGTCCTTGAGCGCCAGCGGAACCCCCGCGAGCGGCGAGACCGGTGCCGTGCCCGCGTCGAGGGCCTCGTCCACCTGGCGGGCGGCGGCGAGCGCGCCCTCGGTGTCGACGTGCAGGAACGCGTTGATCCGCCCGTCGACTGCCTGGATGCGGTCCAGGTGGGCCTGGGTCACCTCGACCGAGGTGACCTCCCTGGCATGAATCCTGGCGGCCAGCTCGGCCGCGGTGAGCCGGATCAACGGGCTGTTCACTGCTCCTCCCCGAGGATGCGCGGGACGCGGAAGCGGTTCTCCTCGACGGCGGGCGCGCCGCCGAGTGCCTCCTGGCGGGTGAGACCCGGCCGGATCACGTCGTCCCGGAAGACGTTGGTGACCGGCACGGCGTGTGAGGTCGGCGGGATGTCGTCGGCGGCGACCTCCCCGACCTGGGCGACCGACCGCAGAATGACGTCGAGCTGGCCCGCGAACGTGTCCAACTCGTCGTCGGTCACGGCCAGCCTGGCCAGCCGAGCGAGGTGCGCGACCTCGTCACGGGAGATGCTGGGCACTGGAAAGCCCCCCTGGTCGCGGTGAGTGTGCGAGACCTCGCGAGTCTATTGGGCAGCCCCGCGCAGGTCGTCGCGGGTCGCATCCGACCGTCACGGTGTGGACTTCCGCCAGCCTGCGGATGAAAATTTCGTTCCAAACTCTGATCGAACTCGGTCGGGCGATCTATCCGACGGTGTGGTCTGCCATGATTTCGGCCGACGGCGGTGGTGCGGCAGTCGGCTTCACGAGAAGTCGAGGCCGCGCCGTAGGTGAGGTCGAGAATGGTCATCGACTCCGATTCGGACCACGATGAACGAATGGGATCCGCCGGTCGTGGCGCGGACGGCGAGGTTCCGCGCAGGCAACAGGAGGCGTTGGGACCCGTGTCCTTCCTGATCCGCGTGCAACTGCCCGACCAGCCGGGAAAGCTGGGCGCGGTCGCGAGCGCGCTGGGCACGGTGGGTGCCGACATCCTGAGCGTCGACGTCGTCGAGCGCGGCGCGGGACTGGCCATCGACGACCTGGTGGTGGAGCTGCCCTCCGGCAGGCTCCCCGACGTGCTGATCACAGCGGCCGAGTCGGTGGACGGCGTCGAGGTCGACGCCGTGCGGCCCTATGCAGGCGTGCTCGACACCTACCGAGAGCTGGAACTGATCGAGGAGGTGGCCGCCAACCCGCGTCAAGGGTTGGACGTGTTCGCCGAGGGGGTGCCCCGGATCATCCGCGCGGGCTGGGCCGTGGTGTTCGCCGAGAACGGCGACGGCGCGTTCCGACTCGCCGCCAGTGCGGCGGCACCGGAGACCCGCTCGATGAATCTGCCGTGGATGCCCCTGCACAAGTCGCTCGTGCTCGACGGCGAGGAGGACTGGGTGCCCGAGACCTGGCGGGAGCTGGGCACCGAACTCGCCGCCACCCCGTTGGGCAGGCCGGAGCGTGCCCTGCTGGTCGGCAGGCCGGGCGGCCCCATGTTCCGCGCCTCCGAGGTCGCGAGACTTGCTCACCTCACCGGAATCGTCTCCAGCCTGCTGCCGCGCTGAGGCGGGGTGGATTGCGCGGGGGCACCGCGCGGCACGCACCGACGGTGCGGTCTTCGACGACTAGCCTAGGAGGGCTCCGAGCCCGCGACTCACCTCGAGTCGGACTCCAAGCCCCCGTACGAGGAGGTTCGTCGACTCCCATGGACCGCGCCACGCCGGACGGCCTCGCCGTATCGCCCTCCTCGATCGTCGTAGAACTCGACGCGACCGGTCGGGACAGCGGCGTCGAGCTGGAGGAACCGAACGAGATTCAGCATCCCTTCGATCCTGAACGAATCGACGTCGTCACCAGGACGCCGACCGTGTCGCTGTTGTTGTCCCGGATCAAGCGAGGCAGCATCGATCTCGCGCCGGACTTTCAGCGAAAAGCGGGTCTCTGGACAGAGAAGGCACAGAGCAGGCTCATCGAGTCGCTCCTGCTGCGAATCCCGCTGCCCACCTTCTACGCGGCCGAGAACGAGGGCGAGACCTGGTCCATCGTCGACGGGATCCAGCGGCTGACCACCATCGCCAGGTTCATCGAGCCCGCAAGCGTCGACATCAGCCCGCTCAGGCTCTCCGATCTGGAGTATCTGCGGGAGTATGAAGGTTTTCGCTTCAACCAGCTCCCTGGGCGTCTGATGACCCGGCTGGAGGAGACCGAGGTGGTGTTGCATCTCATCCGGCACACGACGCCGGAAGAGGTGAAGTTCAACGTCTTCGGCCGGATCAACACCGGCGGACTCGTGCTGTCCCAGCAGGAGTTGCGCCACGCCCTCATCCCCGGCGCGGCCCGCGCGCTGCTGTCCGCTCTCGCCCAGAGCCCGAAGTTCCTGACCGCGACAGCCCGCAGCGTCTCCCCGAGTCGGATGGCCGACCGGGAGATGGCTCTCCGGTTCCTCGCGTTTCGGCGAGCCAACCCACAGGAGTATTCGGAGCAGGACTTCGACGCCTTCCTGCGCAAGACCATGTGGGAGTTGAACTCGGAGACGGAAGCCGAGCGATCGAGACTGGCCGCCGAGTTCGACGCGGCAATGACCTGTGCCCATGACCTCTTCAGCTACCACACATTCCGCAAACAGGCCCTCGGGCAGCGTGGGCGCAATCCCATCAACAAGGCCCTGTTCGAGGCCACCTCGGTGAACCTGGCAAGCCGAACCCCCGCACAGCGCAGCACACTGGTCGCCAAAAAAAACATCGTGAATGACGATGTGGTCGAGCTTCTCGCCGACCCGGTCTTCGAACGGGCGATCTCAGTCGGCACCGGAGATGTCGGTAAGGTGCGCGCGAGATTTCAGATGTTCGACGAAGTGCTGCGTCGACACGACGGGACCGCGTGATGCTCCGCCACCTCACCCTGAGACATTTCAAGGCCTTCGCCACGCTGGCCCTGCCCCTGGGGCCCTTCACGTTGCTCTCGGGGCTCAACTCCTCCGGTAAGAGCAGCGTCCTTCAGGCGATCGCCCTGTTGCGGCAGTCCTTCACGTCGGGTGTGCTCGGCTCGGACGATACGCATCTCGGCCTGCTCCTCAACGGTGAGTTCGTCGAGTTGGGCAGGGGGCAGGACGTTCGGCACGAGGCGTGGAGCGGCGCAGGAGAGATCGAGATCGGCCTCGCCGACGACTCGAACGTCTCATACCGATGGTCGGCGGGCTACGGAGCCGAGGACGACCTGCTGGAACTCACCCACAGTCCTGCGGAGGAGGTCTACCGCAGACTGAGCCCGTTTGCCGATGGATTCCAGTATCTGCGAGCGGACCGCATCTCCCCAGCAGTGAGTTACCCGCGCTCTCATGATGCGGCGGTACGGCGACGCTCACTCGGCGCGCGGGGCGAGCACACGGTCAATTATCTGCGGAACCATCAGGATGATTCGATCGCAGGCCCTCGGCTCCGCCATCCTACGACGACGTCGACAACCCTGTTGAGTCAGGCCGAGGCCTGGCTCGGTCATCTTTGTCCCGGTGCAAGTCTCTCGGCCACGGGAATCGACGGCACGGACAGTGTGCGGCTCTCCTACCAGTTCGGCGGCGGCGCGGGCCTGTCCTCCAGCAACCCATACCGCCCGACGAACGTCGGTTTCGGACTCACCTACGCGCTTCCGATCATCGTGGCCTGTCTCACCGCCGTACCAGGCAGCTTGATCATGCTGGAGAATCCCGAGGCGCATCTACACCCCCGGGGGCAGTCGATGATGACGGAGCTGGCCTGCCGCGCTGTGGCGAACGGAGCGCAACTCATCGTCGAGACCCATAGCGACCATGTGTTGAACGCGGTCCGTCTCGCCGTGAAGCGCGATCTGCTCTCCACCGGAGACGTCCGGCTCCACTACTTCGAGCAGACGAGGGAGGGCCCGCAGGTGCGGACTCCAGAACTGAAGGCGAACGGGGCCTTGACCGAGTGGCCGGACGGGTTCTTCGACGAATGGGATCGTTCGCTCGACGAGCTTCTGGACTAACGGAGACGACGCCGTGCCGATCCTGATCTGTCTAAACGAGCTCTCGTGCACGACGTCGAATCGTCGGCAGGACGTGGACGCGGCGATGGCCGAGCTCGTCGACGTAGTGCGCGAGATCAACAAACGCAGGCCGGGCGCCGCACTGGTGACTCCTGAGAGGCTGCCCGCTATCGAGCTTTGTCCTGGCTACCCGATGGCCAAGTGGGCAGCCGATACCCGCAATCTGGATCAATGGCGCTTCCTGAGGCGAAGACAGGACCGCTCGCCGGTCACCTTCGCCGACATCGTGCCGCCGGAGATCGCTTCCCGAGTCGACTATCGCCATCTCGGGCGCCCGGCCGCCGGACTGGCGGCTGCGGACATCAGCGACGGTATCGCTGTGAGTCTGCCGGTGGACGATGCCTGGACAGAATCGGGAGTGGAAGTCACCCGAATCGCGATCGATGAGCAGGAGAGCAGACTCACTGAAGACGCCGTACAGGTTCGGCATGCATCCCACTGTGACCATGTCTCCACACACCGAGACTGGTTGAGCACGGCTGGCGTCACCACGATTCTCACCGGTGACGATCTCTGGCGACTGCGCGCGGAGCACTTTCCCGATGTGGAGTTCCTGCCACGCGTCGAGGACGATCTCGCCAAGTTGGACCGTTGTTGGGTACACCCCGTCCGAACAGTGCTGGCCAAGGTTCAGCAGTCGGTCTCCGACTGGAATCCCGAGATCAGGCCGCAGCCAGCGTGGCAGACGTTCATCTCCCCAGAAGCCGAGCAGCGCAAGCGGCTCTGCTCTTTCACCGATGTCGACGGCACAAGCCAGGTCTTCGACCAGCATGCTCGATTCACTCCCGGCGCCGGAAGACTCCACTTCCGGCTGGTGGCCGAGAACCGGACCGCCCGCGTGGGCTACATCGGGAAAAAGCTCTGAGCCTCCAGTCCCGTCAGGCCTGACGCCTGCTCGTACCGCGTGATGACCGTGTCCGCAGGCGAACCGAACACTGTGAACGGCATCACGACAGAGGCTTCCGCGTCACTCGCGGAACCTGCTGAACCGGTGGTGCCCACCGTCGGCTCAGTCGAGCAGCGACTCGGTCCTCAGATCAGGGGCCACCGCCGCGATCCGATCGACGTCACGGTCCTTGTGCACCAGGATCGCCTCGGTCCGAATAGCGACCGACGCGATCAGGCAGTCGACCATCGATCGGATCGTATGCCCGAACCTCCGAACGTTCCGATACAGATCAGCCGCATAGTGAAAGTCGATCGCCGGATCGACGCCGAGCAGCCGCAGCCGATTGAGCACTGATGCGATGCGCAAGCCGCCGCAGGCCGTTCGCCCCGGCCCGCCGTTCCATCAGCACAGGATCAGTCGTGGCGATCTGGGCCGGCTCCGCCGCCGGTTCGGTGAACCGCTCGTGCGCGACGCCGGGGCGGTCGGTCAGGACATCGATCCACACTGAGCTGTCGATCAGACAGGCGTTATCAGTGTTCGGGCGCCTCGGCACGCATCTCGTCGAGATCGCCGTCCCATCCGACACCCCGTAGGGCGAGCAGTTCCTCGGTGGCGATCCTCGGCTCGACCAGTCGCCGCAGCGCCAGATCCACTGCTTCGCGTTTCGTGGCGACGTTGTGCCGTCTCATCGCCTCGGCAACCGGTTCGTCGTCAAGATCGAGGTAGGTGCGGCTCATACGCCGACACTGCACCGCTGGGACGTTTCAGACCAGACCGAAGCGATCAATCGGTCACTCCCCCGACGCCAGCTCCAGCGAGAAGGACAGCAGGCTGATCCCCGCCTCGCTGAAGTCCCTGGCGGGCAGCCGGGTGAAACCGGATCGTTGGTAGAGGCGATGGGCAGCCTGCATCCGCTCCTGGCTGCACAGCACGACGCGCGTCATGCCCCGCTGCCGGGCGAGCGAACGGACCTCGGCCATCAGGCGATGACCCACTCCCCTGCCTCGGGCCGCAGGCGCCACCGCGAGCATCCGTACCTCGAGTTCACCGTCGCGGGCAAGTTCGGCATAGGTGCTGCCCGCCGGGCAGACCGTGACGGCGCCGAGCACCGTGCCCAGGTCGTCGACGGCCACGAAGACCTCCGCCTCGCGGTCTCGGGTGGCCACGTCGAGCAGGGTGGCCGCGTAGTCCTCGTCACCCACGAGGAAGCCGTCCGCGCGGTAGGCGGCGACGGTCAACTCGCCGATCGCGGCGTACTCATCGGCGACGGCCCGGCGTAAGACGAGATCCAGGCCTGTCCTGAGCATCATTCCGCGCCTCCGTCTTCGGTCGTGGCCGCAGGCGAGGCATCCTCGGCCGCACCGGAGGGCTGCCCACCGGCCTGAGTATCGGCCGACTCTACTGTCGCGGCGATCTTCGCACCCTTGCCCGCACGTTTCGCGCCTGCCCGCTTCTTCGCCGGGCCCGACGACTCGCCGCCTGCCGCCTCGGCCGCCGCATCCGCCTCGGACTCCTCCTGCGCAGGCCGTTCGGCCAGCGGACCGGCCGCCGCAGGCCCGTCCGTCAACAGCACGCGGAAGCCCGCCTCGTCCAGCACCGGGACGCCGAGCTGCATCGCCTTGTCGTACTTCGAGCCGGGGGCCTCGCCGACGACCACGAAGGCGGTCTTCTTGGAGACCGCGCTGGCGGGCCTGCCGCCGCGCACCATCACGGCCTCCTTCGCCTCGTCACGAGAAAAGCCCTCCAACGAGCCGGTGACCACGATGGACAGGCCCTCCAGCGTGCGGGGGACCGAGTCGTACTGCTCGTCCACCATGCGCACGCCCGCCCGACGCCATTTGTCGACCACCTCGCGGTGCCAGTCGACGGCGAACCACTCGCGCACGGCGGTCGCGATGGTGGGGCCGACGCCGTCGGCCGCCGCCAGCTCGGCCTCGTCGGCGTCGTCGATCCGCTCCAGCGAGCCGAACTCCCTGGCCAGGGCGCGGGCCGCCGTCGGTCCGACGTGGCGGATCGACAGTCCCACCAGCACCCGCCACAGCGGCTGCTCCTTCGCGGCGGCCAGATTGCGGATCAGCTTCCGACCGTTGGCCGACAGCTCGCCCGCCTTGGTGCGGAACAGCTCCGCCTGGTGCAGGGTGTCCTCGGTCAGTTCGAAGACGTCACCCTCGTCGGTGATCACCCGCGAGGTCAGCAGGGCCGAGGCCGCCTCGTAGCCGAGGACCTCGATGTCGAAGGCGCCCCGGCCGGCCAGGTGGAACAACCGCTCCCTGAGCTGCGCGGGGCAGGACCGCGCGTTCGGACAGCGGATGTCGACGTCGCCCTCCTTCTCCCGCCGCAGCTCGGTGCCGCACTCCGGGCAGTGCGTCGGCATCACGAACTCCCGTTCGGAGCCGTCCCTGGCGTCCACCACCGGTCCGAGCACCTCGGGGATGACGTCGCCTGCCTTGCGGATCACCACGCGGTCGCCGATGAGCACTCCCTTGCGCCGGACCTCGTCGCCGTTGTGCAGGGTGGCCATCGCCACGGTGGAACCCGCCACCTTCACCGGCTCCATCACCGCGAACGGCGTTACCCGCCCGGTGCGACCCACGTTGACCTGGATGTCCCGCAGCTCGGTGGTGGCCTCCTCCGGCGGGTACTTGTAGGCGATCGCCCAGCGCGGCGCCCGCGAGGTGGTGCCCAGCCTGCGTTGCAGCGGCACCTCGTCGACCTTGAACACCACGCCGTCGATCTCGTGCTCGGCGTCGTGCCGATGTTCGCCCCAGTAGGCGATGTGCTCTCGAAGCTCCGTCAGCGAGCCGAGGACCTTGGTGTGGCCGGAGACGGGCAGCCCCCACGCGCGCAACGCGGCGTAGGCCTCCGACTGACGCGCCGCCTGGAAGCCGGTCCGCCTGCCCAGCCCGTGGCAGATGAGCCGCAGCGGACGGGTGGCCGTCACCCGAGGGTCCTTCTGTCGCAGCGAGCCCGCCGCCGCATTGCGCGGGTTGGCGAAGGGAGCCCGGCCGGCGGCGACCAGGCCCGCGTTCAGCTCGGTGAACTCCTCCAGCACGAAGAACACCTCGCCGCGCACCTCGACGAGTTCGGGAATCGGGAACTCCTCGGTGCCGTGCAGCCGCTCCGGCACATCGTCCATGGTGCGGATGTTCAGCGTGACGTCTTCACCGGTCCGACCGTCTCCCCTGGTCAGCGCCCTGGTCAGTCGGCCGTTCTCGTACAGCAGGTTGATGGCCAGCCCATCGATCTTGAGTTCGCTGAGGTAGTGGGCCTCGGTGCCGACCTCGCGTTCCACCCGGTCGACCCAGGAGGCCAGCTCCTCGTCCTCGAAGGCGTTGTCGAGGCTGAGCATCCGCTCCAGGTGGTCGACGGCGTTGAACTCGGTGGAGAAGGTGCCGCCCACCCGCTGCGTCGGGGAGTCCGGGGTCGCGAGACCGGGGTACTGCCGTTCCAGCTCGGCAAGCTCGCCGAGGAGGCGGTCGAACTCGCCGTCGGAGATCGTGGGCGCGTCCCGCACGTAGTAGCGGAACTGATGTCCCGTGACCTCCTCGGCGAGTCGGTCGTGTCTCTCCCTCGCCTGCGCGGGCACGTCCTCGACGCTCTGAGCCTGGGTCGAGGCGGCCGTCTCCTCGGCTGATTCGCTGGTCACGGGGGCAGGCTAGTCGCGACCACCGACGCGCGAGGCCGCAGCCCGCCGAGCTCACACCCGGAAGTGTGCAGGCGCGTCCCCGTCCATCCGGCGAAGGCTTTCGTGCGAGCCGGGGAAAGGGCTCGGTGAAGGCACCGAAGGCGCCGAGAAGGCTGACGAGTCGACCCGGACGAAACAGAATGAAAGAGGCGAGGTGGAGCTCGACCCGGCATTCTGATCGAATGGACGGCACATTACTCAACATCCTCCTCATCCTGGTGTTCATCCTCATCGGCGGCTTCTTCGCGGCATCGGAGATCGCACTCGTCTCGCTGCGGGGCAGCCAGGTCCGAGCGATGGCGGGCAAGGGTCGGAGAGGCGAGAAGGTCGCCAAGCTGCACGGCGACTCAAACCGCTTCCTGTCCTCGGTGCAGATCGGCGTCACGATCGCGGGCTTCTTCGCCTCCGCGTTCGGCGGCGCGACGCTGGCCGTCGAGCTCCAGCCCGTCCTGGTGGGCTGGGGCGTGCCGGAGGGGCTGTCCAGCACGTTGTCGCTGGTGTTGATCACCATCGTCATCTCGTACTTCTCCCTGGTCCTCGGCGAGCTCGTGCCTAAACGCCTGGCCCTGCAGAAGTCCGAGGGCGTGTCGCTGTTCGTGGCGCCGGTGCTGGACCGCATCGCCGGAATCACCCGACCGGTGATCTGGCTGCTGTCCCACTCGACGAACCTCGTCGTCCGGCTGTTCGGCCTGGACCCTCGTCAGCAGAACGAGGAGGTCACCGAGGAGGAGCTTCGCGAGATGGTGAGCACGCACCGGCAGCTCAGCGCCGAGGAGCGGCGCGTGCTGGTGGACGTGTTCGAAGCGACCGACCGCACCGTCAACCAGGTCATGGTGCCCAGGACCGAGGTCACCTTCCTCGAAGCCACCGTGCCGCTGATCGAGGCGGCCGGGGAGATCATCGACCAGCCGCATTCCCGGTATCCCGTGATCGGCGAGTCCGCCGACGACGTCCTGGGCTTCGTCCATGTCCGCGACGTCCTCACCGCCGTCCAGCGGGGCGCCGACGGGCTGCGGGTCGGGGACGTCGTCCGGGAGATCGCGCTGCTGCCCGGCAGCAAGGAACTGCTGCCCGCCCTGTCTCAGCTGCGGCGTTCCGGATCGCATCTGGCCGTGGTCGTCGACGAGTACGGCGGCACCGACGGCATCGTCACCCTGGAGGACCTGGTCGAGGAGCTGGTGGGCGAGATCCAGGACGAGTACGACCCCGAGCTGCGGCCAGGAGCGCAGGCCAGGGCCGGGGTGATCGAGGTCGACGGAATGCTGCGTCACGACGAGGTGCTGGAGAGTGCGGGCCTCACGCTGCCGGAGGGGCCCTACTCCACCCTCGCGGGCTTCCTGCTGTTCCGACTCGGTCGGATTCCCGCGCCGGGCGATTCGATGGAGGCGCTGGAACGGCGTTTCGTCGTCACCGAGATGGACGGCAGGCGGATCACCAGAATCCGGATCGAGCCGATTCCCGGCCGCACCGGCGGGCCTGCGGCCGACGGCACCTCGGGCGGGGCGGACCCCACGGGCACCGCGCGCAACCGCCGTCCCGCCGACGACTGACCCACCCCCGACCGCGTCACCGCCTGACCGCGCTGCGCGGGCCGCTGTCGCGACGAGCAGGCGGCCCGCCCCGGGGCGTCCGTCCCTGGCGCGAGCCCGCCTGCACGACGAACGAATCAGGGCGAGTCACGCGATCCGTCTCCGGGCGGCCCGCCCGTGCTCGGTCCAGGACGACACCCGACTCACGGGCGGCCGGCAGGCGAACGACACCGCACTCGGGAACGGAGATTCGCCGGGCAGGCGGACGGACCGGGGCGGTTCAGCTCCTGGGGTCGTCCTTCTCGCTCGTCGCCGAGCCGCCTGCGAGATCCGCCGGACCAGCATCGTCGATGCCGGTCCCGCCGCCCGTCCGCTCGGCCGAGTCCGCACCGCCCGACACCGGGTCACCCGGCGCCAGGCCGTCCAGGACCGGGCCGGCCGTCGACGAGCCGTCGGCGCCCTCGGTCGCCTGCGCGGCAGCGCCGACGTCGCCGGTCCGCTCCCCCGTCGTGGCGTCCGCCGCGTCCGGCGCAGGCTGCGACTCGGGCGAGTCTGCCTGGCCCTCGCCTGCCGCAGGCCCCGCCGCCTCGGCGGACGCCTCCGCCTGAGGTCGCAGGGCCTCGTCCAGCTCCTCGACCAGGGTCCGCAGCTCCAGCAGGCCGATCGCCCCGCTGGGCTCCTGCTCGGCGGTCTCCACCCGGCCGAGTCGATCGCCCGCCAGCCGTTCGCCGAGGGTGGCATCCAGCGGCAAAAACGTCATCGCCGCCTTCGCCGCGTCCGCGAGCTCCGACATCAGCGGATGGAAGACGGCGACGTCCACCAGGCCCGCCTCCTCGTCCACGAGTGCGGCCACCCGGACCTGGGCCAGCGGCAGTCGATGCTCGCCGAGGTTGACCGTGACGCCGTTGGGGTCGGGAACCGGCGGCACCGAGTCGTGGTACTCCCAGATGGTGTCGTCCGAGGGCGCGGCGGCCTTCCACGCGTCGGTGTACGGCCGCAGCGCCGTGTCGCCCTGGGCGCTGATCACCAGCGCGTAGACGGCACGGTGTCCGCGTTCGAGGGAGAAGTGCAGATCGGGGTGCAGCGCGACGACCGACGCGCAGAGCTGGTTCTCGATGCGATCCGGCTCTCCGTCGCCGAGAGCGGCACTGACCTCAGGGAGCAGCAGCTCCCAGCGGGCCCAGAACTCCGCCGCCGCGCGTCCGGCGTCGCCCTCGGCGGGCGGCTCCTGGGCGAGGGGGGCCTCCGACTCGGTTCGCGCCGGCCAGAGCCGACGAAGGAATCTCTTCACAGTGCCCATTGTGCTGTCCGTTCCCGATCGCTCGCGCGATCACCAGTCCTCCGGCGGCTCGACGAACACTCGACCCAAATCCACCAGGGTGTTCATCGCCTTCCGGGTCCATTCCGGGGTCGCCCCGGCGAACCCGCACGACGGTGTCGGCACCGCCTGTGTGGCCAGCAGCGACCGGGGGAAGCCAAGCCGATCCACCAGCTCCAGGGCAGGCCTGGCCGCCTCGCGCAGGGTCGGGGGGCGAGTCGGCTCGGTCCCCGGCACGAGTCCCAGGAGCAGCGTCGCACCGGAGTCCCACAGCTCGCCGATCGTGTCCAGGGCCGTGGTCGACTCCGTCGCAGGCAGCGTGAGGTCGATTCCGAGGGCGTCGGCGCCCGCGCCCCGCAACACGGCCAGCGGTGCGTCCGGCGCGCAGCAGTGCAGCAGGACGGGAGATCCGGTGGCCTTCCGCGCGGCCTCGACCACCCCGGCGAGCACGTTCTGCGCCTCGGGCGCTGCGACGGCGGGCACCATGCTCAGGCCCGACGGTGTCGGCAGCAGCCCGGCGATCACCGCAGGCAGGCTGGGCTCGTCGATCTGGACGACGATCTGCGCCCCGGTGCGGTCGGCCAGCTCACGGACGTGCGCGGCGAGGCCCTCCACCTGCGACTCGACCAGGTCACGCAGCGCGCCTGCGTCGGTGAGAAGGCGATGACCTCGCGGCAGCTCCACGCTCGCGCCGAAGGTCCACGGCCCGGCGAGCTGCACCTTGAGGCGGGCAGGCCGGACACCCGTCTCCTGAAGCACGGCGTCGAGCGCGTCGAGGTCCATGCGCATCAGGTCGTGTGCCCGACGCTGGTCGAGGCCGGGGCGGGCGGCGAGCCGATAACCGGAGGGGACCACCTCGACCGGCATGGCGACCAGCAGCGCCGCCGTCCGGCCCAGCAGGTCGGCGCCGACGCCACGGGCAGGGAGCTCCGGAAGGTACGGCAGGTCCGGAAGCTCGCCGAGCACGATCCGGGCGGCCTCCACGGCGTTCGTCCCCGGCATCGAGCCGATCGCGGTGGCGGTGCCTGCGGGCCACGGTGTCTTGGTCACGATCACTGCCTACCACCTCGGCCGATGTCGCCCTTCGCGGGCCGGCACCCAGCCGGGGAGGCAACCCGACTGGGCCGGTCCGTTCAGCCGACTCCGCCAGGTGGTCTAGACCCATTGACGAAGATCACCAGGCGGCCTAGCGTTCTCGCACCCGGGCGTCCGCGAACCGCCGAACGGATCGCCGACGGCCCGCCCGCCGACGTCCCCGTTGCGGGACGACGAGCGGACGCGGGGCGGCGCCGCGCCGCGTCGTCCCGCGTCCGCCTCCGGCAGTCCTGGCGCGAAACGGAGCAGCGTTCGCATCCCGGGGGTGGCTCGGGCACCGGAGCGGCCCAACGACGCGGATGTCTCGACCGCCGAACAGACCCCCGGCGGGCAGCCCCACCGGACAGGCCGCGAGGCGACACAGTCCGACGCCGACACCGACGTCCGGCGTGGGAGATCCCGAGCGGGCGACCGGCCCGACGGTCACTCTCGTTCACCCTCTCGATTGAGCATCACTCGATTTCCGAGTGTTCTTCCGGTTCGCCTGAGTCGCCGTCGCTGCCGGTGGCCACCGCCGCAGGCCGACTCACTCACGGGGGTGAGCGACGGCCGACGGGGAGCAGGCCGAACCGCCGACGCGAGGGCGCCGGCCGCGTGGGCCGGCCGGACCGGGATGGCACAGTGGTACGGGTGACTCTCAGCGTCTCGCCCACGACCCAGACAGCCGAACTCGCTCGCGAGGCCGTCCGAGAAGCCTCGGACCGAATCCGGCCACACGCGCGCCGCACTCCGATCATGCGGGTCGAACTCGACGGCAGGCCGCTGGTGCTGAAGCTGGAACACCTGCAGAAGACCGGGTCGTTCAAGCTGCGCGGCGCGTTGAACGCCATGCTCAGCGGCGAGCGCCCCGCCAGGGTCGTCACCGCGTCGGGCGGCAATCACGGCCTCGGCGTCGCCATGGCCGCGCGGCTGGCAGAGCTGCCCGCCGACGTCTACGTGCCGGAGACGGTGCCCGCAGGCAAGGCCCGCCGCATCGAGGCGCTGGGCGCCCGACTCGTCCGGCTCGGCCCGTCCTATGCCGATGCCGCCCGCGCCGCCCAGCAGGCCGCTGCCGAGTCCGGCGCGCGGTACGTGCCCGCCTTCGACGACCCGGCCGTGGTCGCGGGGCAGGGCACCGTCGCGCTGGAGATCGTCGAGGACGCGCCGGAGGTGGACGTCATCGCCGTCGCGGCGGGCGGCGGCGGACTCGCGGCGGGGACGGTGTCGGCGGTGGCGCCCGACCGCCGCACAGTGGCGGTGGAACCGGACGGCTGCTGTTCCGTGCATCGCGCGATCGAGGAGGGCAGGCCGGTGGACGCCGAGGTGGACTCGGTGGCCGCCTCCGGCCTCGGCGCCTCTCGGATCGGCGCGGTGCCCTTCGCGGTGCTCAGCGAATTGGGCCGAGCCGGGGCACTGCGCTGCGAGCTGGTCACGGACGAACAGATCCTCGCCGCGCGGGACCGGCTCTGGGAGGAGTTCCGCATCGCCGTGGAGCCTGCCGCCGCCGCGCCCTTCGCCGCCTGGCAGGCGGGGCTGGTGCCCGGTGAGCACCCGGCCGTGGTGCTCTGCGGCGCGAACACCGACTGGTCGCCTGCCTGAGCCCGAGCTGCCCGGCCGGTACTGCCCGGCCCGTGCTGCCTGCCGAGCCGACAGCCCGCGCCCGGCCTCTCGGCGAACGGCCTTCACCGGCTGCCCGCATCGGACGGATTCGGGCCGACCCCCGTCGAGCCGAGCCCCGTCGAGGCGAAGCCGAACCGCAGCACGCCGCCGACCGCCCCCGGGTCAGGCGGTGCGCTTGCGCCCGGTGGTCTTGCGCCGGGGGGACCGTGCCTTGTCGCCCTGCGCGGTCTTGGACTCGGTGTCGGCCGAATCGGCCCTAGCGCCGCTCGCGCTCTTCGACTTCGCCGAACCCGTCTTGGACCGGCCGCCCGACTCGGCCTTCGCCGTCGTCCTCCCACCGCCTGCGGGCTGCTTCGGCGCGGTCGTGCGGCGGCGGGCGGGCTTCTTCTCCGCCGCAGGCTCGTCCCCGGTCTTGGTCTGGGCGATGCTGCGCTCCAGCGCGGTCATCAGGTCGATGACATCGCCGCCCGCAGGCTCCTCCGGCGGCCCGGTCGGGACCTCGACACCCTGCGCGCGGGCCTCGATCAGATCGCCGAGGAGCCGCTGGTAGTCGTCGGAGAACTCCGTCGGATCGAACTCTCCGGTCATGTTCTCGATCAGCGAGGTGGCCATGTCGAGTTCCTGCGGTCGGACGGACACCTCCTGGCCGAGGAACTCGAACTCGGCGGGGCGAATCTCGTCCGGCCAGAGCATGGTGTGCAGGACGATCACGTCGTCCCTGGCCCGCAGCATCGCCAGAGTCTCGCGCTGCCGAAGGGTGATCTTGACGACGGCGAGGCGGCCGACCCGCTCCAGCGCATCCCGGAGCAGCACGTAGGGCCGCACCGAGGGATTCTCGGGTTCCAGCAGGTAGCTGCGCTGGAAGTAGATCGGGTCCACGCTCTCCACCGGGACGAACTCCAGCACCTGGATGGCCCGCTCTGTGGTGATCGGCAGCCGGGCGAAGTCCTCGGGCTCCAGGACGACCAGCCTGCCGTCGTCCATCTCGTAGCCTTTGGCGATCTCATCGAAGGTGACCTCCTCGCCACAGACGGTGCATACCCGCTTGTAGCGAATCCGACCATGATCTTTCCGGTGCAACTGGAAGAAATGGTAATCATGGTCCTCCGTGGCGGCGTAGAGCCGGACAGCCACATTGACCAGCCCGAAGGAGATCGCGCCTCGCCACATCGACCGCATGCCCCCTGGATACTCGCGCCTCGACGAGATCGCATCCGGGGCAGCCCCGTCGAGCTGCGGCGACGCTCGAAGCGAGCGCGTCATCACACCCGTGGGAGTTGCCTGGTCGCACACACTAAGACAGGCTTCAGGAGTGAGTGAGGAAACTATCCACCTCGAACTCGACGAGTCCGGCCTGGCGATCGCACTGCCGAGGCCAGAGCACGAGCGAGACCAGGTTCAAGGAGTGCCCTACCGCCCGGTGGAATTCCGGGACGACGACTTGCCCACCGCCCTGGAGCGAACAGCGGCCTGGTTGCGCCAGGCTCAGGAATGGCTCGGCGAACCGGTGGATGTGATCGCGATTCATCTCGATTATGACGATCGAGACGGCTCGCCGTATTACGACGTGAAACTGCTGTGTAACGACGAGGACCTGGCCGGGGCGCCGCTGGCGATTCGCAGCCACCTCCGGGGCAGGGGAGGCACTGCGGCGTGAGGCCGACCGAACCGCTTAAGTGACCTTGGAATCACATCCGGTCCGGCGACGTGTGGGGGCAGCACATCGTCGCCGGACCGGACTTGTTGTGCGGAGCGCTTCGCCGTGGTCGGCGGCGACGTCGTAGTCCGCACAAGACGTGGCTGACGGTGCCGATCTGACCCGTCAGCGGAGGAGCAATCGGGATTCGCCACAGCGAGACGAGCCGGACGGATCAGACGAAGCCGAGCAGCGTTCCCATCCGGCGAGTGAGCACCGGGGCGTGCCGGTCACCTGGCGCGGGCAGCGCCAACAGCTCGGAGAGCGTGTCCTCCAAAACGCCGGAGGACTGCCAGAGGATGCCGCCCGCCGCGCCGGGACGGTCGACGACCATGCGGATAGCGGTGGTCTCGGTGGAGTCGTACACGTATATCGCATCGATGAACTGACGCCTGCTGCGATAGCCGACCAGACAGGACGGCTCGCCCACGTCATCGACCAGGACGTGGAAGTCCCAGCCCGCGTCCTTGATCTTCGCCAGCGACGACAGCTCGGGATACCGTCGAATCGCCTGAGCTCGGGTGATCGACACTGCCACTCCACCACCTTCCAGCGATGCGGCACTCCGGCCGCGCCCGACCCCGATCGGACCCGGTGGAACCTGAGAGAAGGATGCCACAGAGTGCACACTCTACTCAAACTGTTCACATAGTGCCCGTGGCCAGAAAGGCGATAGGTTGAAAATTGACGAAGCAGGCAGGCTTGCGCGAACTGGGGCGAACCGCGGCCCCGCCCGCCACCGGTCCGCCGAATGCGTAGATAGTGCACAATGAGGCGCCTGATCTCATCAGCGAAGATCATCCGACAGTGAGAGGTCGTGACCGGTGCGCAGGTCGGCCCAGCCCGCCCGATCACCCGAATCGGAGGAGTCCGCCGCGCCGCCGCGCGGGGCCAAGACGCTCGACAGCGGCCTGCGCATTCTCTGGGAACTGCGTGATCACCCCGACGGGCTGATGCACGGCGAGCTGTCCCGACGGCTGGGCATCGAACGCACCGCCGTCTACCGGCTCATCGGCACGCTGCAGTCCAACCGGCTGGTGACCAAGACCGACGAAGGGCGCTACCAGCTCGCCCTCGGCGTCCTGGAACTGGCGTCCTCGGTGCTGCCACAGCTCAGGAGGACCTTCACCCACCAACTGCGGGAGCTGGCCGAGACCTCGCAGGCCACGGCCTTCGTCACCGCTCTGGACGGCCAGAACAGCTGCGTGGTCGTCGCCGTGACCGAACCGTCCAAGACGATCACCCACGTCGCCTACCGGGTCGGCGCACGTCACGAGGCGGAACGGGGCGCCTCCGGCATCGCGATCCTGGCGGGCAGACCGCCGGTGCCCGGTGAGCGCGAGGCCATCACCGAGGCACGGCGGCTGGGCTACTCGGTGACCAGCGGCGAACTCCAGGAGGGCGCCTGGGGCATCGCCGCACCCATTCGTCCGCCGCACGGTCCGGCGGTGGCCAGCGTGGGCGTCGTCGCGATCGGCAGAGGCGACGAGGCGGTCATCGCACCCTCGGTGTTGCGCACCGCCGAGGCGATGAGCGCCAGCGGACAGCTCTGAGCTCGGGGCCGTCCGTCGTCCCGCAGGTTTTCCGCGATGAATTCCGCACCGACGAACGGGTGTCTTGATCGAGGCCGCAGAGCGTCGAGGAGAGACCAGGCCCGCCGGACCGACAAGGGCTGCCGCCAGCACGGAAACCCTCGAACGACCGGCCTGCCGCCGGCCACCCCGCCGATTTACCCCCTGTCGGGGGACCGCCGATCCGGGGGCTGCGGCGGTACGGCGACGGTGATCGCACCGTTGACAGGTCGCCGTCAGACCCCGAAGCTGGTCCGCAACCGGTGATCAACTGCCGGAATGGCGGCGTAGTGCGAGGAGCTGATGTGACGATCCTGCCCCATGACGTACACGGCGACGGCCCGCAGCGCGTGATCGCGCTGCACGGCTGGTTCTCCGATCGCACCGCCTTCCGGTCGATCCGTCCGCTGCTCGACACCACTCGGTTCAGCTACGCCTTCGTCGACGTCCGGGGCTACGGGGAGGCGAGCGAGCTGGCGGGCGAGTACACGATGGCCGAGATCGCCTCCGACGTCCTCGCGCTGGCGGATCACCTCGGCTGGTCGGAGTTCTCCCTCTTAGGACACTCGATGGGGGGCAAGGCCGCCGCCGCCGTGCTGGCCGCCGACGCGAGCCGGGTGACCGGCATCGTCGGGATCTCCCCCGTTCCCGCCTCCGGCGTCCCCTTCGACGATCAGGCCTGGCAGCTCTTCACCGGCGCCGCCGAGAACGCGGACAATCGCCGAGCCATCATCGACTTGACCACCGGCAATCGACACACCGGCGTCTGGCTCGACGCGATGGTGCGTCATTCGCTGGCCGCCTCGTCCGTCTCGGCGTTCGCGAGCTATCTCCTCGACTGGGCACGGCACGACTTCCACGAGACGGTGCTCGGCGACCCGACCCCGATCCTGGTCATCGCGGGCGAGCACGACCCGGCCCTGAGCGCCGACGTGCTCCGGGGGACCTGGCTGGCCTGGCATCCGCACGCGCGGGTCGAGGTCTTCGGCAACGCGGGGCACTACGCCGCCGACGAGACCCCCATCGCCCTGGTGTCGGCCGTCGAGTCCTTCCTGACCCGACAGGAAGCCGACCGACCGATGGCCGCGGGCTGAGCGGCCGCCGCCGACCATGGTGTCGGCGATCCGCCGCCGGTTCGGGCGCTCCGGCCTGCGGCCCGTCGGCGGCGCGTGTCGCTGCACGCGCCGTCGAGGGGCGGGGCTCCTTGCCGACGGCGGCGTGCCGCCGGTCCCGGCCGCACAGCGGTCGTCCCGGTCGGTGGCGGGCCCGTGCGGCACCCGGTCCACGATGGGAGGACCGTCGGGACTACCTCGTCTCGCCCCGCGCCGAGGCGAGCCCGGCCAGGCGCTTCATCGAGGCGGTCACCAGTTCCGGAGCCAGCGCACCGAAGTTGGCCAGCGCCAACAGGTGCGTGACGCCCAGCGCCTCCAGTCGGTCCATGCGATGCGCGACGCGCTCGGCATCGCCGAAGAGCACGAGCTGCGCCGCGTCGAGTTGTGCATAGCTGCGGTGGCTCTTGTGATAGAGGCGAGTGTCGGTGTACTGCGCGAGTGCAGGCCCGACCTCGTCCTCGACGTCCGTCCGCTCCCCGACGTAGGTGTGCAGGGCGACGGCGACATCGCCCTCCCCCGTCGCGCCCGACTCGGCGAAGCCCTTGCGGTAGGCCGTGACGACCTCGCCGAGGTGATCGATGTCCTCGGCGGAGGCATACGGGATCAGCATGATGTTCCGGCCCTGCCTGCCGACGTGGTAGGCGGCCTCCGGCCGGATCACCGCCACCCACACCGGCGGTGACGCGACCGGCGTGACGGCCGCACGAACCCCGGACAGCCGGTGGTACCGGCCGTCGAAGTGCACCGGCTCACCGGTCCACGCCCTGGTCAGGATCTCCAGCGCCTCGTCGAACCGGGTGCGCTTCTCCGCCTGGTCAAGGCCGAAGCCCGCGTACTCGTGCGGGAGGTAGCCGGAGCCGACACCGAGGGCGAGCCGTCCGCCGGAGAGCTGATCCAGCATCGCGTAGTCCTCGGCCAGCACCATCGGCGCGTGGAACGGCAGCACCGCGACCGCGACTCCGAGTCCGATGCGGCTGGTCTGCCGTGCGGCGGCGGCGAGCAGCACCGCAGGCGCAGGCACGATGCCGTACTCGTGAAAGTGATGCTCGGCCACGAAGTAGTTGGCGAAGCCGAGCTCCTCGGCGTAGGAGATCTCGTCCAGGAGCTGGTCGTAGAAGGCTGCGATGCTGCGGTCACGAGCCGGATAGTGGTCGGTGACCGAGAAGATGCTCAGCTTCATTGCTGGGAGTCCTTTCCCGGGATCGGGCGGACCGCTCGTACTGCGGGCCCGCGACGGCAACCTGCGATGATCACGCGGAGTCGTCCCGACGGATCGGCCACGGCGGCCGAGAATCGGTGGCGGCCAGCTCCGCGAGCACCTGACGCTCCACGCCATCGCGATGTCGTTTGGCGGCGTCGAACTCGTAACCGGGTCCTCGGAACCGCATCTGCGGCTGCCGCTGGTCCACCACCGCGTCCAGCATCAGGCGGACGACGGAGGCGGGAAACGGCGCGGAGGGCAGCTCGGCGGCGAGGAACTCGGCTCTGCCGCTCACCGCGAGGACCAGGTCGTCGGCCAGGATCTGCATCGCGAACCTCGGGTCGTCCCGCAGATTTCGACAATGTCGGCTGCGGTCGTCCAGAGCCGCGACGAGGGTGTGGCTGTCGAGCAGGACGAACCAGGAGATCAGTGCGCTGTGTGGTCTGCCGGTGTCGTCGGTCGTCGCAAGGACGGCGACGGGCCTGCCGTCGACCATCGCCGAGGCGTGTTCGTTCTCCAGACACCCCGCTACCCGCGCCACTCGAACCTCCGTTCATATAGTGCGGAGAGTACGCACTATATGAACCAACATTGCTACTGGGTGGTGTTGGTGTCAAGACGGCTCCCGGACTCGCCGGGGCCGGATTCCGGCCGCCCGGAATCCAGGGCTGCGCGGCGGATCAGCCGCCAGGAGACCACGGCCGCCGTCACCATGATCACCGCTCCGATGACGCTGGTGAGTCGCATGCCGTCCACGAAGGCCCCGGCCGCCGCCTGGGCCAGCGCGACGCCTGCGGGCCCGGCGAGTTCGGCGGCCAGGCCCATGGCGGTGCCCAGGGTCTCGGCGGCCGAGGACAGCTGTTCGGCATCGACGCCGGGTACCTCGGTGAGTCCGTTCCGGTAGACCGCGGCAAGCACGCTGCCGAGCACGGCGATGCCCAGCGCCGCGCCCAGTTCGTACGCCGTCTCCGAGACCGCCGAGGCCGCGCCTGCCCGCCGTGCGGGCACCGAGGCCAGGATCGCGTCGTTGGTGAGCAGCTCCGCGACACCGACCCCGAGGCCGATCAGACCGAAGGCGACCGTGGCGACGACCAGTCCCGTGTCGACGGACACGCCTGCGAGCAGCAGGGTGCCCAGACCGGACACGGCGAGCGCCACCCCGAGCAGCGAGGCCATCGCGAAGCGCCGCACCAGTCGAGTGGCCAGCAGCGAGCCGACCACCGCCGCGGTGAGGCCGGGCAGGAGCAGCAGGCCCGCGTGCATCGGCCGCAGACCGAGGACGAGCTGGAGGTACTGCGTCAGGAGGAACAGACAGCCGACCAGGACGAAGACCGAGAGCAGGTTCGTCAGCACGGCGATGGAGAACGTGCGGTCGGTGAAGAGCGAGACGTCCAGCATCGGCGTGTCGAGCCGTCGCTGCCTGCGCACGAAGACGATCGCGAAACCGATGCCCAGCACGAAGGCGAACGTGGCGATGGGCGAGATCCCGGACTCGACCGACTTCTTGAGCCCGTAGACGGCGGGCAGCAGCGCGAGCAGGGAGTAGAGCGCACTGAGCGGGTCGAACCGGCCGGGTGCGGGGTCGCGGGACTCGGGAATCAGCCAGGGACCGATCGCGAGCAGCACGGCCATCGTCGGCAGGTTCAGCAGGAACACCGAACCCCACCAGAAGTGCTCCAGCAGCCAGCCGCCCAGGATCGGCCCGAGCGCCGCCCCACCGGAGAAGGCTGCCGACCACACCGCGATGGCGACCCGGCGCCGCCGCCGGTCGACGAAGATGTTGCGGATCAGCGAGAGGGTCGCGGGCATGAGGGTGGCCCCGGCGAAACCCATCGCCGCCCGTGCGGCGATGAGCACCTCCGCGCTCTGGGCATAGGCCGCCGCCAGTGAGGCGAGGCCGAACCCGGCCGAGCCGATCAGCAGCAGGCGGCGCCTGCCGAGCCGATCGCCGAGCACGCCCATCGTGACCAGCAGTCCGGCCAGCACGAACGAGTAGACGTCCACGATCCAGAGCAGCTGCGATGCGCTGGGACGCAGGTCCTCGCTCAGCGTGGGGACCGCAAAGCCGAGCACCGTGTTGTCGATCGAGACCAGCAGGACCGGGAGGGTCAGCACGGCGAGCGCGGCCCAGGCCCGGCCGCCGGGCAGGCCCGCCGGACTCGCAGGCGAGGCGGATGAGCTACTCATGCCGACAACTGTACCGTCCGGACGGTACACAGGTCCGCGTCCTCTACAGTTCACCCGGTGAGCAGCCGAACCCGCGACCGGATACTCGACGCGTTGCAGGACCTTCTCCTGAATCACGGCCTGTCCGCGGTGACCCTGGACGCGGTGGCCGCCGCCGCCGAGGTCTCCAAGGGCGGGCTGCTCTATCACTTTCACTCGAAGAACGATCTGCTGACCGGACTCGTCCACCGGCTCGCCGACGAGGGAACGGCGGAGTTGACGCAGGCCAGAGCGATGGACGGCCTAGACGCCGTCCGTTTCTTCCTGGAGACCTCGGTGCCCGTCGATCAGCAGGAGGCGAGCCTCTACTGGTCGGTGATCGCAAACCTGCGCAGCTCGGAGATCGGCAGGGAGGCCGCCGAGATCCTCCGCGCGGTGTTCGGGAACTGGGCCGACCTCCTCGTCGAGCGGATCGGCGACCCGGTGATCGCCGAGACGATCCGACTGGTCGGCGACGGCCTGTACCTGAGCGCCCTGGTGGGGCTGCCCGAGCCCGATCCGCAGATCCTGCGGCGCGTCTTCGAGCGACTGCTCCACGATGCCGAGACCGCCGCCGAGGCCGCGTCCGACAACGACTGAACACCGGGCATCACGAAAACGGACCCCTCATCAGGGTGGTCATGCACAATGCCGAGGTGGTCACCAGGAGAGCGTCAACGAGAACGAACAGGACACCTCTGGCAGCGGCAGGCCTGCTCGTCGTCGGCGTGCTCGCGCTGGCGGGCTGCACCACTGCGGAGTCAGGCCAGGCCAGCCCGGTCGCGAACTCGGCGCCGCCGCCGCCCGAGGTGGGCAGCCTTCTAGAGCCCTCGGAGGAGCAGGCAGACTCGACGGACTCCGCAGACCCCTCCGCCGAGGCCGACGAGGAGTCCACCGACCCGCCCGCCGACCTCGAGCCGAACCCGAACCTCGAACGCACCGCGAGCTGCGACTTCGTCAGCGACGAGCTCATCCAGGAGCTGGGCATGTCCGGGCAGGCGAGCTATCGAGACGGGAAGGAAGGCCGAGGCGACTGCATCCTCATCGACATGGCCTCGGACTTCGAGAACGGCATCGCCGTCTCCGTCGATCCCTATCGCGGCATCGACGAGTGGACGCTGGACGGGCTCATCGAGGCCTCCTCCACCGAGATCGAGGGCAGGTCCGCCCGGCTGGCCCGTACCTCGGAGTCAATGTGTGCCATGGACATCGTGGTGACCGAGGACTCCAGCATTCGCGTCCTCGTCATGCACGGCGACGTCGACCGGGCGTGCGAGCTGGTGCCGACGGCGGCGGGTCATGTGGTGCGTGCCGTGCCCGCCGAGGCGTTCGGCTGAGCCGGGGGGCGGACCGCGAGGTCGGTGCGGGCGGCCCCCGCCCGACATCGGCCATCCCGGTCGGCCCGGCCGCGCCGGTCCCGCGCTCGGCGCCGCGCGGTCGGGGCGGGCGTCCCCGAGAGTCCCGCGCCGGCGCCCGCGTCCCGTGCCGATGACGACCAGCGACCGATCAGGCCGCCATCCCCAGCTCGCGAGCGATCAGCATCCGCTGCACCTCGGAGGTGCCCTCGCCGATCTCCAGGATCTTCGCGTCCCGGTAGAACCGACCGACCGGCGTCTCGTTCATGAAGCCGTACCCCCCGAAGATCTGGGTCGCCTCCCTGGCGTTGTCCATCGCCGCGTTGGAGCTGACCAGCTTCGCGACGGCCGCCTCCTTCTTGAACGGCTCGCCACGCAGCATCCGCGATGCCGCGTGGTAATACGCCAGCCGCGCGGTGTGCGCCCGGACCTCCATGTCGGCGATCTTGAACTGGATCGCCTGGTAGGAGCCGATGGTCCTGCCGAAGGCCTCCCGCTCGGCCGCGTACCGCAGGCTCTCGTCCACACAGCCCTGGGCGAGTCCGACCCCGAGCGCGGCGATGGCGATCCGCCCCTCGTCCAGAATGCGCAGGAACTGCGCATAGCCCCGACCCCGCTCGCCGACGAGGTTCTCGGCGGGGACTCGGACGTCGGTGAAGGACAGCTCGTGAGTGTCCGAGGCGTTCCACCCCACCTTCGAGTACTTGCCAGCGACCGTGAAGCCGGGCGTCCCCGAGGGCACCGCGATCGCGGAGATCTCCTTGCGCCCGTCCTCTCGCCTGCCGGTGACCGCGGTGACGGTGACCAGGGAGGTGATGTCGGTGCCGGAGTTGGTGATGAAGGACTTGCTCCCGTTGATCACCCACTCCTCGCCGTCGAGCCGGGCGGTGGTCCTGGTCGCCCCCGCATCGGACCCGCCGTCGGCCTCGGTGAGTCCGAAGGCGGCCAGCCTGCGACCCGCGCACAGCTCGGGCAGCCAGCGCCTGCGCTGCTCCTCGGAGCCGAAGCGGTAGATCGGCATCGCCCCGAGCGACACCCCGGCCTCCAGGGTGATCGCCACCGAGGAGTCCACCCTGGCCAGCTCCTCCAAGGCCAGGCAGAGCGCGAAGTAGTCACCGCCCATCCCGCCGTAGGCCTCCGGGAACGGCAGGCCGAACAGGCCCATGTCCGCCATGCCCGCCACGATCGGGTAGGGGAACTCCTCTCGCTCGTAGTAGCCGCCGATCACCGGCGCCACCTCCGCGCGGGCGAACTCGGCCACCGTGGACCGCAGTGCCACGTACTCCTCGTCGAGCCGGTGATCGAGCATCGGGTCACTCCTTCTCATGCGGATTCCCGGCCGGGCTCGGCCGGGGTCACGACGGCGAGCGCCTCGTCGACGGCGACCTGCACTCCGGGACGGACCCGCAGGTCGTGGACCCGCCCCTCGACCGGGGCGACGACGGTGTGCTCCATCTTCATGGCCTCCACGATCAGCAGCGGCTGACCGATCCGGACCTCCTCGCCCTCGGCGACCGCGACCGACAGCACCGTGCCCGGCATGGGGCTGCGCACGACCGGATCGCCTGCCGCCGAGGAGCCCGCCGACGACAGCGCCAGCGGCGTGCGCTCGATCAGCGCCCAGGCCCGGCCGTCGCGCCCCAGCCAGCAGGTCTGCCCGCTGCGCGCCCGCCGGTATCGCAGGATGCGACCGTCGTACTCGACGACCAGCTCCTCGCCGTCCAGCCGCGCGGCGGCAGGCCGCTCCGGGACGTTCGAGCGCTCGGCGTCCCGACGGTTCGAGCCGCCGAAGCCCTCGGCCTCGCCGGAGCCCACCCGGACGCGGGCGGCGGCGGCAGGGCCGCGCACCGTCACCTCGACCTCCTCGCCGCCGACCGGACCGATCCACCAGCGCCGTGCCACGTGCTCCCCGGTCCGCCAGCCGTCCGGGATCTCCCAGGGATCGACGATCCCGCCTGCGGGCTCCGCCGCGAGCTGCCGTTCCAGCGCGGCCGCCACCAGCACCTCGTCCGGCGGACGACACTCGACCAGCTCGGGGGCGACCCGCTCCACCAGCCCCGTGTCCAGCACGCCCTCCCGCACCTCGGGCCTGCCCAGCAGAGCCCGCAGGAAGGCCACGTTGGTGGTGACCCCGAGGACGCCGGTCCGGCCGAGCGCGCCGTCGAGCCTGCGCAGGGCCGTGGCACGGTCCGGTCCCCAGGCGATCACCTTCGCGAGCATCGGGTCGTAGTCCCCGCCGACCTCGACGCCGGACCGCAACCCGGAGTCCACCCGCACGCCTGCCCCGCTCGGCTCGACGAGATCGAGCACCCGTCCGCCGGTCGGGAGGAACCCCCGGTCCGGGTCCTCGGCGTAGATCCGGGCCTCCACCGAGTGACCGCCGGGGCCGCCCGTCGCCAGATCGGGATCGATTCGCTCGCCCGCCGCCACCCTGAGCTGCCACTCGACCAGGTCCACGCCGGTGACCGCCTCGGTGACCGGATGCTCCACCTGAAGCCGGGTGTTCATCTCCAGGAAGCTGCGACCGCGCCCCTCGACGTCGGTGATGAACTCCACCGTGCCTGTGCCCACGTAGTCGCAGGCCTCGGCGACGGCGACCGCATCGGCCAGGAACTCCCGGCGACCGGCCTCGTCGAGCAGCGCCGACGGCGCCTCCTCGATGATCTTCTGATGCCTGCGCTGGAGGCTGCACTCCCGCTCGCCCAGCGCCAGCACGGTGCCGTGCCGGTCGGCGAGCACCTGAACCTCGAGGTGTCTCGGGCGCTCGATATAGCGCTCCACGAGCAGCGTGTCGTCGCCGAAGGCCGCCGCGGCCTCCCGCCGCGCACCCCGGACGGCCTCCCGCAGCCCGGCAGCCGCGACGACCAGTCGCATCCCCTTGCCGCCGCCGCCCGCCGACGGCTTGAGCAGGACAGGAAAGCCCAGCTCGTGGACGGCATCGATCAGGTCGTCGTCGGACAGGCCCGCCTCGGTGCGACCGGCCACCACCGGCACCCCGGCCGAGGCGACGGCCTGCTTGGCCCGGATCTTGTCGCCCATCAGCTCGATCACCTCGGGCGACGGCCCGATGAAGACCAGACCCGCCGCAGCGCAGGCCCGCGCGAAGTCGGCGTTCTCGGCGAGGAAGCCGTAACCGGGATGCACGGCCTGTGCGCCGGCGCGAACGGCCGCCTCCACGACCGCCTCGATGTGGAGATAGCTCTCCGCTGCGGAGGCGGGCCCCAGCCGCAGCGCGAGATCCACCGCGCCGACGTGCCGTGCCTGCACGTCGGCATCGCTGTAGACGCCGATAGAGAAGATGCCCAGCTCGGTGAGCGTGCGGGCCACCCGCACGGCGATCTCACCCCGGTTGGCGATCAGCACGGACTCGAACACGTGGGTCTCCTCCTGTCCTGGGCGGCCGGTTCCCGGCGGTCACGGCCGAGGCCGCCTGCATGGTGGTCGGCCGCCGCCTGCAGCGGCGGTCACACCGTCGCCGCCCGCAGGCAGACTCGCCCGCAGGCACCGGTTCCGTCACATCCGGAAGACGCCGTAGTTCACCGGCTCCAGCGGGGCATTCGCCGCCGCGGAGACGGCCAGGCCGAGCACGGTGCGCGTGTCGGCCGGGTCGATCACGCCGTCGTCCCACAACCGGGCGGTCGCGTAGTAGGGATCGCCCTGTTCCTCGTACTGCGAGCGGATCGGAGCCTTGAAGGACTCCTCGTCCTCGGCCGACCAGTCCTCGCCTCGGGCCGCCAGCTGGTCTCGGCGGACGGTGGCCAGGACCGAGGCCGCCTGCTCGCCGCCCATCACCGAGATCCGGGCGTTGGGCCACATCCACAGGAATCGGGGCGAGAAGGCTCGACCGCACATGCTGTAGTTGCCCGCGCCGAACGAGCCGCCGATGACGACCGTGAACTTGGGGACCCGCGCGCACGCGACGGCGGTGACCATCTTCGCGCCGTGCTTGGCGATGCCGCCCGCCTCGTACTCCCTGCCGACCATGAAACCGCTGATGTTCTGGAGGAAGACCAGCGGCACGGACCGTCGATCGCACAGCTCGATGAAGTGCGCGCCCTTCAAGGCCGACTCGCCGAAGAGGATGCCGTTGTTGGCCACCACCCCGACCGGATGGCCGTGGATGCGGGCGAACCCCGTCACCAGCGTCGGCCCGTAGTCGCGCTTGAACTCGGCGAACCGGCTGCCGTCCACGATCCTGGCGATCACCTCGCGGACGTCGTAGGGCGTCCGCGAGTCGACGGGCACCGCCCCGTACAGCTCCGCGGGGTCGACGGCAGGCTCCTCGACGGCCGTCGTCTCCCAGGGACGGGGCGTCCTCGGCCCGAGGGTGGACACGATCGAGCGCAGGATGCGCAGCGCGTGGGCGTCGTCCTCGGCGAGGTGATCGGTGACCCCGGAGACCCGAGAGTGGAGGTCGCCGCCGCCCAGCTCCTCCGAAGTGACCACCTCGCCGGTGGCGGCCTTCACCAGCGGCGGTCCGCCGAGGAAGATGGTGCCCTGGCCTCGGACGATCACGTTCTCATCGCTCATCGCGGGCACGTAGGCGCCGCCCGCCGTGCAGGAGCCCAGCACGGCGGAGAGCTGCGGAATGCCCTGGGCGGACATCGTCGCCTGGTTGTAGAAGATGCGGCCGAAGTGCTCCCGGTCCGGGAAGACCTCGTCCTGTCTCGGCAGAAAGGCACCGCCGGAGTCGACCAGATACACGCAGGGCAGGCGGTTGTGCAGCGCCACCTCCTGCGCGCGCAGGTGCTTCTTGACCGTCATCGGGTAGTAGGTGCCGCCCTTGACCGTGGCGTCGTTGGCGACCACCACGCATTCCCGGCCCTCGATCCGGCCGACGCCCGCGATGAGGCCGGCGCCGGGGGCGTCGTCCTGATACAGGCCCGTCGCGGCCAGCGGCGAGAGCTCCAGGAAGCGGGAGCCGGGGTCGAGCAGCGTGTCGACCCGCTCGCGCGGCAGCAGCTTGCCGCGTTCGAGATGCCGGGCCCTCGCGCGTTCCGGACCGCCCTTCGCCGCTGCGGCCAGCCGACGACTCAGGTCGTCGACCAGCGTCGTGTGCGCTGCGACGTTGCGGTGAAACGCGGCAGCGGTCGGATCGCAGGCGCTGGACAACACCGGTGCGTCCACTCGTTCGCCTCCTCGCATCGGCCCGCAGCGAGCCGAGACGCCGACGGGATGTTAATCATCACTAACCTCCGCCGGATGTTAACGGCCGCTAACTCCCCCCGTCTACTCTGACCCGATGCGGCAGACCCCGGCGGAGGAGCACCCGGCGACGCGACGACGCACCTCGGCTCGGCGTCAGGAGATTCTCGACGCCGCAGCCGAGCTTTTCGCCGCTCGCGGCTACCACGGCGTGTCCATCGAGGATCTCGGGCGCGCGGTCGGGGTCTCCGGTCCGGCGCTCTACCGGCACTTCCGCAACAAGGAGGCGGTGCTCGGCGAGATGCTGCTGGCGGTCAGCGAACGACTGCTGACCGAGGGCGGCGCCCGCGCTGCCCAGGCCGACGGACCGCGCGCGGCCCTAGACGCCCTCATCGCCTGGCACGTCGACTTCGCCCTCGCCCAGCCCGCGCTGATCACCGTCCACGACCGCGAACTCGACAACGTCCCGGAGGCCGAACGCAGGCGGGTGCGCAGGCTGCAACGCCGCTACGTCGAGGAATGGGTCACCGTACTGGCCCGGCTGTCGCCACGGACGGGGCGGGACCGGCTGCTGGCAGCCACTCATGCGACGTTCGGGCTGCTCAACTCGACGCCGCACAGCGCGACGGGCGTCGATCTGCCCACCATGCGCGCCCTGCTCGCCGCGATGGCCCTGGCGGCGCTGGACGCGGCCTGCGCCCCGGCCGGGTGAGCGCCGGTCAGGCGCGGGCTGCCGGGACGTCGGGCGGACGATTCGACACACCTCGACGGGTACTGCGTCGACGCCCGCCGAGCACCACACCGTCCGAGCGCGACACGGCCTGAGCGCGACACGGCCGGGCTCCGCCGCCGGACGCGACACGGCAGGCGGTACGACGGACGACACGGCGGCGAGACGAGTCGCCACCGATCGGTAGGACGCGTCGCCTGCGACCGGTCCCGGCCGCTGCACCCCGCCGGTTGATCGCCAGCGTCCCCGCACCCCGAATCCGCACGCGGCGGCCAGGATTCCTCACCCGTCGAACACCCTCGCGAAGATCACCGGATCGAGCCAAAGACGCAACCCTTCCGGGTGGACTTGCCGAACAGGACTGCCGATTTGATCCCCGCCGGGTCGATCATGCCCCGAGAACGTGTGGTGCCCGGTGGCGGGACTGCGGCTGCCTCGCAGGCCAGGCCGACTCCTCCCCGCCCGGCACCGGCGACTGCCAACTCCATGCGGACTCCAGGAGCCCGCATCCCCGTCTGAGTCGTCGGCCGACGCGATCCGGCAGACCGCACGACTCCCGCACGACATCAAGGAGACAGTCACCTTGCCTTCCAAGACCTCGCGCACGCTGCAAGCCGCAGTGATGGCCGCAGGCTTCGCCGCGATGGGCGCGGGCGCCGCCATGGCCACGGAGTCCGACAGCCGAACCGCCATGCCGGACGTGCCCAAGGACATCGGCGCCGAGCTGCCCCTGCACAGCTGCCAGGCGTTCGCCTACCAGCACACGGGCAGCGAGATCGTGCCCTGCGCGGACGTCACCGCCAAGGTGGGCGTCCGCAACGTGCTGGTGCAGCCCGCCTACACCCTGGAGGGAACCGCGCTGGCCCTGGCGGACCAGTTCGTCACGCCCGGCCCGCTCCTGGACGTCCATCGCGTCAACCGACTCAGCAGCGCGCTGGGTCACGAGGTGGACGAGATCACCGCCCTCCAGACCACCCGCCCGGACATCTCGCTGGACGTCGCCCCGAACAACACCGGCGTGCTGGACGAGAACACCTCGGGATCGCTGCTGCAGACCAGGGTCTGGGAGCGCCCCGAGAACCACTCGGGCTTCTCCGCGGCGGACACCGCCCTGGAGATCAACGCCGTTCGCGGCTACACCATCGGGCAGCCGGTCGACCCGAACGGGATCACCAGGCCGGTCACCGGCGCGGTGAGCCAGACGCCGATCAACTCGGCGCCGACGCTGCCGAAGACGTCCGAGCTGCCGCTCGTGGGGCCGATGGCCGACCAGACGCTCACCCAGGTCACCTCCGACCTCGGCTCGGCCCGGCAGGCAGACCCGCTCGGCGAGGTCACCGACAAGGTCGGCGCGCTGACCAGCGATCTGCAGCTGGGGAGCGACAACCCCCTCGGCGGCCTGACCGCGCAGCCCCCGGCGCCTGCCGCCCCGGCGGACGGTGCCCCGCGCGAGCAGACCGGCGGCCTCGGCAACCTCGGCATCGCGACCCCGGTCGGCGCCCTCACTGACAAGCTCCTCGCGCCTGCCCTCGCGGAGCAGCCCCCCGCCGCGCCCGCAGCGGAACCCGCGCGCAGTCCGCAGGCCGCCGACCCGGTGAGCGACCTGCTCGGGCAGGCAGGCATCGATCCGGCGGGCCTGCTCGGTGGACTCGCGCCCGCACCCGCACCCGCGCCGCCCGCGCCCGCAGGCGGGCCGGTCGCCGACGCGGTCCAGGGCGTCACCGACAGCGCCCGTGCGCTGTCGGTGAACGAGACCCTCACCGAGGCGAAGCTGGACCCGACCGCCCTGCTCGGCGGACTGGCGGGCGAGCAGGGCCCGACCACGCTGCCCGCGCCTGCCGACCGGCCGGTCACCGACGCGGTGCGCGGTGTCGCAGACGAGGCGCGCGCCCTTCCGCTCACCGGCGCGCTGGAGCAGGCAGGCACGCTCGTCAGCACGAACCCGATCGGCGGTCTGGTGGGCGACATGAACGCCCCGCAGCAGAACCAGGCGGCACCGGCTGCCGCCCCGGAGCCCACCGTCGTGCACCACGTCCGCGACAAGAACAAGGAGCCCGAGATCAACGCGCTGCGCGGCACCGGGCTGGGCGAGCTGTTCGGTGGCGAGCTGACGCTGCCCGCCAAGACCCAGGAGCCCCAGGAGCCCCAGGTGCAGCCCCTGCCCGCACCTGCGCCCAAGGCCCCGGCGGCCGCCGCCCCGCTCGGCGGACTCACCCAGACGATCACCGGCACGCTGCCCATCTGATCGATCTCGGTCCGGGTATCGTCGGCTCATCACGACCCGCACGCCGCCGGTTCACTCGAATACGGCGGGCTGCGGGGCACACATCCTCATATCACCAAGGCAGGGGTACACCATTTCGGTGTACCCCTGCCTTGGTTTCCCTTTTCCTTTTCCGGCTGATCCACCACGACCCGTCCCCATAGCCAGGGGACTGGCCGACCGCAAAGCGATTCAAAGCTGATTCACTCTATGAGGTGTAAATGGGCTTACAGGCCCGCAGACGGTCAATATCGGGAGGTTGATGGGGCAGAATGCTCATTGCACTTACCGCCGGACATCGCTCTCGGAAAGTGTTTCTTGTCAAAGATGCAACGACGGAAGGCACACACCGTGCGTACCTCTACCCGCCTCGCAGGCGCCACCGCCGCAGCCGCACTGGGCGCGCTGGCCTTCGGTGGTCCCGCGTTCGCCGACTCGATCGACAACGACGGCGTCAACGCGATCAACGACAACCAGATCAGCGCCGTTCCGGTGCAGCTCTGCGGCAACAACGTCGCCGCCGTCATCGGCGTCATCATCCCGGTGCTCTCGCCCCAGATCAACGACTGCACCAACGCGCCGCAGATCGACGACCTCTTCAACGAGACCTTCATCGTCGACTGAGAGTCGCAGGCATCACCTTGCGGTGTGGGCGGGCGGCTCGCCGATCTCGGCTGACCCCGACTCCGCACCGATCACAATCTGAGACAACCGCTCCACCGAGTGGCGACGGCTGAGAAGCACTCGACTCGCCGTCTGACGCTCACCAGTCACACCACCGGTCCGCAGCCGGGCGGCCAATCACTGCCGGGCTGCGGACCACCTCCCCCTCACCGCCTTAGAAAGGTGTCACCTATGCGTACCTCCGCACGCGTCCTGACCGCCGCCGCAGGCGCCACCCTCGGCGCGATGATGCTGGGTGCGCCCGCGTTCGCCGACACCGTCGACAGCGACGGCGTCAACGCGGTCAACGACAACCAGATCAGCGCCGTGCCGATCCAGGCCTGTGGCAACAACGTCGCCGCCGTCATCGGCGTCATCGTCCCGGTGCTCTCGCCCCAGATCAGCGACTGCACCAACGCGCCGCAGACCGACGACCTCTTCAACAAGCTCGTCCTCAAGGACTGAGTGTCGTCTCGATGAATTGGCGGGAGTGCGTCGCTTTCTCGACGCACTCCCGCTCGGCCAGGTAGCCCCTGACCAGCACATCTTCACGTGACCAACTCCGGACACCGGCACCGCGTGCATCCAGCCGCGTGCGCCGACCGCCCTTCACCCTCTGGTTTTCGAAAGGTGCACACCATGCGTACTTCCGCACGGATCGTCAGCGCAGCGGCTGGCGCCGCCCTCGGTGTCCTGTCGCTCGGCAGCGGGGCCGCGTTCGCCGACACCGTCGACAGCGACGGCGTCAATGCGATCAACGACAACCAGATCAGCGCCGTTCCGGTGTCGCTCTGCGGCAACAACGTCGCCGCCGTCATCGGCGTCATCATCCCGGTGCTCTCGCCCCAGATCAACGACTGCACCAACGCGCCGCAGACCGACGACATCGGCAACACGACCGTGCTCGTCGACGACCACGGCAAGAAGCACCACCACGGCCACCACGGCCACGCGGGCAAGGGTGCGCCGCACGCCGGTCGCTGAGAGCCCGTCTCTGGTCCCGATCCCTCGTGAGCGGGGAGCAGCGTGGACGAGCTGCCAGGCCGACGACGCCGCAGCTCGCCACGCCTGCCCGCGCAACTCCGACAGCAGGGATTCACAGACAGGCCCCGAGAGCTGATGACGCCGTCCGCGTCGCTGCCAGCTCGCACGACGAACCACCCGGTAGGGCGCTGGATCGACTCGATCCGGCGCCCTATCGCTGTCTCGCGCTGTCGGTGGCGGCGTTCGCTTGGTAGGAAGAGGGGCCCTGGCGAACCGCGAACCCGGAAGCGAGTTGAGCCCGATGTCGATACCCGAGCCTGCCTCCCCCTCGGCCACGGTCTCCCCTGACACCCGGCCCGCTCAGGCGCCGGACGACGCGGAGACGTCGGTGTACTGCCAGGTCGTGACGACCATCGACAGCCAGGAGAAAGCCGATCGCCTCGCGGCCGGGATCATCGAGGCGAGGCTCGCGGGCTGCGTCCAGATCGTCGGCCCGGTCCGCAGCGTCTACCGCTGGAACAACCAGGTCTCCTTCGACGAGGAATGGCAGTGCGTCATCAAGACGACCACGGCCCGCCTGGACGCGGTGACGGCGCATATTCGCGCGCAGCATGACTACAAGGTGCCCGAGATCATCGCGACGCCGATCATCGGCGGTGACGAGGATTATCTCGACTGGCTCAGCGCGGAGACGACCGCGCTCTGATCGACCTGCTCTCCTGCATCATTTCCTCGTGACAGATCACCACTTCGAGTGATCACCATTCAGAAATCTCAGGGAGATCACGGGCCATTCTCGGCACGCTGAGTGGTGATTCACTATCGAGTGATACCCGATAAGGCAATAATTGTCGCGCTCCTGGCGACTGCTGCGATCAACCGGGTAGACCCTTCCTACCCCGTCGGCATGATCTGTTCCCAGGAGGATCTCAACCATGTCTTGGCATCACCTCGTCGCGAGCGCGATGTTCGCCGCCGCTTCCGTGCTGACCGGCGCCACCGACCCGAGCGGAGGCGCCCCGGCGGCGGACACGACCGACGCGCAGATTCCCACCACCCTGACACTGACGATCAGCCAGGACCCGCTCGCCGCCGATCAGGACGCCACCGGACGCCGCAGCGCGGTGCTCACCTGCGACCCGGACGGCGGCAACCACCCCGACCCCGCCACGGCGTGCAGCGATCTGAAGCTGGTGGGAGACCGGTTCGAGGGCATCGCGAACCAGGAGATCTGCACGATGATCTACCAGCCGCACACCGTGACCGCGACGGGGACCGTCGAGGGCAAGCCGGTCGCGATCGAGCGCACGTACTCGAACAAGTGCGTCCTCGCCGCCGAGACCGGCGAGATCTTCGCCTTCTGACGCGACGACGTGGAACCCGCTGTCGGGCGGCCTCCTATCGGGGGCCGCCCGACGGCGTTCCGGCACGGGTCTCGGGCGTCTCGAGCCTGCACCGGCGACGGCCGTACCGGCCGGGAGAAGCTGCTCAGCGGAGTGCGGGCGGGCGTCATCGTGCAGGCGTCGCCGCAGCAACGGTCACCCGCGGCCGCTCACCGCGCCGCGCGGTCGTGGATCGCGCCGCCGACGGTGGCCAGCAGCAGCGCCGCAGCCACGGCGAAGCCCGCCGCGAAGCCCGCGTACTGCACGACGATCCCGATCATCGCGGCACCGAGGCCGGTTCCCGCGTCGAAGGCGATGTTCCACTGCGTGCTCACCGAGCCGAACTCCTGCCGGTCGACGCGGTGGAACATGACCACCAGCGTCGCGTTCTGCGCCACCCCGAACCCGAGACCGAAGAGCACCATGCCGATGAGCAGCAGCGGACCGCCCGTCCACGCCGTCACGGCCAGCCCTGCCACCCCGGCGAGCACGGCAGGCAGGAGCAGGCGTCCGTTGCCGAATCGGTCCCCGGCGAGTCCGGCCACCCAGCGCGAGCCTGCGGCACACACCTGCTGGACGAGCAGGGCCAGCGAGGCCAGTCCGGCGACGTCGGCCGCAGCGAGCGGCACGAAGGTGACCACGGCGCCCGAGGCCAGTGAGAACGCGAGCAGCAGCTGGAAGGGTCGACGCAGATCGCCGTCGAGCAGGCCGCGCAGCACGCCGCGTCGGCGGGTGTCGACGGCGGGTGCGGGCGCTCGCATCGCGGGCAGGGCCGCCAGAGACAGCAAGGGCAGCACGGCTGCCAGCAGGAACACCGAGGCATAGCCCGCCTGATCCGCCAGCAATACGCCCAGCGGCAGCCCTGCGACGCCTGCGATGCCCACGGCACCGCCGTACAGGCCGGCACCCTGCCCCCGCCGCGACGGCGGCACCAGTTCGGCGACCAGCGCCGAGAAGGCCACGGTGACGATTCCGAACCCGAGTCCGCGAACCGCAGAGACCAGCAGGATGACGCCGAGCTCGGCGGACAGCACGAGCAGCGCCGTCGGGGCGCCGAGCAGCACCGCCCCCGCCGCGAGCATCCGCCGGTAGCCGAAGCGAGCCAGCATCCGAGGCATGAAGAGCTGGAGAACGACGGTGGCGAGCATGAACACACCGGTTCCCGCGCCCGCGCCGAACGGACCCGCGCCGCCCTCGGTCGCGTACTGCGGGACGACCGACAGCAGCAGGAAGAAACTCGGGAAGACCGCCAGCGTGCCCGCCAGCAGCCAGACGAGCGACGGACTCCAGACGCTGACGGCGCGCTCCGGCCCGCTCACCTCGTGACTCACTGCCGCCACGCTAGTCGACCAGGCTCCGCCGTCACGGCAGGCCCCGGTCCGAGGCGGGCGCAGTGGGCAGGCGGCGTTACCGTGACCTGCATGGGACGACAGCGGCAGCGTTGGCCCCGCCGGGTGTACGGGGTCGGCGCGGAGCCAGATCCCCGGTTCAGCCTGGCCAACGAGCGCACCTTCCTCGCCTGGCTGCGGACCGCGATGGCGTTGACGGCGGGCGGTGTCGGGCTGGACGTCCTCGCACCGGAGCAGACGTCGTACCTGGTGCTGGCCGTCGGGCTCGTGCTGACCGGAATGGCGATGAGCGTGTTCGGACTGCTCCGATGGATGTCGGCCGAGCGGGCGCTGCGCACGGGCGCGCCGCTGCCCGCCCTGTCCGCGGGCGTGCTGTTGGTGGGCGTGACGCTGGTGTTCGGCGTGTTCATCGTCGTCGTGCTGGTCGCGAACCGATGACCGCACGTCCTCGAGACGAGGTGTGGGATCTCGCACAGGCCGAGCGGACGGCATTGTCCTGGCGCCGGACCGCACTGGCCTTCGTGATCCTGGCGCTCGCGCTGGTCCGGCTGGTGGCGGGCGTCGGCGTGCCTGCCGCGTCGATGCTGGCGGCGCTGTGCGCGGCAGGCGTGGGCGCACTCCTGGTGCTGACGCTGCGGCGTTATCGCCGGACGACGGAGCGGCTGCACCGTGCCGAGCCGCTGCCCAGCGGCAGGCTCCCCCTGCTGTTCACGCTCGCGACGGTGCTACTCGGGCTGCTCGGGGCGGGCTGGATCATCCTGATCTGATCTCCCCTCGGGTAGGGCGACGCGCGGCCTCGAGACGCGAGGACGCCATCGAGCGGTCTGCGGAGTCGTAGCGGCGACGGCGGGCTTCCGGCGCCGGTCGAACCGTCGGCTCGGCGCCGGAAGGCACCGGCCGCGCGCCGGGCAGACGGTGGCCTCCGCAGACGGTGGCCTCCGCAGGCGGTGGCGGACCGGGCACGAGGTCTGGTGACGCGCCGCGAACGACGTGGGCACGGCACACCGGATTCGCAGGCGGCGGGAGACGGCATCATGCGGCCGGCCGCCACCCGCGAGTCCACACCGGCCGAACACCCGCATCACGAGACAACCGCAGACCCGGCAGCGGCGCAGCACGCACGAGGCGGTGCCGACGTCGCGCGCTGGGCGCCGCCTGCCGCTGCCCGAGTCGGCCCGTGCTCAGGTCCCGACGCTCAGAGCCTGTCTTCGATCCCCACTTTCCTGTTGCGCGGGGCAGGCAGCGGCGATCTGCGGCGTTGTCGTCAGTCAACATCACTTTCGTTATGCCTCCTTCCTCCGCCTGGCAGCTCAGCCACGCTGATCTCCGCTCACGACTCCAGGAGGATCAAGGACAGGCTCTCAGGCGGTTCAGCGCGGCGAGGGCGGCGGCGGTGAAGCGCGGTGATCGGGCGCGGGTCGCGATCGTGTGTGCCTGTCGGTAGTGGTCTGCTGCCCGTTCGACCTGTCCCAGGGCGGCGGCGAGGTGACCGAGGTGTTGTGCGGTGGGGCCGAGGGTGAGCAGCCCGCTGCCTGCCCCCGCGAGTTCTCCTGCAGCCGGGAGCAGTCGTTCATAGAGCCGTGCCATCGTCGGCCGGTCGGCTGCCCTGATCGCGATCATGGCGTGCAGGCAGGTACGCGCCTCGAACAGCAGATCGGGTGGGGAGTCCGGCACCCTGCCTGCGACGTCGAGCGTCCGAGAGCCCTCGGCACCGCCCCGCGTTCCGTCGGTGGACGCGGTCAGCGGGCGGGCCCAGCCCGCGTAGGGGCCCCAGTCGACGTCGGCGAGGTCCGACGGCACGGCCGGGGCGCTGAGACTGAGCAGGGCGAACGGGAGCAGGCCGTCTTCCAGGCCCGACATCCCGCTGCCGGTCAGCCGGGCGGCGGCGGCACGGTAGGCGGCCCCGGCCTCCGCCGCTTCGCCGGTCACCGCGAGCCGGAGGGCGGCGTACCACTCGGTGAACACGCCGACGAGCGGGAGTTCGTAGCGCTCGGCGAGCCGATCGACCTCGGCGGCGTGTCGGTCGGCGGCGTCGAGGTCGGCGAGGGCGGCACGGGCCTGGATGAGGATCAGGTGTCCGAGCACCGCGAAGGTCACCAGTCCGTCGTGGCTCGCCGCGAGCGCGAGCAGCTCCTCGCCCATCGCGGCGCGCTGCGGAGCCAGGCCCGCTCGGCGGAAGGCCTGCATGAAACGGCCGTTGAGGGCGTAGGCGAGCAGAGCGGGATCGCCGACACGGCGGGCGATGGTCTCGGCCTCCCGCGCCGCCTCCTCTCCGCGTGGGCCGGCGTCGGCGCGACGCTCCATCGCGATGGTGATCAGAAGGCGAGCCCGCTCGACGACCCGGTCTGCGGGCAGGACCGGCAGCGTGCGTTCGGCGGCGGCCGTGACCGACGCCGACAACGCGGGGTCGTCGTTGGCCGTCCAGATCGCGGGCACGTCGAAGGAGCCGATCACCTCTGCGGTCAGCAGCGGATCGCCGAGGCGCTCCGCCACGTCGATCGCCTCGGCACGGTGCCTGCGGGAGGACCCCAGGTCGCCGGTCACCGCCATCGCCTTGACGAGGCCCATGACGGCCGTGAGTCGATCGCGGGGGTCGCCGTCCGCGCGGTCCAGGGCGGTGACCGTCTCCTGCCACCACCGGGCCGCCTCGTGCGGCACGAGACGCTGCTCCGCCCGGAGCGCCGAGGCGCGGGTGTACCGCGCCGTCCGGGCTGCGGGCACCCGGCCGCCCGCTCGCAGGAGGTGATAGGCGATCGTCTCCACGGCGCCGGGGCGGGTCGCCTCGATGATCTCGGCGACGGCCGCATGCCAGGCTGCCCGGCGCGCACGAGGAACGTCCTCGTAGAGCGCCTCGCGGACCAGCGCGTGGGCGAACCACACCCGGTCGGCGTCCAGCTCGACGAGGAAGCCCGCCAGCAGCGCCGACTCGACCGAGTCCAGGACCAGCTGCTCGTCCCCGACGAGAGAGGTCAGCACGTCGAGTTCGACCTCGAGCCCGATGATCGCGGCCTGCCGCAGCGGGGTCCGCGCCTGCTCGGGAAGTCTGGTGAGCCGGTGGCGGATGACGTCCCGCACTCCTGCGGGCACCGCGAGCGCCGCCCGATCTCTCGGGTCCGCGCCGACTCCTGCCTGCGCACCGGTGTCGCCCTCCCAGAGGCGGATCAGTTCGCGCACGAAGAACGGGTTGCCGGAGCTGCGGCGATGAATCAGCTGCGCGTCGCGGGCGGACGGCTCGCGGCTGGTGACCGCCGAGATCAGCTCGCGTACCTGTGGTTCGGTCAGCCCGCCGAGGTAGATCCGGATCGGTTCGCTGCGGGCGGCGCGGCCCAGCGCCTCGGTCAGGGCGCCGGTGATCTCGGTCGACCGGTACGTGCCGAGGATCAGCACCGGGCCGAGGTCGCGATCAGCCGCGAAGGAGGTCAGCAGGGCGAGGGTTTCCTCGTCCGCCCAGTGCAGGTCGTCGAAGACCAGCAGGACCGGTCCGTTCGCGGCGATGCGGTTGGTCGAGGCGGCGATCGCGCGATGGCGATGAAATCGGGCCGAGACGGGATCGTCGGCCGCGGACGGGGGCGACGGCCAGGCGGCGGGCGGGTCCCCGATGGCGAGGCCGAGGACGTCGGGGTCGGGTTCTGCCTGCTCGGCGTGGCCGGTGGCGGCGTGTGCGCGGGCAGCGGCATCCGCGACGGCGGAGCCCGCCTCGGCCACCGGGCCGTCGCCGAACGCGGCCCCGTGCCCTGCCTGGACGAGGCCCGCGCGCACCTGCGTCCACGGCCAGGCCGACGGGGCGCCGCGCTGCTCCGGACTGGCACCCCAGGCGTGGGTCCAGCCGAGGGCGGCGAGCCGGGCGGTCAGCACCCGGGCCAGCACGGTCTTGCCCGCGCCCGCCTCTCCGGACAGCAGCACGAGGCGCGGCAGGCCGGTCTCGGCGACGGCCGCCGAGGTCGCGATCAGCTCGGCCAGCTCGGCGGACCTGCCGACGAACGGAGGCTCGGCCGGATGCGGCTCGCCGACGGACGCCAGGCCGGGGCCGGGTGTCTCCTCGGTCGGCGGCGCCGCCGGGGCCGAGGTGCGGGGGTGTGACGGAGGACCGGGACGAGCCGCCCCGTGAGGCCGAGCGTCGAGGTGCGGCGCCTGGGCGAGGATGTCCGACTCCAGCCGTCGCAGGTCCTCGCCGGGGTCCACGCCGAGTTCGGAGCGCAGCGTCTCCCTGGCCCGGCGCAGCGCGGCCAGCGCATCGCCCTGGCGCCCTGCTCGATACAACGCCAGCGCGAGCAGTCGCCAGCCGTCCTCCCGCAGCGGATGCTCCGCGACGTGCGCATCGAGATCGGGCACCGCCTCGGCGGCCCGACCCGAGGCGACGGCCGCCTCGGCGCGGCGGACCACGGCCAGCAGGCGCAGTTCCCCGAGCCTGCTCGCCTCGCCACGCGCCCAGTCCTGCTCGGCGAACTCGGCGTAGGCAGGCCCTCGCCAGAGTCCGAGCGCCTCGTTCAGCAGTACGCGGGCCGCGGCGGCCCGGCCGTCGGCGAGGAGCGCGGCGGACTCGACGACTGCGCGCTCGAAACGCCAGGCGTCCACCGCCGACGGCTCGGCCCGCAGCGCATAACCGGGCGACGACGTGACCAGCAGCCGGGACGGGGTCCGAGCGGGGCGCTGGGGCTCCAGGGCCTTGCGCAGCGCTCCCACGAAGGTCTGGACGGCACCGAGCGCCCCGGCGGGCGGGTCGGTCCAGAGATCGTCGATGAGCCAGGTGACCGGAACCGTCCGGCCTCTGGCGACGAGCAGCCGGGCCAGCACCGCGCGATGCCGCAGGCCACGGAGGTCGACCGGCCCCTGCTGGTTCGCGGCCTCCAACGGGCCGAGCACCCCGAAAGTCACCATCGCCGCCCAACCTAGCCGCCCCGGCGCCCCTCGGCGGGGCGGCCGGGTCGGCGGCTGATCCGGCACTGATCGCGGCTGATCGGCCGCTGATCGAGGGCCGAGAGGGTGCCTTCGTACGAGCGAACAGGTTAGAAGGGATTCGACATGACACCGCAGATCACCGGTTTCACCCGGCAGCAGGTGGCCGTCGCCGACGGGGTGACGCTCAACGTCGCCGTGGGCGGTTCGGGTCGCCCCGTCGTGCTCCTGCACGGCTTCCCCCAGACTCACCTGATGTGGCGGCACGTCGCCGCCGACCTGGCCGCCGATCACCTGGTGATCTGTCCCGACCTGCGCGGCTACGGCGACAGCGACAAGCCCGTCGACACCGACGGGCAGACCTACTCCAAGCGCACGATGGCCGCCGACGTCGTCGCGCTCGCCGAGGCGCTCGGGCAGGACCGTTTCGCACTGGCGGGTCATGATCGGGGTGCGCTGGTCGCCATCCGCGCCGGGCTGGACCACCCCGACAAGATCACGCACCTTGCCTCGCTGGACGTCCTGCCGACGCTGGACATGTGGGACGTCATGCACGGCGCCTCCGCCTCGGTCGGCTTTCACCTCTACCTGATGGCGCAGCCGCCGGGCCTGCCGGAGGCCATGATCAGCGGCGCGGCGGACGCCTTCTTCGGACACTTCCTCGACGAGTGGGCCACCGATCCGACGGCGATCCCCGCCGACGTCCGTGCCGCCTACCTCGCGGCAGCCCGCGCGGCGATCCCCTCCATCGTCGCCGACTATCGGGCTTCGGCGACCGTCGACGTCGAGCACGACGAGGCCGACCGCGAGGCAGGCAACCAGCTGCGGATGCCCGTCACCGTGCTGCAACAGGACTGGGGAGCGGCGCTCGGCTTCGACGCCGTGAGCCGCTGGCGTGCCTGGTCCTCGGACCTGACGCACGAGACGGTGTCCTGCGGGCACTTCATGGCCGAGGAGGGCCCCGCCGAGGTGGTCCGTGCCCTTCGCGACCTGCTCGCCAGGTAGGTCGCGCGTCCGGCACCGCCGCCGTCGCAGTGGACCAGCGGGCTGCGGGCGCGGACCGCGCCGGGGCAGGCGCCGTTCTCCGAGCCGAGACGGGTCGAATCCGCCGTTCCCGGCCCGGAACGGGTCCTCGACCGCGTCCGCGCCGGGTGAATCGTCGCGGTTCGGCCCCGAGGCGACCGCAGGCCTGGTTTCCTACTGCCTGCGCACCCGCCGGGAACCACTCGCCCCGACCACGGTCCGGGGCAGTCGTCGGCGGCGGTGCCTCGGCGACCGGGTGGGGGCCGACGCGAGGCCACCGCCGGGGTGTGGCGGCTGGTGGCGGCGAAGCGGGAGGCCGGATGATCACGGTATCGGGTGTGGTGGACCGGATGGGCGCCACGCTGTTGCGGTCCAGGTCGGCGACCGGCCTCGGCCGCCAGGTCGCGGACGTGGTCATCGTCGAGCCCGGCGACGCGCCGAGTCCGGGAGCCGGCGAGCTGTTGCTGGGCGTCGCGGTGACGGCGGCGGCCGGGGCCTCGGCCCTGGTCCGAGCCTGCGCGGAACACCATGCCGCCGGGGTGCTGCTCAAGCCGCCGCTCGCGGCAGACCCGGAACTGCGCGCGCTGGCCGAGCGGTTGGGCACCGCGCTGGTGGAGGTGTCCTCCGATGCGGCCTGGGCTCAGGTGACCTGGCTGCTGCGCACCGTCCTGGACGCGGCGGCGTTGTCGGACTCCGAGGTCGCCGAGCCCCGAGGCGATCACGGCGCCGCGGCGGGCGACCTCTTCACCCTGGCCGACGTCGTGGCGGCGATCGTCGACGCGCCGGTCACGATCGAGGACGCTCAGTCCAGGGTGGTGGCGTACTCGGCGCGGCAGGATCGGACAGACCCGGCGCGGGTGGCCACCATCATGGGCAGGCGGGTGCCCAACGACGTCCTGGCCAGGTTCCGATCTCGAGGAGTCTTCCGCAAGCTCAGCCGAGGTCGCAGCACGGTCTTCGTGCCCGCGCAGCCCGACGGCACGCTGCCCCGGTTGATCGTGCCGATCCGGATGGGCGGCGAGCTGCTCGGCTCGATGTGGGCGGTCGTGCCGGGTCCGGTGACGGCCGAGCGTGCACTGGCCTTCGCGGACGCGGGTCCGGTGGTGGCGCTGCGGCTGCTGCGGTGGCGCGCCACGGTCGACGCCGACTCGGCACGACACACCGAGCAGGTGCGGCTGCTGCTGCACGGCGGCGAGGGCTGGCGGGCGGCGGCCGCCGAGCTGGGCTGCGACTCCGGACGGCATCGAGTCGTCGCGATCGACGCGGCAGGCCCGCAGGCGACGCCAGCGGCCCCGGGGTCGCCTGCGGCAGAAGGTGCGCGGCTGGCCATGCGACAGCACCTCGTCAGGGGGATCGGCCGGGCCCCGGTGGTCGCGGAACTCGGCGGGGTGCTCTACGCGGTGATCGCCCAGCGGGCGGGCGGCAGCGGGCATGATGCCCTGCGCGACTCGCCGCTGGAGCCCGCGAACCCGGTGGCGCTGGCGGTGGGAACAGCCGTCGAGGCGGGCGAGCTGTCACGGTCGCGGGAACAGGCAGCTGAGCTGCTGGGCCTGTTGCGCGCCGGGCTGCTGCCGGGGGTGGTCGCCGTCTGGGAGGAGTCCTGGTCCGCGCTCGTCCTGCACCGGCTCGCCTCGGCGGCGGCCAGGGTCGATCTCGACGAGCTGGGCCCGCTGCGCGAGCTGGCGGCGCAGGACGCTCGGCACGGCACCCATCATCTGGCGACCCTGTACGCCTGGCTGCGGCATCCGGGAGACCCGAGAAAGGCGGGCGCCGAACTCGGCATCCATCCCAACACCCTGCGCTATCGGCTCAAACGACTCCACGGTGTGACCGACATCGATCTGACTGACCCCGAGGTGCGACTCGCACTGGTGACGCAACTCACGGTGCGTCATTGGGGTCGACCTGGATCCGGCCCCTTGTCCGCCCAGGACTAAGGATTCGCTGATCATCCGTGCTGCGGGAACGATGACACGCAGGCAGGCGAGGCGGCATCGTGGCCGCACGCTGCGGCCACCGCCGCAGGATCGCCACCCGCACCGCTTGAGACGGAATGGAAGGAATCGACCATGAAGATCGCCGTTCCCCGTGAGATCAAGAACCACGAGTACCGGGTCGCCCTCACCCCGGCAGGCGTCCATGAGCTGACCGGTCGAGGCCATGAGGTGCTCGTCGAGAGCCAGGCGGGCAGTGGCTCGGGCATCGCCGACGCGGACTACTCGGCGGCGGGGGCGAAGATCGTCGACTCCGCGGCGGAGGTCTGGGCGCAGGGCGAGCTCGTGTTGAAGGTCAAGGAGCCGCTCCCGGAGGAGTACCCGAGGCTGCGCCGCGATCAGGTGCTGTTCACGTACCTGCATCTCGCCGGGAGCCGCTCGCTCACCGAGGCCGTGCTCGCCTCCGGGGTGACCGGCATCGCGTATGAGACCGTGCAGAGCGCGGACCGCACGCTGCCGCTGCTCGCACCGATGTCGGAGGTGGCGGGCAGGCTGGCCCCGATGGTGGGCATCAACGCCCTCCTGCGCCCGGCGGGCGGACGGGGCATCCTGCCCAGCGGCGTGCCGGGGGTGCCGCCCGCACGGGTCGTCGTGATCGGGGCCGGGGTCGCGGGTCTCAATGCGGCGAGCATCGCCGTCGGTCTGCAGGCCGACGTCGAACTGCTGGACACCAACGTCGCCCGGCTACGCGAGATCGACCGCGACTACCGGGGCAGGCTGCGCACCATCACCGCCAACAGCTACACGGTCGCCCAGGCCGTGACCGAGGCGGACCTGGTGATCGGCGCCGTCCTGGTCCCCGGCGCCAAGGCCCCCAAGCTCGTCGACAACGACCTCGTCGCCCGGATGCGGCCCGGCTCCGTCCTCGTCGACATCTCGATCGACCAGGGCGGCTGCTTTGCCGACTCCCGCCCGACGACCCACGACGACCCCACCTTCCGTGTGCACGACTCCCTCTTCTACTGCGTCACCAACATGCCCGGCGCCGTCCCCCACACCTCCACCCACGCCCTCACCAACGTCACGCTGCCCTTCGTGACGAAGCTGGCAGATCAGGGCTGGCGGGCGGCCTGCGCGGCGGATCAGGCCCTGGCGGGCGGCCTGACCGTGCACGAGGGGGCGTTGATCAACGAAGCGGTGGCCGAGGCGCACTCGATGGAGCGCACCGACCTCGTCGAGGTCCTCGGCACGTCGAGGACCTGAGTCGCCGTCGTCGGGCTCGAGACGACCAGCCGGGCCAGTGGGGCCAGCCGGGCCCGACAGCGTGGCGCGACGGTCGCGTGGCCCGGCGGCGATCAGCCGCCAGGCGGCGCGGTGTCGAGGAACGCCTGCGGACGAAAGCCGCGACGGCGGTCGGATGATGAGATGAGGAACGCGTAGGGGCGGCCCGCTCAACCAGCCTGGGGGTCACCGGGAGCGAGCCGCCGACACCAGTCTAAGCCCACCGAAGCCCGAAAGCCGAGCCGGACCGGGCGGAAATCGTGATCTCGGCCGAGAAAGCCCCGTTCAGCCCAGAATCAGTAGGGCAAACGGGTGAATTTTTCTGCACAGGGGTGAAGTAACCGGGTGTCATCGCCGATGTCCCGACGATGGATGTGGTGGATAACTCAACCGGGGGACAGGCGCCCTCGCCGCTGCCGAATCAGTCGCCCGCGACCGGTGCGGCGCCTGCGGCGGCACTGCCTGCCGAACCCGACGCCGAACCCGACGCCGACTGCGGCTGCCGACTCGACACGGCCGACCGGGCCGAGGAGGGGCGCGCGGCGCAGGGTCGGCCCGGTGATCCTTCGACCGAGACCGACCCCACGGACGAGGGGCGAGCCTGGTGGGTCGCCTGCCACGACCCGTTCGGCCGAGACCGCTCGGTCACGGTACTGGTCGAGGGCTCCGAGATCGCCGTCATCTCGCCGCCCGGCGCAGGCGCGGTGATGTCCGCCCGCCAGACGCGGCGGCTGCGCAGCACACTGGACCGCGCGGCCAGGACGGCCGGGAATCGTCGCCCATGAGCGCCACGGAGAAGGCACTCAGGCATGCGGTGCTCGCCCGGCTCACGATGCTCGACGAGGCTGCGGAACGCGAGGACGTCGACATCCTGGCGCCACTGGCCCGCGCCGAGCTGCAACGGCTGGCAGACGGCTGGCGGCTGCTGCTGACCGTGCATCAGCCGGACGAGGACGGCCGCTGCCGCGCCTGCCCGTCCGGCTGGCGACGGCGGCGCTGGCCGTGCAAGGTCTGGCTGCTGGCCCACCGACATCTGATCGGTGACGGCGACACGCACGGGAAACGACGGCGACCGCTGTCGCGCACGTTCGCCCGCGCCGCAGGCCGCGAGACGGCCGCCGCCGGGAATGAGACGACCGGCCGGGGCGCACCGAACGAGCCGAACCACGGCGCGCCCGGCATCGCCGAGGTCGGGGGCACCACCGTTCCGCCTGTCGAGGCAGACCGGACGGTCGCCGCCGACGCCGCCTCCGCCTCCGCAGGCGACACCGCACACGGGAGCCTCTCGGCTGCGGCCGCGGGCCCGATTCATCGCGCGAAGGTCGTCGAGCGCACCTCGCCGCTGATCCGCAGGCTCTCCCCGCACGGTCCCTGACCGTCAGCCGGTCCACGGCAGCATTCGGATGATCTTCCTCGTCCCGATCTCGAAGCCCGCCGATCGGTTTCTGTCGAAGCGTCCGATGCCGTTCTGGCCGATGAGGCAGGATGACGCCTGACATCCCTACGTCAGGGGAGGACATGTGCACGACGGCACCGGCCGAATCGTTGTGCAAGGCCTGACCAAACAGTTCGGGCCGGTCACAGCGGTACAGAATCTGGGCTTCACGGTGGAGCCCGGCACCGTCACCGGCTTCCTCGGCCCCAACGGGTCGGGCAAGACGACCACGCTGCGCATGCTGCTCGGGCTCGTGCGCCCGACTGCGGGCCTGGCGACCGTGAACGGGCGTGCCTTCGAGCAGCTCGGCAATCCCGCCAGGGTGGTCGGCGCGGTGTTGGAGGCCCAGAGCTTCCATCCGACGCGGACAGCCCTCAATCACCTGCGCAGCTTCGCCGCCGCGATCGGGGCGCCCGACCGAGTCGTCAACGACGTCCTCGGTCTGGTCGGCCTGCATCAGGCCGGGCGACGCAACACCAAGGGCTTCTCGCTGGGAATGCGGCAGCGGCTCGCACTGGCGACCGCGCTGCTCGGCGATCCGCAGATCTTGATCCTCGACGAGCCGTCGAACGGTCTGGACCCCGAGGGCATCGCCTGGCTGCGCGGCTTCCTCCGCGACTTCGCCTCGCGCGGTCGGACGGTGTTGATCTCCAGCCACCTGCTGCGCGAGGTTGAGCAGACCGTCGATCAGGTCGTGATCATCAGCCGAGGTCAGTCGATGTACCACGGCTCGATCGACCAGCTCCGCGCCCAGCGTCCCAGCCGCGTCCTCGTGCAGGCCGACGACCTCAACAAGCTGGTCGGCGCGTTGCAGGAGGCAGGCCACGGCAACATCGAGAGCACTCCGGACGGGCGGCTCGCGGTCAGCGGGGTCAGTCCGAAGCAGGTCGCCGACCTGGCGCTGAAGGCGGGCGTCGCGATCTATGGCATCCAGGAGGAGCACGTCGACCTGGAGTCGCTGTTCCTGGAGATGACCAGCGGGCAGTACACCGGCGCCCCCGGCTTCGGTGCGCCGCCGCATCAGCCGCATCAGCCACCCCCGCCCGGCTGGGGCCCACCGCCGGGCAGCGGTGGATTCCCGGCGGCCAATCCCTATCAGCCCAATCCCTATCAGCCGAACCCCTATCAGCAGCCCGGCGGCCCGCAGGGCACGTACCAGCAGGAGGGCACGTACCAGCAGGGTCCGCCGCAAGAGGGGCCGTACCAGCAGGGTCCGCCGCAAGAGGGGCCGTATCAGGCGGGTCCGCCGCAGCACAATCCGTACGAGCAGCCGCCCGGCGACCAGGGGCAGTCGGACGGGTCCGGGGGTAACCACTGATGAACAGGCTCATCCAGTCTGAGATTCGCAAGATCTTCACCACCAACCTGTGGTGGGGACTGCTGATCCCGGCGGGTCTGCTCTGCTTCCTGCTGTCCCTGTTGGGCGGCACGGCGGGCAGCATGTTCGGCTCGGCGCTCACCACCGAGGTTCCGGAAGCGGAGTTGGAAGGCATCTCCGGCTTCACCAGCCTGTTCACCTCGATGACCTTCACGACGGGTCTGGTGGCCACCGGCCTCTTCGCAGGCATCTTCGGTGCGTTGGGCATGGCGGGCGAGTTCCGCCACAAGACGATCACCACCACGTTCCTCGTGTCGGACTCGCGCAGTCTGGTGCTCACCGCGAAGGTGATCGTCTACGCCGCGATGGGCGCCCTGTACGGGCTCACCTCGGTAATCCTCGGCTCGCTCGGCGCCGGCATCGGCTCCGGCTTCCGCGACTTCCCCGACATCGGCGTCTGGCTGCTGATCAGTCTGGTCGCCGTGGTGGTGATGGCGTTGTGGGCCGTGCTCGGCCTCGGCCTCGGCGCGCTGATGACCAACCAGGCGGGCGTGGTGCTGACCCTGGTGCTCGTCGTCCTGCTCGGCGAGGGCCTGATCGCCACCCTCTTCGCCGAGATGGGCGTCGACGGCGTCGCCAACTACCTGCCGGGCGGTTCGGCCTCGGCACTGCTCTTCGGTCTCGCGATCTCGCTGAGTCTTCAGCAGCTCTTCGCGAGCGTGCCGGAGGCGGGCGACATGGATCAGCTGAACAGCGAGGTCCCGGAGGCACAGGCCTTCACGGACATGGCGTCGCAGTGGTGGGTCTCCGGACTCGTGTTCGTCGTCTGGTGCGCCGTGTTCCTGCTGCTCGGGATGCTGGCGAACAACCGTAGGGACGTCAGCTGATCCCGATGTCGACTCGGTGAACCGCGTCCGTCGGATTCGATGTCGACCGGGCCGGGCGGGGTCGACCCCTCGTGATCGACGTCGTGGTTCGCCGCCCGGCCCCCGGTGCGACTCGTGGACGGGTGATGACGAGCGGTGAACGGGTGGGAGGCACCGGTCTGGACCTAATCTGGATCAGTGCCTCCCCTCACGCCGAGCGCCACCTCGGAGAACCGAAGCGGATCCGCAGACCCCGGTTGGCTGCGGCGGTTGAGCACCGCATGCTGGCGCCATCGCCGGACCGTGCTCCTGTCCTTCATCGCCTCCGTCGTCGGAGTCGGCCTTGAGGCACTGATCCCCCTGCTCACCCGCGAGGCGGTCGACGGGGCGGTGGCGGGGCGCACCGACGGGCTCTGGCTGATCCTCGGCGTGATGGTCGTGTTCGGCCTTCTGCGGTTCGGCACCGCCTTCGTTCGGCGTTACGAGGCGGGCAGGCTCGCGCTGAACGTGCAGCACGACCTCCGCCAGGCGGTGTTCGCCTCGGTCACCCGCTTCGACGGCGGCAACCAGGACAGCATCCGCACCGGACAGATCGCCTCGCGGGCGATCTCGGACCTCCAGCTGGTGAACTCGCTGCTGTCGATGGTCCCGCTGGCCACCGGATCGCTGGTGTTCGCGGTCGTCTCGCTGGGCGTGATGGTCTGGCTCTCCCCGCTGCTGACCCTGCTGGCGCTGGTCGTCCTGCCGCTGGTCTTCATCGAGTCCCTGCGCACCAGACGGGTGCTCTATCCGGCCACCTGGGCGGCACAGCAGCGGGCATCCGAGGTGGCGCAGCAGGTCGAGGAGACGGTCACCGGGGTCCGGGTGGTGAAGAGCTTCGGCCAGGAACGGCGTGAGGTCGCCACGCTGGAGGGCACCGCGCGGCGGCTGTTCGGGGATCGGATGCGGGCCGCCAGGCTGACCGCGCGCCCGGCGGCCACCCTCGCCGCGCTGCCCGCACTGGGCCAGGTCGGCGTGCTCGGCGTCGGCGGCTGGCTGGCGATGAACGGCGACATCACCCTCGGCACCTTCCTCGCCTTCACCACCTACATGGTCGGCCTCGTCGGCCCGGCCAGGATGTTGTCGAGCCTGCTGGTCAGCGCCCAACTCGCCAGGGCCGGGGTGGAACGGGTCTACGAGCTGATCGACTCGCAGCCCGACGTCACCGAGGCCCCGGACGCGGTGGACCTGCCTGCGGGCGGGCTGGCCGTCGAACTCCGCGACGTCCGGTTCGGCTACACCCGGAAGGATCCGGTCCTGGACGGCGTCTCGCTGCGGATCGAACCCGGCGAGACGCTGGCGGTGGTCGGCCCGGCCGGGTCGGGCAAGTCCACCGTCTCCCTACTCCTGCCTCGTTTCTACGACGTCCACGACGGTCGGGTCCGCATCGGCGCCCCGGGGGAGGAACAGGACGTCCGTGCGCTGCGGACGGCCTCGCTGCGCGGCTCGATCGGCGTGGTCTTCGAGGAGGCGTTCCTCTTCTCCGACACCGTGCGCGCCAACCTGGCCTACGGCAGGCCGGACGCCACCGACGCGGAGATCAGGGCCGCCGCGCTCGCGGCGGAGGCGGCGGGGTTCATCGAGGAGCTGCCAGACGGGTACGAGACGCGGGTGGGTGAGCGCGGCCTCTCGCTCTCCGGCGGCCAGCGTCAGCGCATCGCGCTGGCTCGCGCACTGCTCACCGATCCGAGAATCCTGGTGCTCGACGACGCGACGTCCGCCGTGGACGCGGTGACGGAGGCGGCGATCCACGACACGCTGCGCTCGGTGACGGCCGGGCGCACGACGCTGCTGATCGCCCACCGCCGGTCGAGCCTGTCTCTCGCGGACCGCATCGCGGTGCTGGATCGCGGCCGCGTGGTCGACGTCGGCACCGAGGAGGAGCTGCTCGCGCGCTGCCCGCTGTTCCGCTCGCTGCTGGCCCACGGCGCCGCGATCGAGTCCGCCCCGGATCAGGCCGGGCGGGACGGGTCGACCACCGAGCGGGCCGGGCAGGAGACGGCGAGCCGTCAGAGCCCGCCGGGCGTCACCGCCGCCCTGTGGCCGCAGACCGAACCCGAGGAGGCCGCCCGATCCGCCCAGCTCACCGGAACCGACTTCTCGACCTCGGGTGCGGCCGGACGGTCGAGCGGCGCCGTCCGGGGCGGGATGCGCGCGGCGGGCGGCTCGTCGTCCCTGTTCGGCGGCATGGTCCCGACACCGGAGCTGCTCGCCCAGGTGGATCGGCTGCCGCCGGTCCGGGACGAGCCTCGGCTACGGGAGGAGGACCCCACCGCGCCCGACCCGAACTTCCGACTGCGCAGGCTGCTGCGGACGGTGCGGGGCCCGCTGGCGCTGGCGATCCTGCTGGTGAGCCTGGACGCGATCGCCTCGGTGGTCCTGCCGAGCCTCTTCCGCTACGGCGTCGACTCCGGGGTCACCGACCGCGTCGCGTCCGCCCTGTGGTGGGCGACGGCGGGCGGGGTGGTGATCGTGGTGGTCTCCTGGCTGACCGTGGCGTTCCAGACCGTGGTGGCCGCCAAGGCGGGCGAGACCCTGCTCTATCTGCTGCGGGTGCGGACGTTCGCTCATCTGCAACGGCTCGGGCTGGACTACTACGAGCGCGAGCAGGCCGGTCGGATCATGACGCGGATGACCACCGACGTCGACGCCCTGTCCCAGTTCCTCCAGACCGGACTGGCCGGCGCGGTGGTGAGTCTGCTCACACTGTTCGGCATCATCGGCGCACTGCTGATCACCGACCCGTCCCTAGCCGTCGTGGCGTTGGCGCCGCTGCCGGTGCTGATCCTCGCGACCGTGATCTTCCAGCGACTGTCGTCGCGGGCCTACACGCAGGCCAGGGAGCAGGTCAGCGCCGTGAACGCCGACCTGCAGGAGAACGTCTCGGGCGTGCGGGTGGCGCAGGCGTTCAGCCGCGAGTCGCGCTCGGCGGCGAACTTCGCCGCCCGCAGCGACACCTACCGGACGACCAGGCTGCGGGCGCAGCGCTACATCGCGGTCTTCTTCCCGTTCGTCGCGCTGCTCTCGGACGTGGCGCAGGTGGCCGTGCTGGGCGTCGGCGCGTTCGCGGTGGCCGAGGGGAGCCTGAGTCCCGGCATCCTGCTGGCGTTCCTGCTGTACCTGCGGCTGCTCTTCGGCCCTGTGCAGCAGCTGTCCAGCGTGTTCGACCTGTATCAGCAGGCCAAGGTGGGTTTGCGGCGCATCCGCGAACTGCTGCGAACACCGCCGTCGGTGCCGGAGCCCTCGACGCCGCTGCCGGTGCCCGAGCGGCTGCGGGGCGAGGTGGAGTTCGTCGACGTCGGGTTCGCCTACCCCGGCGCGGACCGCAAGGCACTGGACGGCGTGTCCCTGCGGGTCCGTCCCGGCGAGCGAGTGGCGCTGGTGGGCGCGACCGGCGCGGGGAAGTCGACGCTGGTCAAGCTGCTCGGGCGGTTCTACCAGACGGAGGAGGGCCGCATCCTCGTCGACGGGGTCGACATCCGCGATCACGGGCTGATCGACTATCGCAGTCACCTCGGCGTCGTGCCGCAGGAGCCCCATCTGTTCAGCGGGACGGTCGCGGACAACATCGGCTACGGGCGGCCCGCCGCCACGCAGGCCGAGATCGAGGCGGCGGCACGGGCGGTGGGCGCGCTGCCGATGATCGAGTCGCTGCCGAGGGGCTTCCGCCAAGAGGTCGGGGAACGCGGCGGCAGCCTGTCGGCAGGGCAGCGCCAGCTGGTCTCGCTGGCCAGGACGGAACTCGTCCAGCCCGACCTGCTGCTGTTGGACGAGGCGACGGCCGCGCTCGACCCGGCCACCGAGGCCGTCGTGCACGCCGCCGACGACCGGCTGGCCGCGACGAGGACGACCTTCGTCGTCGCACACCGACTGGCGACGGCGGCCAAGGCCGACCGGATCTACGTGTTCGACCAGGGGCGGATCGTCGAGCGAGGCACGCATCACGAGCTGCTCGATCGGGGCGGCCGGTACGCCAGGCTGTGGAAGGCGAACGCCGTCGCGGACCGAGACCAGTCAGTCACCCCGTGAGACGTCGACGGTGCAGAATCGATACAGTGATCGATCCTGTGACGGAGTCGTCGGGTGCATGCACCAGTCTTGTAACAACCACATCTTTGGGAGGATTAGCCTAGGAACAGTGTCTCAATAACCCCTAGCAGACGGATCGAGGCGAACGGGAGCCGTGTCCAGCAGCACCCCTGCGTCACAGTTCGGCCCTAACGAGTGGCTGGTCGAGGAGATGTACGAGCAGTTCCTCACCAACCCGTCATCAGTAGACCCCGCGTGGCACGACTTCTTCGCCGACTACAAGCCCACCCAGCGGACGGGACGAGACGGCCGAGAGTCAGCCGAGCAGGTCGGCGGGACCTCATCGACGGGTACCACCACCCAGACGAAGACCGGGCAGCAGGCCGCGTCCGCACAGCGGAACGGACAGCGAGAGCAGGTCGCGACGACGGCGCCCGCAACCCCCGCGACGACAACCCCCAAGACGACGACTCCCGCAGCGGCGAAGAGCAGTCCCGCCGCCACCGACTCGCAGAAGACGATGAGCACAGCGACCTCGACTACCGCCTCTTCCACGCAGACCGCGACGCAGCCGACCGGCAAGCCGTCCCCGCAGAAGGCCGCGACCAAGACTCCGGTCAAGGACAAGGACGACAAGCCGGCGGGCGAGCAGCGCAAGCCGCTGCGCGGCGCTGCGGCAGCCATCGCCAAGAACATGGAGCAGTCGCTCACGGTCCCGACCGCGACGAGCGTGCGGGCAGTGCCCGCGAAGCTGCTGTTCGACAACCGCATCGTGATCAACAATCACCTGAAGCGGACGCGGGGCGGCAAGGTCTCCTTCACCCACCTCATCGGCTACGCGATCGTCCGGGCGCTGGAGAGCTTCCCCGGCATGAACCGCTTCTACGCCGAGACCGCGGGCAAGCCGACCGTGGTCACCCCGGAGCACGTCAACCTGGGCCTGGCCATCGACCTGCCCGGCAAGGACGGCTCGCGTTCGCTGGTGGTCGCGTCCATCAAGGGCTGCGAGGGCACCACCTTCCTGCAGTTCTGGCAGGCCTACGAGGACATCATCCGCAAGGCCAGGACCGGCAAGCTCACGGCGGACGACTTCGCAGGCACCACGATCTCGCTGACCAACCCGGGCACCATCGGCACCAATCACTCGGTGCCGAGGCTGACCGCGGGACAGGGCACGATCGTCGGCGTCGGTGCGATGGAGTACCCGGCGGAATTCCAGGGCAGCAGCGAGAAGGCGCTGGTCAAGCTCGGCATCAGCAAGATCATGACGCTGACCTCGACCTATGACCACCGGATCATCCAGGGCGCCGAGTCCGGCGACTTCCTGCGGCGGGTCCACCAGCTGCTGCTCGGCGAGGACGGCTTCTACGACGACATCTTCACGTCGCTGCGGCTGCCGTACGAGCCGGTGCGCTGGGTCAGCGACATCCCCGAGGGCGCCGTCGACAAGACCGCCCGCGTGCTGGAGCTGATCGACGCCTATCGCACCCGAGGCCACCTGATGGCCAACACCGACCCGCTGAACTACCGGCAGCGGCGCCACCCCGACCTGGACATCCTGTCGCACGGGCTGACGCTGTGGGACCTGGACCGGGAGTTCGCCGTCGGCGGCTTCGCGGGCAGCGAGCGGATGAAGCTGCGGGACGTCCTCGGGGTGCTGCGCGACTCCTACTGCCGCACCGTCGGTGTGGAGTACATGCACATCCTGGAGCCGGACGAGCGGGAGTGGCTGCAGAAGCTCGTCGAGGTGCCGCACCGCCACCCCGACGCCGCCGAGCAGAAGTACATCCTGTCCAAGCTCAACGCCGCCGAGGCCTTCGAGACCTTCCTCCAGACCAAGTACGTCGGGCAGAAGCGGTTCTCGCTGGAGGGCAGCGAGACGGTGATCCCGCTGCTGGACGCGGTCCTGGACAAGGCCTCCGAGCACGAGCTCGACGAGGTCGTCATCGGCATGCCGCACCGAGGCAGGCTCAACGTCCTGGCCAACGTGGTCGGCAAGCCGATCGCGCAGATCTTCCGCGAGTTCGAGGGCAACCTCGACCCCGGACAGGCGCACGGCTCCGGCGACGTGAAGTACCACCTCGGCGCCGAGGGCAAGTACTTCCGGATGTTCGGCGACGGCGAGACCACGGTGTCGCTGACCTCGAACCCCTCGCACCTCGAAGCGGTGAACCCGGTGCTGGAAGGCATCGTGCGCGCCAAGCAGGACATGATCGACAAGGGCGAGAACGGGTTCACCGTGCTCCCGGTCCTGCTGCACGGCGACGCCGCGTTCGCCGGTCAGGGTGTGGTGGCCGAGACGCTGAACCTGTCGTTGCTGCGCGGCTACCGCACCGGCGGCTCGCTGCACGTGATCATCAACAACCAGGTCGGCTTCACCACCGCCCCGGAGCACTCGCGGTCCAGCCAGTACTCCACGGACGTCGCGAAGATGATCGGCGCCCCCGTGTTCCACGTCAACGGCGACGACCCCGAGGCGTGTGTCTGGGCGGCGAAGCTGGCGGTGGAGTACCGGCAGGCGTTCGGCAAGGACGTCGTGATCGACATGGTCTGCTACCGGCGTCGCGGCCACAACGAGGGCGACGACCCCTCGATGACCCAGCCGAAGATGTACAGCGTCATCGACACGATGCGCAGCGTCCGCAAGACCTACACCGAGTCGCTGATCGGCCGGGGAGACATCTCCGTGGAGGACGCGGAGAAGGCGCTGCGCGACTACGCCAGCCAGCTCGAGTACGTCTTCAACGAGGTGCGGGAGCTGGAGAAGCACCCACCGACCGCCAGCCCCTCGGTGGAGTCCGAGCAGCTCGTGCCCGCCAAGCTCAACACCTCGGTCAGCGCGGAGACGATCATTCGGATCGCCGATGCCCACACCGAACTGCCGGAGGGCTTCACCCCGCATCCCAGGGTGAAGCCGGTGCTGGAGCGGCGCGGGAAGATGGCCCGCGAAGGCGCCGTCGACTGGGCGTTCGCCGAGTTGCTCGCGCTCGGCTCGCTGGTCAAGGAAGGCAGGCTCGTCCGGCTCTCGGGTCAGGACACCCGCCGGGGCACCTTCGTACAGCGGCACGCCGCGATCATCGACAAGAAGAGCGGCGCGGAGTACATCCCGCTCCAGAACCTGGCCGAGGATCAGGCCCGGTTCATGGCCTACGACTCGGCGCTGTCGGAGTTCGCGGCCCTGGGCTTCGAGTACGGCTACTCGGTGGCCAACCCCGATGCCCTGGTGCTGTGGGAGGCGCAGTTCGGCGACTTCGTCAACGGCGCGCAGCCGATCATCGACGAGTTCATCTCCTCCGGTGAGGCGAAGTGGGGGCAGCGTTCCGACGTGGTGCTGCTGCTGCCGCACGGCCACGAGGGGCAGGGGCCGGACCACACCTCCGGGCGAATCGAACGGTTCCTCCAACTCTGCGCCGAGGGCTCGATGACGGTGTCGATGCCGTCGACGCCCGCGAACTACTTCCACCTGCTGCGCAGGCACGCCCTCGACGGGGTGAACCGGCCGCTGGTGGTCTTCACGCCCAAGCAGTTGCTGCGGCTGAAGGCGGCGGTGAGCGACCTCGCCGACTTCACCGAGGGCAGCAAGTTCCAGTCGGTGCTGGACGACCCGACGGTGAAGGACCCGAACGCGGTGACGCGGGTGCTGCTGTGCAGCGGGAAGATCTCCTATGAGCTGAACGCCGAGCGGCTCAAGCGGGGCCTCACCGACACGGCGATCCTGCGGATGGAGCAGCTCTACCCAGTGCCGAGGCGCAAGCTGGCGGCGGCGCTGGAGCGGTACCCGAACGCACAGGACATCCGCTGGGTCCAGGAGGAGCCCGCCAACCAGGGCGCCTGGCCGTTCCTCGGCCTGAACCTCCCGGATCTGCTTCCGGAGCGGCTGTCGGGCCTCAAGCGCGTGTCGCGGCGGGCGATGGCCGCGCCGTCGGCGGGCTCGAACAAGGTCCACGAGGTGGAGCAGAAGGAGATCCTGGACACCGCGCTGAGCTGATCAGTCGCCGGTCTAGGCTTACCGGGTCGCGTCGGGCACTCCTCGGCGCGGCCCGGTTCTGTGTCCGGCCGAGGTGACTGCCTCGCCGGTCGACGAGTCGCCTGACCACGGTGCGGTCCGGCTGTCGGGTGGCTGTGGCGGCTCCGGCAGGCTGCGCCTGCGTCGTTCGGCCCGCCCGCTCTGCTACGCCGCAGAACCGATTCCCCGTATCCCCCACCCGTTGCCGGAGGCAGCGTTGTACTTCACCGACAGAGGCATCGAGGAACTCGAGGAACGTCGCGGTGACGAGTCGGTCACCCTGTCCTGGCTTGCCGACCGCCTCCGCGCCTTCGTGGACGGCAACCCCGAATTCGAGGACGCCGTCGAGCGCCTGGCCACCTATCTGGCCCGCGACGACTCCGACGACGAGGACTGAGCGCGTCGGCGTCCTCGCCCGGTGCGGCGACGCCTCTCGCCAGATGGTCTCCGCGACGGGCCGTCAGAACACGCAGGTGCCGGGGGCGACGCCGCCGAAACCCCGATACTCGATCCGCGCGATCACCGCAGACTCCCGCCCGACCCGCTCAGCCAGCCCCCTGCCCCGCTCCACCCAGGACCGTTCCGCCTCGGCGGCGGGGAAGGCCGAGCGGCGTCCGTCGATCGGGTTATAGGTCTGCTGGAACTCGTCGTCCCACACCCACAACTCCCGAACCAGCTCCGCACTCAACCCCAGGTCCTCACCCGCCTCCTCGATGCTGTGGTCGGTGGTCTCATCTCGCGGATGGTCGTAGTAGAAGGGATATTCGCCGTATCCCACGAGCAGGGTGACGTCATAGCTCACGGAAGTTCCTTCGGTCACGATTCGGTCGAACCTTCCTTCTCAGTCCCACAGGGTGCGCACCGACGATGAATCCGTTCTTCGAGACGTCGACCGCCACCCGGCGCGTACTGCCGTCGATCACGATCTCGTAAACGGGCCGGTCCGCACCGTGATAGCCGATCAACCTCCCACGCTCGATCACGGTGAACACGAGATCCACGATGCGTTCTCGCGGGGTGCCCAGTCTTTCGAAGTTGTCGACCTTCGCAGGTTCGAGGATGTGCGCGAGCCCCGCCGTCTTCGACCCGATCTCCAGCCAGGCGATGCGACCGTCGCGGAGACGCGTCATCCGGATGATCTTCTTCGGGTTGATCCTGGTGCCGTGGAGTCGGAGTTCGGCGACCCAGTCGGCGTAGTGGGCGGCGGCGTCGCCGACGGGAGCTGCGGAACCGGGATCGTGGCTGCGGCCATCGGTGTCGGTCACTTGTGCCGGGTCGGCGGATTCGGTGGCTCCCGTCGGCCGTGCCGCCGTCAGTGCGTCGTCGGCGACCCGGTGCCCGGCGATCCCGTGCCCGGCGATGGCCAGGCAATAGCGATCGAGGATGTCCTAAGCGCCGCCGATGGCCCCCGTACTGCGTCGCAGATCCTCCAGCGCCGCCGCAGCGCACTGTGCAGCCCCCACGACCTCAGGCCGGGTCGAACCGGTGGTGACGACGGCGAAGAGCGAGTCCCCCTCGACGAGCGCCTCCTCCGCCCGCTCGACGGCCCGCCATGCCTCACCCAACAGCTCATGCGCGCGCCGGAGCCGTTCGACCACCTCCATCACCGTCACGACATGCCCCCTCACTCTCCGCGTGCGTCCGATCTTGGCGCATTCGGATCACGCGACGGCAGACGGGGGGTCGTGACGACCTCAGGGCTCCGAGGCCTCTCCCACGAACTGATCACGAGTGCACCGGCACGGCGCCCGGCTCCGGTCTGCGACAGACGGCGGCGGGGCGATCTCTCGTGCGCCCGAGGTCGCCGAGACATCTCCGCAGGCGTTCGCGGGCGGCGGGCGGCTCACCGACGGCAAGCGCCCGGCCGGGTCAGCGCACCCGCTCGCCCGCCCGCCATACGGCGTGGGTCAGCGGGACTCCCGGCCGATAGGCCAGGTGCGTCACCGAGGGCGCGTCGAGGACGTGGACGTCGGCTCGGGCGCCGGGACGCAGCACGCCCACCGCACCGTCACCGGTCTCGCGCCGCAGGGCCCGCGCGCCGCCCCAGGTGGCGGCCCGCACCGCCTCCTCGACGCTCAGTCCCATCTGCAACACCGAGGTCGCGACGCAGAACGCCATCGAGGACGTGTAGGACGACCCCGGATTGCAGTTCGAGGCCAGCGCCACCGTCGCGCCCGCGTCGAGCAGCCGTCGGGCGGGCGGCAGCGGCTGCCGGGTGGACAGGTCGCAGGCGGGCAGCAGGGTCGCCACCGTCGCCGAGTCGGCCAATGCCGCGACATCGGAGTCCGCGAGATGCGTGCAGTGGTCGACGCTGGCCGCGCCCACCTCCACCGCAAGTCGCACGCCGGGCCCGCGCCCGAGCTGGTTGCCGTGGACCCGCAGGCCGAGGCCGTGTGCCGCCGCCGCCCGTAGCACCCGCCGCGACTGCTCCTCGTCGAACGCGCCGGTCTCGCAGAACACGTCCGCCCAGCGGACATGCGGCGCCACGGCGGCGAGCATCGGGCCGCACACCAGGTCGAGATACTCCTCGGCGTCGGCGCCCGGCGGCACCAGGTGCGCGCCGAGGAACGTGACCTCGTCGGCCGCCTCGGCCGCGATCCGGGCCGCTCGGACCTCGTCGGCGACGGTCAGTCCGTAGCCGGTCTTGGTCTCCACGCAGGTGGTGCCCTGCGCGGCGGCCTCCGCCAGATGCCGCCGAAGTCCGGCGGCCAGCTCCGCGTCGGTGGCCGCGCGGGTCGCCGCCACGGTGACGGCGATGCCGCCCGCCCGATAGGCCTCCCCCGCCATCCTGGCCTCGAACTCCGCCGTGCGATCGCCCGCGAACACGAGGTGGGTGTGGCTGTCCACCCAGCCGGGCAGCACGGCCCGACCCGCCACGTCGAGACGCTCGTCGGCCTCGGGCGCCCCGGCGGCGGAGCCGACCCACGCGACCCGGTCGCCGTCGAGCACCAATGCGGAGGAGGCGAGTCTGCCGAGTTCGTCGTCGTTGGTGGTCAGCTCGCCGATGCCGGTGATCAGGGTGCTGGTCATCGCCGCAGCTCCTCGATCGCCTCGCGCATCAGGGCGGCCGGATCACCGAGGGTGAGGTGGGTGCGGTCCTGCACCATCTGTCTGCCCTCGATGATCACGTCACGGACGTCGGCGGCCGTCGCGGCGAAGATCGCCGCACTCGGCTCGATGCCCGCGAGGTGGACGCCGTCGAGGTCGATGGTCACCAGATCGGCGCGCGCCCCCGTCTCGATCACCCCGGTGGACGGCCATCCCAGGGAAGCGTGTCCCGCCGCCGTCGCGGCGGTCCACAACTCCTCGGCGCTGAAGTGACCTCGGGTCTCGGTCCGCAGTCGCTCGTGCATCTCCACGGCCCTGGCCTCGGCGAACATGTCGATCATCGAGTGTCCGTCGCTGCCGAGCGACAGCGGCGAGCCCGAGTCCAGCAGGTTGCGGCCGAGGCCGATGCCGTCGGCGAGGTCCTGCTCGGTGGTGGGGCACAGACAGACGCCGGTGGCGGTCGAGCCCAGCAGCGCGATGTCGGGGACGCTCAGATGCGTGGCGTGCACGGCGGTGGTCAGTTCACCGAGCACCCCGTGGTCGGCGAGGAGCTGGGTGGGGGTGACGCCGTGCGCCGCGTGACAGGCGTCGTTCTCGGCACGCTGCTCCGACAGATGGACGTGCAGCGGCGCGCGGAATCGCTGTGACCAGCCTGCGACGACGCTCAACGCCTCGGCAGGCACCCCGCGCACCGAGTGGACGGCCGCGCCGATCCGCACGCGATAGGGGTCGACGCCGGGTCGATCGGTGAGCTGGGCCAGCAGCGCCTCGGCTCGCACCGCCCACCCGTCGGCGTCGACGTCGCCGAAGCGCAGCTGGACGCCCTCCAACGGCTTGCCGAAGCCGCCCGCCAGGTAACAGGTGTCCAGCAGGGTGATCCGCAGCCCGGCGTCCCTGGCGGCGGCGACCAGCGCCAGCCCCATCTCGTTGGGGTCGTCGTAGCGGATGCCGCCGATGTCGTGGTGCAGGTAGTGGAACTCACCGACGCTGGTGACACCCGCCAGCACCATCTCGCCGTAGACCGCACGGGCCAGCCGGTAGTAGCTGTCGGGGTTGAGCCGCTCGGCCAGCGCGTACATCTGCTTGCGCCACGTCCAGAAGGTCCCGCCGCCGACGTGCGTCCGACCGCGCAGCGCGCGATGGAAGGCATGCGAGTGGGCGTTGGCCAGCCCGGGGACGGCGAGCCCGCTGAGCCGGGCCGCGTCCGGCGGGGCCGCGACCCCCGGACGGACGGTGTGGAAACGGCCGTCGGCGATCTCCAGCAGCACGCCCCACTCGACGCGCGGAGCATCGCCGCCGACCAGTGCGTACGGCGCCCAGCAACGCATCATGCGAGCTTCTCCAGGACAGTGGTCAGTGCCTGCACGCCGTCCTCGCAGTCCTCGGGTTCCGCATGTTCGGCGGGGGCATGACTCACCCCCGTCGGGTTGCGCACGAAGAGCATAGCCGTGGGCACCCGCGCGGCCAGGACTCCCGCGTCGTGACCTGCCCCGGTCGGCAACGCGGGGACACCGCCCAACGCGGCGGCGAGGTCGTCCCGCAGGGCCGGGTCGAAGTGGACGGTGTCGCCGTAGGACTCCTCGGTGATCCGCACCGCACAGCCCTCGGCCTCGGCCACCTCCGCCGCGGCGTCCCGGATCCGTTCGACGACGGTCCTCGTCCGGGCGTCGTCCTCGGCTCGGGCGTCGAGCCACAGATCGACGGCGGAGGCGATCACGTTGGTGCCGCCCGGATTAGGCACCAGGCGGCCGACGGTCGCCCTGGCCCCCTCGACCTCGGCGGCGATCCGACGCGCGGCCAGCACGAGTCCGGCGGCGGGCAGCATCGGGTCGCGTCGATCGGCGATGGGCGTGGCGCCCGCGTGGTTGCCCTCCCCGGTGAAGGAGAACCGCCAGCGGCCGTGCGCCAGGATCGACGAGGCGACGCCGACGGGCGCGGCATGATCGATCAGTCCGCGCCCCTGCTCCACGTGCAGCTCGACGAAGCAGCCGATCCGAGCCAGTGCCTCGTCGTCCCGGCCGAGCCGGGTCGGGTCGACTCCGGCGGCGGCCATCGCCTCGCCGAGGCTCACGCCGTCGGGGTCGCGCAGCGCGGCGGCCTGCGCCGGGTCGATGGTGCCTGCGAGGAGCCGTGAGCCGAGGCAGGCGACGCCGAATCGGCCGCCCTCCTCCTCGGCGAACACGACGATCGCCAACGGCCTGCGCGGCGTGAAGCCCTTAGCGCGCAGTTCGTCGACCGCCGCCAGCGCGCTGACCACGCCCAACGGCCCGTCGAACGCGCCGCCGCCTGGCACGGAGTCCAGGTGGCTGCCGGTGATGACGGCGTCCGGTCCCGGTTCGCCCCACCACGCCCAGATGTTGCCGTTGCGGTCGGTGCGGACGTCGAGATCACGTCGTCGAGCCTGTTCGACGAACCACGCGCGCAGGTCGAGTTCGGCATCGTCGTAGCCGTGCCGGGAGAAGCCGCCCCGGCGTCGGTCCGTTCCGACGTCGGCGATGGCGGCCAGCAGACCGGTGGCGGTGGCCCGCGTCGGCGGAGTGGCGGGCGGCGGCGTTGGGTGCGGCGAGCCGGACATGGTGGCGGCCTCCTGGTCCCGAGTGGGGCGGGTACTTCCCCCTTACGACACCACATGACTCCCGGTGAGCGGCCGATACACGGTCGGAAGCGCGCAGGCGGCGGCTGGGCGGCCTGCCGACGAGGCGTCGCGGGCCGCGTCGGGTGCTCAGCGGGCGCGGCCCGCACCGAAGGCGCGCTCGGTGCGAGACCGCGACCGCCGAGGCTCATCCCTGTCGGACGATCACTGTCGCTGTGGTCACCTCCGTTCGGCAGCCTGCTGGTCGCGCGGGCCGGACCGGGGGCAGGTCCGACTCGCGTTCGGAGTGGTCCAGGGAGAGTCCGAGGTCGAACGGCCGGGGATCAGCGCGTTCTCGGACCTGGAGTGCCGAGGTGTCTGCTAGCGGACCTCGGCGGGCCGGGGAGCCCATCCTGCGGGTGCGGCGGCCCCTCGGTGAAAGGTGAGCGCGTCGGCGGTCCGGGGAATCCAGAGTCCGCTGGGGACGCGCAGGGCACGCTCGGGTGCGCCGCGATCCCCCGGCTCGGGAAGCTCGATCAGTTCGCCGACCACGGTGAGGAAGTCGCCTTCGCATCGCCACACCAGGTCGTCCTCGCCGAGCAGCGGCGGTCCCGCACCGCAGCAGCTCGACGACCGGAAGCGCACGGCCGTGGCGTCGTCCTCGGCACGCAGGTGGACGGCGTCGACGTGTCCCGGCCAGCCGTAGGTGTAGAGCAGGGTGAAGGGCACCTGGTCATCGCCGGGCGCACGAGAGGCGATGAACCGACGTCGGGTGAGCGCGTCCAGCGCCTCGTCGACGGTGCCCGGCGCCGGACGTCGGCGCTCGACGTCGGCGGCGGATCTCGGCCACGGCGCCGTGGGACGCGGCGGGGTCGGCCGGGGTGGCAACGGCCGTGGCGGCAGCGGACGCGCCGAGGAGTCCTGCGGACCCACCGGCCGCCCCACCGAGGCCACGCCGAACTCCGCACGACCGGGCCGGGCGCGTCCGGACGAGTCGCCTGCGACGCGGGGCGACGGCGCCGGGCCTGCGATCACGTCGGAGGCTCTCCTGCCTGCGGGGAACGCGTGATCGTGCTGGGTCATCGGCGGGTTCTCCGTTCGTCTCGCGGCGATCAGGTCCTCGGGCGCTCGACTGCGAGGCCGGAGATCCTGCGGGTTCCGCTGATGGGACGAGCCTCTTCGCCCGTTATGACGAAGATCTGACGGAGAAGATTCACGAGTTCGGGCGGCGATCGGAGGAGGAGCGACGCGTGGCACGGTCTGCCTCGACGGTCAGCCTGCTGGGCAGGCTGCGGGCAGGGACGTTCGGCACGGCATCGGACACGACTCCTGTCGGGATCACGGCATGGCGCGCTCGCTCGGCCCACCGTGCGGAAGTCGAGTCAGTCGGCGTGTCGGATGATCTTCTCGATGCCCCAGACCAGATAGACCGGCCGCAGCCCTTCGGCGCACAATCGGTCGAAGACCTGCTCGGCGATCACTCGTTGCCGGTCGAGTCCCGACGTCCCGCTGCGCAGTGTGAGTGAATACGGCATACGTTCGAAGGGAATTCCCGCGTCGTCCTCCATCCCGTGATCGGAGTAGAGATCGAAGAAGACGCCGTCGCGTTCCGCCCAGTATTCCCGATCCGGGTCGTCGTCACGCTGGAGTGGGATGTCGACGGCCGTCGACACCAGTCGAGCGACCTCCTCGAGGGAACGGCCGGTACCCGCCGCGTCGAAGAAGACCTCATAGTGATCGGACATCTCATCGGTCCTCTCCCATTCGAAGTCGAAGATCGCGCCCCAGATGGAGATCCTGGCGAGTTTCCGGGAGTTCCCCGGGGCACGAAGGAACCGGTAGACGCCTCGTTCGGCGTCCGCACTGCTTCGCCTACGCCACCCATCACACCCCCGCAGCCTGGATCACCATCCAAGATAATTGGGTCGAGCATTCCGAGTCGATGAATTCCGAGGATCACGAAAGCAGGTCACCGAAGCGCGCGGCGATAAAGATCAACGATGACCGAGCGGAGTTTCGCAACGGAATCGACCACCGGAGAGTGATGATCAAGAAGGACCGGACGCGACGGCGGGAAATTCATGATCACCCGGAGTCGCCGTCACGGCAGGCGAAGCCCGGTGCCCGCCCGCCGCAGGCGAAGGCGGGCACCGGGGCGGATCACTCGACGTCGGACAGCGGGATGCGCAGTCCGCGTTCGGCCGCCACCTGCTCGGCACGCTCGTATCCGGCGTCGACGTGCCGCAGCACGCCCATGCCCGGGTCGTTGGTGAGCACCCGCTCGATCTTGCGCGCGGCCAGCTCGGTGCCGTCGGCCACCGTCACCTGGCCCGCGTGAATGGACCGGCCCATGCCGACGCCGCCGCCCTGGTGGATCGACACCCAGGTGGCCCCCGAGGCCGTGTTGATCAGCGCGTTGAGCAGCGGCCAGTCGGCCACCGCGTCGGAGCCGTCGGCCATGCCCTCGGTCTCCCGGTACGGCGAGGCCACCGAGCCGGAGTCCAGGTGGTCCCGCCCCAGCACCAGCGGCGCGCTGATCTCGCCGGAGGCGACCAGCTCGTTGAACCGGAGTCCCGCCAGATGACGTTCGCCGTAGCCCAGCCAGCAGATTCGGGCGGGCAGCCCCTGGAACTCGACCCGCTCCTGAGCCATCCGAATCCAGCGGGCTAGCGGCTTGTCGTCCGGGAACAGCTCCAGGATGGCCTCGTCGGTGCGCCGGATGTCCGCCGGGTCGCCGGACAGGGCCGCCCAGCGGAACGGACCGCGTCCCTCCGCGAACAGCGGGCGGATGTAGGCGGGAACGAAGCCGGGGAAGTCGAAGGCGCGCTCGTAGCCGCCGATCCTGGCCTCGCCCCGGAGGGAGTTGCCGTAGTCGAAGACCTCCGCGCCCGCCTCCTGGAAACCGACCATCGCGGCGACGTGGTCGACCATCGACGCCCGCGCCCGGTCGGTGAACTCCTCCGGCTTGCGCTCGGCGTAGTCCGCCCAGTCCGCAGGCTCGACGCCCTTGGGCAGGTAGGACAGCGGGTCGTGCGCGGAGGTCTGGTCGGTGACGATGTCGATCTCCACACCGCGACGCAGCAGCTCGGGGAAGACCTCGGCGGCGTTGCCGATCAGACCGACCGACAGCGCCCGGCGCGCACGCTTGGCGGCGAGCACCCTGGCCACGGCGTCGTCGACGTCCTCGGCGATCTCGTCGAGGTATCGGGTCTCCACCCGGCGACGGGCCCGCTCCGGATCGACCTCCACGACCAGCGCGACGCCGTCATTCATCGTCACCGCCAGCGGCTGGGCGCCGCCCATCCCGCCCAGACCGGCCGTGAGGGTGAGCGTGCCCGCCAGGCTGCCGCCGAACCGCTTGTTCGCGACGGCCGCGAAGGTCTCGTAGGTCCCCTGCAGGATGCCCTGGGTGCCGATGTAGATCCACGATCCTGCGGTCATCTGCCCGTACATCGTCAGGCCGAGGTGCTCCAGCCTGCGGAACTCCGGCCAGTTCGCCCAGTCGCCCACCAGGTTGGAGTTGGCGATCAGCACCCGAGGCGCCCACTCATGGGTGCGCAGCACGCCGACCGGCTTGCCGGACTGGACGAGCAGCGTCTCGTCGTCGGCAAGGGTGGTCAGCTCGCGGGTGATGGCGTCGAAGCTCGCCCAGTTTCTGGCGGCCTTGCCGGTGCCGCCGTAGACCACGAGGTCGTCGGGCCGCTCGGCCACGTCGGGATCAAGGTTGTTGCACAGCATCCGCAGCGCCGCCTCGGTGTTCCAGCTCTTGGCGGTCAGCGTGGTGCCTCGGGCGGCGCGGACGGTGCGAGGTCCGGTGGTCACGAAGAGAACTCCTATCGACGAACGGCTGAAACGGCTGTTCAGACGTGGTGCGGCTCGGTGCGCATCGACGACGTCAGGTCAGATGCGGCGTGACGGCGTCCAGTAATGCGCCGGAGGTCACGAGTTCCCGCGCGACGGCGATGTCGGGGGCCAGGTGGCGGTCGGGTCCGGGGCCGGGGACGTGGCGGCGCAGCAGGGCGACGGCGGCGCCGGTCGCCGGGGAGGGCCGCAGCGGTGCGCGCAGGTCGAGTGCGCGGGCGGCGGCGAGCAGCTCGACGGCCAGGACGGTGTGCAGTCCGTCCAGTCCTCTGCGCAGCTTGCGGGCCGCCGACCAGCCCATGGACACATGGTCCTCCTGCATTCCCGAGCTGGGAATGGAGTCCACCGAAGCGGGTGACGCGAGGCGCTTCAGTTCGGAGACCACGGCGGCCTGGGTGTACTGGGCGATCATGTAGCCGGAGTCGACACCGGGATCGGCGGCCAGGAACGGCGGCAGCCCGTGGGAGCGGTGCACGTCGAGCAGCCGGTCGGTGCGGCGCTCGGCCATGCTCGCGACGTCGGCGACGGGCACGGCCAGGAAGTCGAGCACGTAGCCCACCGGGGCGCCATGGAAGTTGCCGTTGGACTCCACCCGGCCGTCGGCCAGCACCACCGGGTTGTCGATGACCGAGGCCAGCTCCCGGTCGGCGACCAGCTCGGCGTGGGTCAGGGTGTCGCGAGCGGCGCCGTGGACCTGCGGGGCGCAGCGCAGCGAGTAGGCGTCCTGCACCCGATTGCAGTCGGGGCCGCGATGGCTGGCCACGATCTCGGAGTCGGCGAGCAGCGCGGTCAGCCGGGCGGCCGAGCGGGCCTGGCCCGGATGCGGGCGCAGGGTCTGGAGCTCGGGGGCGAAGACGCGGTCGGTGGCCAGCAGCGCCTCGACGCTCATCGCGGCGGTGACGTCGGCGACGTCCAGGGCGGCGGCGAGGTCGGCGGCGGCCAGCACCAGCATCCCGAGCATCCCGTCGGTGCCGTTGGTCAGTGCCAGGCCCTCCTTCTCCCGGAGCGTGACCGCGCGCAGCCCGTGCTCGGCGAACGCCTCGGCCGTCGGCCGCCGTCGGCCTGCCGCGTCGTGAACCTCGCCCTCCCCCAGCAGCGTCAATGCGACGGCGGCCAGCGGTGCGAGGTCGCCGGAGCAGCCCAGCGAGCCGTGCTCGTGCACCACCGGGGTCAGGCCCGAGTTCACCAGCGCCGCCAGCGCGTCCACCGTCTCCGACCGGACGCCGCTGTGCCCGGCGGCCAGCGTGCCCAGCCGCAGCAGCATCATCGCCCGCACGACCTCGGGCTCCACCGGAGCACCCGCGCCCGCAGCATGGGAACGCACCAGCGACCGTTGGAGGTCGGCCCGCCGGTCCGGCGGGATGTGCCGGGTCGCCAGCGCACCGAAGCCGGTGGAGACGCCGTAGGTGGGCCTCGGCGCCGCCGCCAGCGCCTCGACATGCGCCCGGGCGGCGTTCACCGCCGTGCGGGCCGCCTCGGTGAGTCGCACGCCTGCGCCCGTTCTGGCGACGGCGACGATCTGCTCGCGGGTGAGCGGCTCGACACCCACCGCAATCGGTTGCGTCATCTCCCCATCACAGCGGGTGCGGCGCCACGACCCAAGCCGACAGGCCATGACTCCGTCTGAGATGTCAGACTGTCGCGTCGCCGCTAGTCAGACGGATGATGTGAACGAGCACGACGAGGCACAAGCACGGGGGGACGGGATGGGAGAGAGCAGTGACGTTCCCGCCCTGCGTCGCGGGCTGGCCGTGCTGGGCCTGCTCGCCCGCCGGGCCACGCCGACCTCGGCCGCAGTGATCGCCAGGGCACTCGATCTGCCGCGCTCGACGACGTATCACCTGCTCGAAGAGCTGATCCGCACCGGTTTCGTCAGTCATCTGCCGGAGGAGCGCCGATACGGGCTCGGCGTGGCGGCCTTCGAGTTGGGCTCGGCCTACCTCCGACACGATCCCCTGGAACGGCTGGCCCGACCGCTGCTGCGGCGGCTGGCCGACCAGGTCGGGCACAACGCGCACCTCGGCGTCCTGCACGGTGCGCAGGCCGTCTACCTGTCCAAGGAACAACCCGCCCGGCCGCAGACCCTGGTCACCGACGTAGGAGTGCGGCTGCCCGCCGAACTCACCGCCTCGGGCCGCGCGATACTCGCCCATCTGCCCGCCCCCCAGGTGCGGGCGCTGTTCCCCGGCACCGCCAGCTTCGTCCAGCGCACCGGGCGCGGGCCGAGGGACTTGCCGAGTCTGCGCAGGCTGCTGGCGACGGAGCGCAGGCAGGGCTGGGCGGTCGAGGACGGGTACATCACCGAGTCGTGGGCCTCGGTCGCCTCGGCGGTGTTCGACCACGGCGGCAGGCCGGTGGCCTCGATCAGCGTGACGATCCGGCACGTCTGCGAGCAGGAGTCCCCCTGCGGTCAGACCTGGCCGGAGCTCGCCGAGGAGGTCCTTCGCACGGCTGCGGAGCTCACTCTCCGACTCGGCGGCACGCCGCCGCAGGAGGCCTGACCGGGCGGTCGACGCGAACCGCCGTGCGGTCCAGGGCGGCTAGGGCGGACGGCCCAGATCGTGGGAACGACATCCGCGACACGCCTCGACGACGCCACCGCGCACCGAACGGCCTCGACAGGAGGTCAGGCCCTTCGCGGCGGGCGATCGTCCGCCGCCGGCGGCATCGACGGTCCGGCCAGCGCAGCGGCCCGTGGCTCGATCTCGACGGCACACTGGAGCCGGACCCGCATCGTCGACGCCCTGGTCAACCCCTCGAACAAGTGAGAGATGTCACCTGAATCGAGTTACACCCGGTATTTTGATAACAGACAGTCGAAGTGAATCGGGTCAATTTTCACCGAATTTCACCGACGGGACTTGAGGAATGTCGCCCCAAAGAGTGAAATAGCCGACTTCGCGTCACCTGCGACGATGAATCGTCGGCCCAGGTCACCCCCGTCTCGTCGTACACGCCGCGTGGTTGATCCGGCGACCGAGGGATGTTTCGCTCCCTGGCGATGTCCTGCCCGGTCACCGCACCGTGATCCTGCGGCTCCGGAGAACGCAGTCGACATCGCCGAGTGGTGCATCGATTTCGCCGCGCAGCAGATACCGGCCGGGTCTGCGCAGGCAATACCGGAACGCCACTCGAACGGCGGCAGCGCCGATCGGCGCGAAGTGCAACGGAATCAAGTCGCACCCGCCGAGTCCGAAGAAAGGAATCAGCCACCACGATGACGACCGCCGCACGCGGCCAGACCGCATTCCGGAATCGACTGCTCGCGATCTGCGCAGTAGGCACCATGATCCTCCTCGCTACCGGCTGCGGCCGAGACGCGACCGACGACGGAGCCGAGGCGCCCCCGCCCGCCAGGCAGACCGTCGATCTGGCAGGCCTGGCCGCCCTCCCCGAGGCCACGACCTTCGGCGTCGTCGACTCGGCACCGAGCGACGCCGCTCCCGCCGACTCCGGCGGCGACCTCGTGATCCATCCCGAGGACGAACTTCCCGTCTACGACTCCCAGGACGGCGAGGTGATCGCGAGGCTGCCAGCCACACAGCTCGGCTCACCGACCTGGCTGCCGGTCATCGAGCAGGAGGACGACTGGTACCACGTCCTGCTGCCGTCGCGGCCGAGCAATTCGACCGGCTGGGTGACCTCGGCCGACGGAACGGTGACCGAGGCGACCAACGCATTCCGGGTCATCGTGGACGTCGACGAGTTCTCCCTCGCCGTCGTCGAGTCCGGCACCGAGATCGGCCGGTGGACGGTCGGGGTCGGCAGTTCCGAGGCCCCGACTCCGCTCGGCCGCACATTCCTCCTTGCCTCCATCGAGGAGACGGTCAGCGAATTCAGTCGGTACACCCTGCCGCTGGGCACGCATTCCGAGGTTCTCGACACCTATGCGGATGGTCCCGCGACCGTCGCCATTCACGGCTGGCCGGACGAGACGCCGTTCGGCACCGAGACCAGCGACGGATGCATTCGAGTTCCGGATGTCGCGATGGACCTGCTGCTCACCCTGCCGTTGGGCACCGTCGTCGAGATTCGATGACGCCACGAATCGGGAAACGTTCTCTGCTCGACTCACGTGTAGAAGGAAAGGCAATCGTGTTCGTCAAGACCGCACGCGCATCACTCGGTTTCGCCCTCGTCCTCGGACTCCAGTTCGCCTCGGCGCTGCCCGCCACGGCCCAGGACACGACCGGCACCGGGCCGAGTTCGGCCTTCGCCCTGCGGGCCCAGGGCCTGCTCGCAGTCGAACCGACGCCGCAGCTGACCGGCGAGCACGGCTTCCAGCAGCGCTCCGTCGCCGATCTGAGCGTGGCGAACGGGCTGGTCCAGGCGGGCGTGCTCAACACCGAGGTGGACACCCACCGTGCGAAGTCGAGCGTCACGGACCTGCGCGTCGGACTGACCGGGGCGCTCCTCTCGGAGCTTGGCCTCGGGGATCTCGCCGCGACCGCCGTGGAGGCGACCTGCGATCAGGGCCGGGGCGAGACCCGGCTGGTGGGCGCGACGCTGGGCGGGGTCGCGCTGGACGCCTCGGCAGGCCCCAACACCGGGGTCGACGTGCCCGGCCTGGCCACGGTGCTGCTGAATCGGCAGGTGACCAACCCCGACGGCTCGCTGACCGTCACGGCCCTGTCCGTGGAGGTGGCCGGGCTGCAGAGCGTCGACATCGCCTCCGCCACCTGCGCGGCGGGTGCCGAGGGGCCGGAGTCTCCCGAGCCGACCGACCCGCAGCAACCGGAGCCCGAGCAGCCCGGTGCGGAGCCGGAGCAGCCCGAGACCGAAGGCCCCGGTGCCGAGTCGCCGCAGCCCGCACCCCGGCCCACCCCGATCCGCGGCCACCATCCCGTGACCGGCTGAGCTTGCGCCGCACCAGGTGAGTCCTCCACCCTCCGGGTGCGGAGAAGGCGAGTGGGCAGGGCCGATGACCGGGCCCTGCCCACCGCGGTGTCGGAACTCGACGAGGACGCCTCTCCACGAGGCTCCGACGGCACGGCCGTCAAGGCCATCGCGGCACCGGCACCCGGGAGAGATCAGAGCCCGGCGACGAACTCCTGTGCCACGTCGGCGTAGTTCTCCCGGTCTACCTCGATGCGCCGGACCATCTCCTTGAGGTTCTCCGTGGTCAGCGCGGCCGACAGCTCGTCGAGTGCGGCCTGCTGATCGTCGCTGAGCGCGTCGGCGCGCACGAGCGGGATCACCTGCTGAGCCGGGTAGAGCCGCTCGGGGTCCTCGAGCTCGACGAAGTCGTTCTCCTCGATGGCCGACATCGTGGTGAACAGGTTCGCCACGTCGACGTTGCCACCCGCGAGCTCGTCGACGGTGATCGGGCCGCCCGCGTCGGTGGTCCTGATCTCGGCGAAGGTGCAGTCGTAGAGTTCGGCGATCGGCTCGGCCCACCGCTCCGCCCATTCCCCGGCCGCGCCGAGGACCAGCTCGTCGCACTGCGGTCCTAGGTCGGCCAGCGAGGTCAGCTCGAGTCGATCCGCCGTCTCCTCGGTCACCACCAGCACGTCGCTGTTCTCCGCATCGGCAGGTGCGAGGATGCCGAGTCCGGCAGGCAACGACTCGTCGAGGCTCGTGATGATGTCCTCGGCCGAGGTTCCCGGCGCCACCTCCGCGAAGTGGTGCAGCAGGTTCCCCGAGTACTCGGGAACGATCGTCAGCGAACCGTCCTGCAGGCCGTCGACGATGAACTCACGGTTGCCGACACCCGGCCGGGTGGTCACCTCGGCGCCGCCCTCCCGCAGCACCTCGGCGTACATCTCCATCAACAGCTGGTTCTCGGCGAAGTCGGCCGAGCCGACGATGATCTGACCGTCCTCGGCCGATCCGCCCTCGTTGCTCAACGGATCGCCGCCGCCGCAGGCTCCCGTCACCAGCACTGCTCCGACGGCCAGTGTGGCCAGTCCCCGTCTCATCGGTCGTGATCTCCCTCGGTGTCGCATCGTGATGAATCCTTCTCGTGTCTCAACCGGTCGTCGTGCACCGCAGACAGCCTCCGCGGTCGTCGGCGGCCCCGATCAGCCCGCGCCCGCCGCCGTCCCGCGCCCCGCCGAGGCGGCGCATCGACCGCAGGACTGCCTGCATGTCGGAGGCCCGCCTGCACCGACGAGGTCCCAGCGGGCGGCCGTTCGGTGCGCCGTCAAGGTCGCGACGTCTCCGCCAGGTCAGGGGCGGACGGTCCGGCATCCGACTCACCGGCCCCGGTCTCGCGTCGGTCCGCCCGTCGAGCCCGGCGGGCCGCCCGCGTGGTCGTGGCGACCGGTCGGAGTCCGCGCGGCACGATCAGCCACTGCAGGCCCGCCAGCACCAGATCCAGTGTCAAGGCCAGCAACGCGACCAGCAGCGCGCTCGCCAGCACCTTCGAGTAGTTCGGCTCCCTGATCCCGTCCAGCAGCAGCCTGCCCAGCCCGCCGAGGCCGACATACGCGGCGACCGTCGCGGTGGCCACGACCTGGAGGACGGCGTTGCGCAGGCCGCCGAGCAGCAGCGGAAGCGCGTTGGGGAACTCCACCTGCCAGAGTCGCTGCCAGCCGGTCATGCCGACACCCCGCGCCGCGTCCACCACCCGCCGGTCGACATCCTGCACCCCGGCATAGGTGCCCGCCAGGATCGGCGGCACCGCCAGCACGACCAGGCCGACCACGGTGGCGGTCTGCGTACCGCCGAGCACCAGGTACAGGAAGGTCACCAGCCCCAGCGTCGGCAGCGCCCGCATGGCGTTTCCCGCGCCGACGAGCGTCACCCCGCCGCGTCCGGTGTGCCCGATGTAGAGCCCCAGCGGCATCGCGATCAACGCCGCGAGCAGGATCGCGATCGAGCAGTAGGCCAGGTGTTCCACGATGCGGTTCGGCACGCCGTTCACACCGCGCCAGTTCGCCGGATCGCCCAGCCAGTCGACGAGTCCTTGGATCATGACCGTGCCCCCAGCTCGACTCGTTCCCACGGCGTCAGCCTGCGGCGGAGCGCGACCAGCAGCAGGTCCACCACCAGGGCCAGTAGCAGGGTGAGCACGATGCCCACCACGATCGGCGCGAGATACCGCGTCCGGAATCCCTCGGTGAACAGGACGCCCAGGCCGCCGGTGCCGATCAGCGCGCCGACGCTGACCAGGCTGATGTTGCTCACGGCGCCGACGCGCAGGCCTGCGGCGAGCACCGGGACGGCCAGCGGCAGATCCACGGCGAGGAAGCGACGGGCAGGCCGATAACCCATGGCGGTGGCGGCGGCGGTCACGTGATCGGGCACCGCGTCGAGCGCGTCGATCACCGGGCGCAGCAGCAGCGCGCTGGTGTAGAGGGTCAACGCGACCACCACGTTGATGCTGTCCAGGACCAGCGTGCCGATGATGCCGGGGATCACCACGAACAGGGCCAGCGACGGCACCGTGTACAGGATGCTCGCGCTGGTCAGCAACGCCACCCTGACCCGACGGAAGCGGTGCGCGAGCCAGCCGACCGGGATCGCGACGGCGATCCCGAACAGCAGCGGCGTCAACGACAGGTAGACGTGCTCGAGAAGCTGCGATCCGATGAACTCACGATTGTTGGCACTGCTGAGGTAGCGGACCAGGTCGTCCCACATCAGAGTGCGGCCCCCGTGTCACGTCCCCGACGCTGATCCCGGCGACGCTCCACCAGCTCGAGGACCTGACCGGCGGTGATCACCCCGAGGTGTCTGCCCGCCTCGTCGACGACGACGCCCAGCCCGGACGGTGCCGACAATGCGGCGTCCAGGGCACCGCGCAGCGCCGTCCCCTTCGTGTAGAGCGAGCCGCCCGCGAGCAGGTCCGACTCGGCCAGCGGTCGCGCAGCGGAACCGCCGCGCAGCGGAGACTCCGGCGCCAGCCACCCACGCGGTCTTCGCTCGCCATCCAGCGCCAGCACCCACTCGGCGGGCCCGGCGGCCACGCCGGTCAGTGTCGCGCCGACGTCCGCCGTCGGCACCTCGCCGACCGACAGTTCGGCCGCGTCGAGGAACGACAGCCCGCGATATCCCCGGTCACGTCCGACGAAGTCCGCCACGAAGTCGTCAGCGGGCGAGGCCAGCAGCTCGGCGGGCGGCACGTACTGCGCCAGTCGGCCGCCCTCGGCGAACACCGCCACCCGCTCGCCGATCCGCACCGCCTCGTCGATGTCGTGGGTCACGAAGACGACCGTCTTGTCCAGGTCGTTCTGCAAGCGCAGCAGTTCGTCCTGCAAGCCCTCCCGTACCACCGGGTCCACCGCCGAGAACGGCTCGTCCATCAACAACACCGGCGGATCGGCCGCGAGGGCCCTGGCGACGCCGACCCGCTGCTGCTGGCCGCCGGAGAGCTGGGCCGGGTAGCGCGAGCCGAGTTCGGCGGCCAGGCCGACCAGCTCCAGCAGCTCGGCGGCCCGGGCCCGCGCCTGCCGCCGGGTCCAGCCCGAGAGCAGCGGCACGGTGGCCACGTTGTCGAGCACCGACCGGTGCGGGAAGAGGCCCGCATGCTGAATGACGTAGCCGATGCCTCGGCGCAGTCGGGCCGGGTCGGAGGCCATGACGTCGGCGCCGTCGACCAGGACGGTGCCGGAGGTCGGCTCGACCATGCGGTTGACCATCCGCAGCGACGTGGTCTTGCCGCACCCGGACGGTCCGACGAAGACGGTGATCGTGCCCGCCTCCACGGTCAGGTCGAGTTCCCTGACGGCCACCGTCCCGTCGGCGAAGCGTTTGGTCGCTGATTGGAACTCGATCACCCGAGCCCCCTCGTGATCGCGCGGCCGCTTCCCGGCCGCTGAGCTCCGCACGACCCTAGACGCGGCAGGGGACATCTGCGACCAAACTCGAGGAGACCAGGCGCCGGTCCCGGCGAATGTCCGCATGGTGGAACGATCGGGGCATGGAGCACCACATCGCCGAGGACGGCGTCGACCACACCACCCCTGAGCCGCGCGTGGCGGTGGCCGCGCTGATCCGCGCCGCCGGGGTGCACGGCCTCCGGCTCAGGCGGGTGCTCGCGATGCTGGTCGCGGGCTGGCACTCGGTGGAAGACCTGATCAGGACGCAGGCGACGCCTCGACGCACCGTGGAGGAGCTGCTGGCCGCTACCGGGACCGACCTGGGACGACGGCGCGTCGACGGCCGCGAGCTGGTCCGCATCCGCCCCGAGTGCGCCGCCGACTACCGCGCCGAGTTCGCCACCGCCGAGCTGCCCGCGCCCGTCGACCAGGCGCCCGCGGCAGCCCGGCTGTCGGAGTCGCTGCGGGCCGCCGTCCGGGCGGACGTCGCCGCCGTGCCCCCGCCGATGGCTGCGCTGGACCACGTCCAGGCCACCCCGGAGAGCGTGCTGCGTCGGGCCGCATGGCTGGCGTCACACTATGACCTGGACAACGCGTCGGTGCTCTTCCTCGGCGACCACGATCTGACCTCGACTGCGCTGGGACGCCTGCACCCCGACCTGGCGATCACCGTCGTCGACGTCGACGATCGAGTGCTGGCGCACATCGACCGGATCGCGGAGCGCGAGGGACTGCGGATTCGCTGTCTGCACGCCGATCTGCGCTTCGGACTGCCGCCCTCGGTGCTCGGTACCTCGGACCTGGTCTTCACCGACCCGCCGTACACGCCGGAGGGCGTCGGACTGTTCACCGCCCGCGCTGCCGAGTGCCTCCGAGACGGTGGACGGGTGCTCATCGCCTACGGATACAGCGATCGCACGCCTGCGCTCGGGCTGAAGGTGCAGCAGCGACTGCACCGGCTGGGCATGTTGTTCGAGGCGATCCTGCCCGACTTCGACCGATACGACGGGGCACAGGCGGTCGGGAGCGCCAGCGATCTGTACGTGTGCAGGCCGCTCGGCTCGGGAACGACCCGGCGCGGCGACACCCGCATCTACACCCACGGACCGCAGTCCGGCGAGTCGACCGGCGGGCCGAGTGCGGCAGCGCTCGACGCGCTGCGCGGGCTGGTGTCCGCACCGACCCCGTTGCCGGTGGTCGAGGCCGAGTGGACGAGTCCGACCACCGGTGACGCCGCGCTGATCGACGCGATGGCCGACCCAGGGCCGTGGCTGTTCCGGGTGCTGGCGGCGGCGAACACCCGACAGCTGGGCGTGCTGGTGCGCAACAACCATCCCGACCTGCTCGACGCGGCGGCACAGCGGGCGCTGAGCGATCTCGTCGGCGCGAAGTTCCGGCTGAAGTTCCATCGGAGCACCCCGGACGGCAGACACGCCGTGGTGGTGGCGTCCTCGATCGCAGCGTCCAGCGCAGCGGAGCCGGACGCGACGCGGCCGGCCGCCGAGAGCTCGATCGCGGGCGCCCTGCTGCGCAAGGCCCACGGCCGGATCGCCAACGTATGGCGGGAGGCGCTGATCCGCCGGGAGTCGGCGCGCGGTCGGACGCTGACGAAGAACCAGGCTCGCGACCTGGTCCTTGCCTCGGCGCCCCGCCGCGACGAACTCGACCTACGGCTGATCGACCTGCCCCGCCACCGGGTCGCCGCAGTGCTGGCCGCCGCCGACCAACCTGCGGCCGAGGACGCGTCGGCCGCCGGGTCGGCCGAGTAGCCGCCCGTCCGAACCGCGCCGCGTCCGAACCGGGCCGGGCCGGGCCGGGCCGGGCCGCCGAGTCCGAGGACTTCGACGTCGGGACTCGGCGCACCCCGGGCTGGCCCGACGCCCGCCGGTCCGGGTCCGGTACGAAAGGGCCGACGGCACCGGGCAGGCACACAACGGCCCCGGCAGAACGCACCCCGGGCGCCGAGTCCACGGCATCAGGTCGACGGCCCCGAGACCGGCGGACGCCCCGAGCGGTGCCCGCCCCGATACCCGACCTGGAGCGAGCCCGCTGCCGCGAGTCGAATCCGATCGCAGGGTCCGGTCACCGCAGACAGATCACCCACCGGACCGCGACCGGACAGCGAAGCCGTCGTCCGGCGGGCCGAGCAGGCAGGACGCCAGGCGCCGGGCGGCACCCGGGCACCCGCACCCGCCAGACGGGCGCAGATCGCCTCGGCTCAGCCCGCCCGAGGCACGTGCAACGGGCCGAGGTCGAGCACGGCGCGGAACTCCTTGGCAGGCACCGGCCTCGAGAACAGCCAGCCCTGATACGCGTCCACCCCGACGCCCCGCAGCACGTGGAACTGGGTCGCCGTCTCGACGCCCTCGGCGACACAGCTGCGATCCATCGCCCTGGCCATGTCGACCACGGCCCGCGCCACGGCGAAGTCGGAGGGATCGTTGCCGACCCCGGCGACGAATCGCCGATCGACCTTGATGATCTGCGCGGGCAGGTCCTTGAGCCGGGCCAGCGAGGAGTAGCCGGTGCCGAAGTCGTCGACCGCGAAGCGCACGCCCCGGTCCACCAGCTCGCCCATCGTCTGTCTGGTTCTCGAAGGCAGGTCGACCAGGCTGGTCTCGACGAGTTCCAGGATCACCCGGTTCCAGTCGATCCCGGCCTCTTCGACGGCGTGCGTCACCGAGTCGACGAAGTCGGGAACGCCGGGCACCAGACCGGCCAGGTTCACCGCCACCGCGACCGGCCTGCCGTCGACCTGCGGCCACGTCGATGCCTCCCGCAGCGCGGTCCGCAACACCCAGCGGTCCAGGTCCCGCAGCAGGTCGCCCTGTTCGGCCACCGGCAGGAACACGTCGGGGGCGAGCAGGCCGCGCTCGGGATGCGGCCATCGGACCAGGGCCTCCGCCGTCTGCACGGCGCCGTCCGGCCCCACCACCGGCTGATAGTGCAGAACCAGCTCGTCACGGGTCAGCGCCTCGCGCAGCTGCCCCTCCAGGTGGACCTGCCGGTCGGCCGAGGCCATCAGGGCGGCGCTGGCCAGCGCGACCCGACCCGCACCCTCCCGCTTCGCCTCGAACATCGCCGCGTCGGCGAACCGCAGCAGGTCGGCGCCGCTGGCCCGTGAGCCGTTCGGCACGGCGGCGCCGATCGAGGCCGAGACCCGCACCAGCTGACCGTGCACGGGAACCGCCGTCCGCAACAGCCCCGCGACCCGCGTCGCCAGGGCGTCCACCCCGCCGACGGCGTCGATGTCCGAGCAGATCACCACGTACTCGTCACCGGAGAGCCGCGCCGCGGTGCAGCCGGGGGGCAGGCCGCCCTCCAGCCGACGCGCCAACGCGACCAGCAGTTCGTCGCCCGCGTCGTGGCCGAGCGAGTCGTTGACGCGCTTGAAGTTGTCGATGTCGCAGAACAGCACCGCCACCCGGCTGCCGTCCGGGCCGCTGAGCAGCCCGGCCAGGCGTTCCTTCACGGCCGCCCGGTTCGGCAGTCCGGTGAGGTCATCGTGGGTTGCCTGGTGCCGCAGGGCCTCCGCGGCCCTGCGTCGCTCGGTGATGTCCTGGAAGACGATCAGCCAGAACTGGCGGCCGTCGTCCTGCACCGAGCGGGAGACGTGCAGTTCGCAGTAGACGGGCTCGCCGTCGGAGCGGACCAGCAGCCGTTGCGGCACCTTCGTCCGCTTGACGTCCAGTCCCGCGATGCGGGCCGCCGACCGCGCCCTGGCCTCGCGTTCCTGCGGATGGGTGAGCTGGTCGGCCGACATGCCTCGGATCTGGTCGAGGTCATAGCCGAGCAGGTCGCACAGCGTCTCGTTGGCGTCGATCAGCCGCTCTTCGTGATCGAAGATGCCGATGCCGACCGGGGCGATGGACACCAGGTCGGCGAACCGCTGACTGGTCCGGCGGACCTTGGCCTCCGCAGCGCGCTGCCCGGTGAGGTCCTGGGTGATGCCGACGACGCGAGGGGTCCCGTCCGCCTCTAACGTGATCGCGCCACTACACCGCACGATGCGGATCGAGCCGTCGTCTCGAATCACGCGGTGTTCGCATTCCGAGGGCTGCTGATCCACCAGCAGGGTGTGCCAGAGTCCGTCGACGGTCGACCGATCCTCGGGATGCACGCCGTCGAGGTATCGCTGGTAGGTGATCTCGACGTCGTCGGCGACGCCGAAGATCTCCCGCAGGACCGGCGACCAGGAGACATGGTCGGATGCCGGGTCCCACGACCAGAAGCCGAGGCCCGCGCCGCGCTCGGCGTCGAAGAGCCGTCGGCGCTCCGCCCGCAGCTCGGCCTCCAGTTCACGTTGCGCGGTCACGTCCTGCACGGTGCCGTGTCGGCGGATCACCGCACCGTTCTCGTCGAGTTCGGCACGCATCCGGCAGGCGTATCGCCGTTCTCCGGTGCGATCGCGCAACTCGACCTCGCCCGGCCTGCCGTCGACGTGATCGAGCAGGCTCACGGCCACATCGCGGTCCTCGGGATGCACCGCTGCCAGCAGCTGTCTGTCGTCGCCCGTGAGTTCGAGCAGCCGTTCGCGCAGCACTTCGCTGCACCGACGGGAACCGAACGGCTCCTCCTGGGTGAAGCTGCCGAGTCGGGCGATGCGCTGGGCCTCCAGCAGCCAGGCGCGTTCCTCGGCGAGTGCCTCGGCCGCGATCCGCTCCTGGGTGACGTCCGTGGCGAAGCCGACGAGGAACTCGGGCAGCCCGGCCGCATCCCTGGTGATCGTCGCCTTGGCGAGGAGCCGCCGCACCGGACCGTCGGGCGGCTGGACCCGGTACTCGAAGACGAAGTCCTCCAGCCGCTCGGTCTGTTCGGCGGCGAGGTTGATCAGCCGTTCCCGATCGTCGTGATGCAGCAGGCCGACGATGCCTGCAAAGTCCAGGGGCGCCCCGCCGGGCTCACGGCCGTGCAGCACGAACAGGCCCGGTGACCAGTGCCCGACGCCGTCGGAGAGCCGGTACTCGAAGGAACCGATGCCCGCGTCGATCTGGACCTCGCGAAGCCGCTGCAATTCCGCCCGCACCTTCGACGACGGACCGGTGTCCGGGAGATCGACGAGCAATACGGTGCGCAGCGCCTGCTCACCCGATTCGGGGGGCAATCGCACCACTCGAACGGGAACAGTCGAACCATCCGTGCGCGTGACCCGATCGGACCCGCCGTCCGGGTCTGCGGTGACATCGAGCTTGCGGCCGATCAACGCCACGGCGGAGTCCGCCCGCAGCAGCCGCACGAAGTCCTCGTTGGCCGCCTGGATCAACCCCTGGGGGTCACAGCGGACCGCAGGGACGTCGAATGCGGACAGGCCGATGTCCTGATCGAGAACACCGGCACCGTCCAGGCCCCCGAGCTGCTCGACCTGATCGGTCACGGCTTCATCCTCCCGCTCGCGCGACGTGGCATGCAGTCGACTGCGCGGACGGTCCGTCCGCGTCGACGGCGATCGACCGACGGCGTCGGAACGCCACCTGTCAGTGCCTACCCGACGCCTGCCTTCGGAGTCACTCCGCCAGACCGGGCCGGGGCCCCGGTGGGCCCCGGCCGATCAGGCATGTTCGGCGGGCTGAAAGCTTCGCCAATCAAGTGACAGCCTTTCAGGTGACTCCTCAATGCGCACCCGATGACGCCGTTTCGACGATCTTTTTTCGTCGCGTCTGCAGAGTGTCACTCTGCACCCGATCGTCCCGGCCCAGTCCCCCTGATCGGGCGACTGCACGGCTACTCGGCGGCACGGGCCACCGCGTCGGCCACGGCGGGTGCGACGCGCGGGTCCAGGGCGCTGGGCACGATGCGGTCGATGGACAACTCCTCCGCCGCCACCGAGGCGATCGCCTCCGCCGCCGCGAGCTTCATCCGCTCGGTGATGCGCCGGGCTCCCGCGTTCAAGGCGCCCGCGAAGACGCCGGGGAAGGCCAGGACGTTGTTGATCTGATTCGGGAAGTCGCTGCGCCCGGTGGCCACGACGGCCGCATGGCGGGCGGCGATCTCCGGGTGCACCTCCGGGTCCGGGTTGGACAGGGCGAACACGATCCCGTCCGGAGCCATCAACTTCAGCGAGGTCTCGGGCACCTGAGCGGAGGAGACTCCGATGAAGACGTCGGCGCCGGTCAACGCCTCGTCCAGACCGCCGGTACGCCCGGCCGGGTTGGTCTCCTCGGCGAGGGCCGCCTTGATCGGGTTCAGATCGCCGCGTCCCGCGTGCACGATCCCCCGCGAGTCGAGCACCGTGACGTCCGCGATGCCCGCCGCGACCAGGATGCGCGCGCAGGCCACCCCGGCCGCGCCCGCTCCCGAGACGACGACGCGCAGGGAGCCGGGATCACGGGAGAGCACGGTCGCCGCACCCCGCAGCGCGGCGAGGACGACGATCGCCGTGCCGTGCTGGTCGTCGTGCATGACCGGGCAGTCCAGGGCCTCGATCAGCCTGGCCTCCAGCTCGAAGCAGCGCGGCGAGGACACGTCCTCCAGGTTGACCGCGCCGAAGGACGGGCGCAGCCGCACGAGAGTCTCGACGATCTCGTCGACGTCGGTGGTGTCGAGCACGATCGGGATGGAGTCCAGCCCGCCGAAGGCCTTGAAGAGGGCGGCCTTGCCCTCCATCACCGGCAGTGCCGCCCTCGGGCCGATGTCACCGAGGCCGAGGACGGCGGTGCCGTCGCTGACCACCGCGACCAGTCGGCCGGTCCAGGTGTAGTCCCTGGCCAGTGCTGCGTCGCGGGCGATGGCGCTACTGACCCGCGCGACGCCGGGTGTGTAGGCGATGGACAGGGCACGGGAGTCGGCGAGCGAGGTGCGCACGCTCACCCCGAGCTTGCCGCCCTCGTGGGCCAGGAAGATCTCTTCGTCGGTCAACCGACCGGTCGCCTGATCGTTCAGTGCGGTCACGACATCCCTCACGGTGGGAGACAGGTTGGGGTGCTCGCGGCGGCGGACCGCCTGCGGTGAGGCCCGGCGAGGTGGTGGCACCGGTGCGGCGGTATCCGTAGAGGCGAGCGGTGCCCTCGAAGGACGTTGAGTGAGGAGCACGAGGCGAATCAGCGGTGCCGATCAGTCTGGCAGTCCGGCCCGAGCCCCTCCAAACGACGTCCCGCGAAAGGTGAGCAATATTTCATTGAAACGACGATTCGGTTAGCAAGACGTCCGTTCTGATTGTTGAGAATTCTTCTGACAGTCAGGTCTTCACTCATTCCTGCTCGGCTACCCGAATCATCCGTTCCCGGCGTCCTCACCCGGGCCCACCGCATCCGTCGTATACCCCGGTCGGCCGAACAGGCCAACGGCGGCGTCCGAATGCGAGAGCCGAGCGGGAGCAGCATCTCGCACCCGGATCGAGGACGGCCCGAGTCCAGGTCGGAAGTGCATCGGCGCAGGCACCCGGCGGGCGGCTCCGCGCCGCCGCCCCGGCAGGCTCGCGATCGGCTCGACGCGGGCAGGCGGGGCGCCCTCGCACGTCAGCGCCCCGGCCGACCGCCGGACGAACCAGCCACGGCACACCGCCCACTTGTGACGCCGACGGCTCTCGGCGAGCCCGTCCGTCCGCGCCGCGACGCGGACTAGGCTCGTGGCTCGTGCGAGTACGAGAGCTGAGCATCGACGGCATCTTCGAGTTCATCCCGAGAAAATTCCCCGACTCGCGTGGGTCGTTCGCCGCGCCGTACCAGGAGGACGTCTTCACCGAGGCGGTCGGGCACCCGCTGCGACTCGGGCAGGCCAACAACAGCGTCTCCCGACGCGGGGCGATCCGCGGCGTGCACTTCGCCGACGTCCCGCCAGGCCAGGCCAAGTTCGTCTACTGCACGCGCGGCTCGATCCTCGACGTCGCCGTGGACCTGCGGGTGGGGTCCCCGACCTTCGGTCACCACGACACCGTGCGGCTGGACGCCGAATCGTCCAACTCGGTCTATCTGCCCGAGGGCATCGGCCACGCCCTGCTCGCCCTCGATGACGACACCGTCGTGTCCTATCTGTGCTCCGAGGGCTACCGCCCCGGTCACGAGCACGGGGTGAACCCGCTGGACCCCGAGCTGAAGCTGCCCTGGCCGAGCGACATCCCGCTGCTGCTGTCCGACAAGGACCGGGACGCGCCCTCGCTGAACGAGGCGCTGGCCGCGGGGCTGCTGCCGGATCACCAGACGTGCCTGGAGCACTACGGCAGGCAGCGCACGATGGTCGAGCTGCGATGACCGCCGAAAAACCGCCGGAATGGCCTGCAGGCGCGGTCTACCTGCTGCGGCACGGCGAGACCGAGTGGTCGGCCACGGGCAGGCATACCGGTGTCACCGACCTCTCCCTGACCACGCGGGGAAGAGACGAGGCGCGTCGAGCGGGCGAACTGCTCGCCCGGCTGCGAGGCGACGCGCCGCCGCCGCTCGTGCTGACCAGCCCGCGAGCCCGCGCCAGGCAGACCGCCGAACTCGCGGGCCTCACCGGCGAGGTCGTTCACGAGCTGGCGGAATGGGACTACGGCGACTACGAGGGCCGCACCACGCCCGAGATCCGCGAGCAGGTGCCGGACTGGACGATCTGGAGCAGGCCGACGCCGAACGGGGAGACCTCGGCCGAGGTGGGCCGCCGCGCCGATGCGGTCCTGACGACGGTGTCGACCCGAAGCGCGGGTCGCGACGTCGTCCTGGTCTCCCACGGCCATCTGCTCCGGGTGCTGATCGCCAGGGCCCTCGGGCTGCAGCCCGACCAGGGCGTCAGATTCGCCCTCCAGACCGCCGCGATCACGGTGCTCGGTGCGGAACGCGGAGTGCCCCAGCTCCGGAGCCTCAACCTGCGCTGACGGCAGGCACGTCCAGGACCGGCCGCAGCCGCCACGATCGGCGGTCGGCCACGGACGACGGCGGCTCGACGATCCCGCAGCGCAGCGGTCGTCGACGTCGCCGCACGCAGGGCCGCGCCCCCGGGGGCGCGCCTCGGGACTCCCTCACCGGACGAACCGCCGCCGGACCACCCCCAAACGGCAGTCTCGCCTTCGCCTCGCGGCCGATGGCAGCGATGATCGGGGGCGGCTCGACGCCGAGGGCGGGCCCGGTTCTGGTTCCGGCGCCGACCCGCGAGGAGGACGACAGCCATGACCGACCGAGAGCACGGCGGCCCGCAGGCGGTCTACGCCGGTTTCGACCAGGCCGAACTGGATCGTGAGTACTCGCCGAGCTCGTGTGTGCCGGACCTGGCACGGCTGCTCGACGACTACGCGGTCGCGGGCGTTCGAGCCCGTGCCGCGCTCCGGGTCCGGCTCGACCTGCGTTACGGCCCCGACCCGATGCAGGCACTCGACTTCTTCCCCGCCGACGCGCCCGAGGCGCCGCTTCTGGTGTTCGTCCACGGCGGCTACTGGCAGGAGCTCGGCAAGGGCGACGCGTCGTTTCCGGCCCTCGACCTGATCCCGGCGGGCGCCGCGTTCGCCTCCGTCGGCTACGGGCTGGCGCCGGAGCACTCGCTCGAAGAGATCGTGGCCTCGGTGCGGCAGGGCCTGTGGTGGCTGGTCGAGCACGCCGAGAGCCTGGGCGTCGACCCCGCCCGTATCCATCTCGCAGGCAGTTCGGCGGGTGCCCAGCTGGTCGCCATGGCGCTCTGCCACGCAGCGCTGCCGGACGGACGATCGCCCTCGGAGGTGTTCGCGGGGGCGACGCTGCTCAGCGGGGTGTACGACCTCGAGCCGATCCGGCTCTCGTATGTGAACCGGGCGTTGGGCCTGGATGCGGCGGCCGCCCGGCGTAACAGTCCGCTGCATCTGCTGCCCGACCGGCTGCCGCCGTTGATCGTGGCCAGGGGCGCCGACGAGACCTCGGAGTTCGCCCGCCAGCACGACGACATGATCCGTGCGGTCCGCGCCGTCGGCGGCGAGGTGTGCGACCTCGTCGTCGACGGACGCAATCACTTCGATCTGCCGTTCGACCTCGGCGATCCCGCCACCTCCCTGGGCAGGGCGGTCCTGGCACAGCTCGGCGTGCGGAGAGCGGACGAGGCGCCGCGCTAGCCGCCTGCCGAGGCGGGCCGAGGTCGGTCCCCTGCCGCGACGAGCCGACAGCCGGTCCGGCCGCGCCGAAGGCGGGACGCCGAGTAGGTCAGAACCGTCGATGCATCACGTGCAGGCCCACCAGCCCGTGCTCGGGATGCCGGAACGCCTCCGGGACGGTGGTGAGAATCTCGAAGCCCAGCGAGGTCCACAGCCGGACGGCGGCCCGATTCGTCTCCACGACCGCGTTGAACTGCATCGCGCGATACCCCTCGGCCTCGGCCTCGGCGAGGACGTGCCGGGCCAGCGCCCGGCCCAGCCCCGCGCCCGACTGATCGGGGTCGATCATGAACGAGGCATTGGCGACGTGTGCGCCCGCACCAGGCTGCACCGGCTTGAGCAGCGCGGACCCGACGATCGTCCGGCGGCCTGCCTCGTCGTCGAGTTCGGCGACGAACACCCGCGCGGGCGGTGGCAGCATCCACAGTCCCTCGGCGGTGCGCTCGTCGGTGTCCCGAGGGTAGGAGTAGGTCCGGCCGTCGGCGACGATCCGATGCCAGATCGGCCAGACGCCCGCCCAGTCGGCCGCCACGGCGGGGCGCAGCGTGGGCGTCACGGCGGCGCGGCCGAGGTTCTGCCGAGGAGTCTCGGTCCCCGGAGCCTGCTGCGATCCGGTCACGCCTGTCGTTCCTCAGCCGCCCGACTGAGCTCCTGGCCCGCCTCCTCCGGCGTCAGCCCCATGCCCCACAGGCGGGCGGCCGGGGTGTGCAGCAGGAGGACCGCGGCCGCGCAGTAGACGGCGAGTGCGATGCCCTCGGCAGGCCTGCCCGACGGCCCGAAGGCGTACCAGGCCACGCCGAGCAGCAGGAGTTGGATGAACAGGGCAGGGGTCCTCGACCAGGGACGCCCCCGCAACAGGCCGACCGCGAAGGCCAGCACCCCGCCGCTGAGCAGTGCGAAGTAGGCGGCGTGCCCGTAGCCGCTGCCGCCGGTCTCGGCGGCCTGCCCACCGACCTCACGGGCGAGCAGCATGGCGGTGAAGACCAGACCGGCGATGCCTTGAATACCGACGAGCAGACCGGCGATCAGCACCGACCTCGGCGCAGTGTCCAGGCGCACGGCCCACTCCTACCAGCTTCGGCGAACAGGGATACAGGGATGTCGACCTCGATGGTAGCCCCGTGTAACACCGGGCGGGTGACGGCGACTCGGCGATGCGTCCCCCGTCACGTCCGGCCTCGTCGGCGTCTCACGACCGCTCCACTGCCGGCTTAGGCTTTCCTCGTGCGCGCCCTCCTCGTGACGAACCCGCAGGCCACCACCACGACTCCCGGAACACGGGACGTGCTGGCGCACGCGTTGGCGAGCGCGGTGAAACTGGATCTGGTGGAGACCGCCTACCGGGGTCATGCAGCCGACGCCGCGGCAGAGGCGCGCGCCGACGGGCTGGACCTGGTCGTCGCGCTGGGCGGCGACGGCACGGTCAACGAGGTGGTCAACGGGCTGCTCCGGCGCGGAACGGGCGGCGAGGTGCCGATGCTCGCCGTGGTGCCCGGCGGGTCGGCGAACGTGTTCGCCCGCGCGCTGGGCATGTCCCGAGAGCCGGTCGAGGCGACCCATCAGGTGCTCCAGGCCTTAGAGGCTCGTCGTTCGAGACGCGTGGGCCTCGGTCGCGTCGACGACCGGTGGTTCACCTTCAACGCGGGTCTCGGCTGGGACGCCGACGTCGTCGAGGCCGTGGAACGTCAACGCGAGGCGGGCCTGGTCGCGACTCCGCTTCGCTACGCCAGGATCGCGTTCGACAGATATCTCCGATCGGCGATGCGAAAGCCGAGTCTCACCGTGGAGCTGCCCGGTCGAGAGCCGATAACGGGATGTCATCTGGCATTCGTCTGCAACACGACCCCGTGGACCTATCTCGGTCCGTACGCGATGCGCACCAATCCCGACTGCTCGTTCGACTCCGGTCTCGGGGTGTTCGCGCTGGACACGATGCGAGTGCCCACGGTGCTGCGCCATCTGACCCAGGTGTTCGCGGGCACGACGGGCGGTCCGCACGGCGCTCGGCTGCTTCGCGAAGACGATGTGCCGAGTGTCGTGGTGCGTTGTGACCGTCCGATGGGCCTTCAGGTCGACGGCGACTTCCTAGGTCGCCACGAAGAAGTTCGCTTTAATGCAGCGCCGAACGCACTCGAGGTTGTAGCCTGACCGTTGCACCGCGACGACTGGCACGTTGTCAACCGCTGTCGGGTGGTTCTTTTCGCCGGGCGTGCCCCGCAAACCCACCACCAAACGTGATCACCTGTCGATCGTTCGGGTGAGTCTCCTCACCGGAATGGATCGAACCCCTTGACATCGCGCCAGTTCGTGAAAGCATTCACAAGCACCCAGCACATCCCCCCACCGACTACCGGCGCGTACTGATCGCGCCTAGCGAGGAGCTAGGAACAATGGACTGGCGCCACGATGCGGCCTGCCGTGACGAGGACCCCGAGCTGTTCTTCCCCGTGGGAAACAGCGGTCCCGCCCTTCTGCAGATCGCCGAGGCGAAGGCCGTCTGCCGCCGCTGCCCGGTGTCCTCCGAGTGCCTGAGCTGGGCTTTGGAGAGCGGGCAGGACGCGGGCGTCTGGGGCGCGATGAGTGAGGATGAGCGACGCGCTCTCAAGCGGCGTAACGCTCGCACTCGCGCCCGCAGTAACGTCTGAGCCGCGCGAAACACCATTCACACGCTGTGAAGGCCCGATCCGAGTCGACTTCGGATCGGGCCTTCACTGCGTTCGCCATACCCACTCGAATACGTCGAACAGTCACCCGCTGATCACATCCGGCATCCCTGCGCCCGCAGGCCGCCGGACACCGAGAGTCAAGGTCGGAACAGGCGAACGGACGCCGAACCCGCCGAATCAACGCCGTCGAGTCAGCGGCACCCGGAGTACCGCCTGCGTCCCGACCGTGTCACCCCGCCGCAGACTCAACGAGGCCCGCAGCTCCGAGTCCACCAGGGTCCGCACGATCTGAAGCCCCAGCCCCTCCGCTCGCTCGAGCGAAAAGCCTGCTGGCAGCCCCCTGCCATCGTCGGCGACGACCACGTCCAGCCATTTCGCCGATCGTTCGGCCGACACCACCACCAGTCCCCGCACCCCGCTGGCGAAAGCATGCTCCATCGCGTTCTGCACCAGCTCGGTGAGCACCATCACCAAGGGCGTAGCCAGCTCGGCGTTCACCACGCCGAACCGGCCCTCCCGGCGCACGACGACCCGACTCTCCGCCGCGGCGACATCGCTCATCATCGGAATGACCCGGTCCACGAGATCATCGAGGTCCACCCGCTCGTCCACCGACATCGACAGCGTCTCGTGCACCAGCGCGATCGAGGTCACCCGACGCATCGACTCCTCCAAGGCCTGCCGGGCCTCGACCGTCGACATCCGGCGGGACTGCAGGCGCAGCAACGCCGCCACCGTCTGGAGATTGTTCTTCACGCGATGGTGGATCTCGCGGATCGTGGCGTCCTTTGACATCAACGCACGATCGCGCCGCTTGACGTCGGTGACGTCGCGGACCAGCACCAGCGCCCCGGCAGGCTGCCCCCGAGGGCGCAGCGGCAACGCCCGGAACAGCACCGTGGCACCGCGCGCCTCGGCCTCCATCCGCATACTCGGCTCGCCGTCCACCGCCGACCTGATCCGCTGCGCGACCTCCGTCGCGTCGAAGGGATCGGAGAGCAGTGACCGGGTGAGCGCGGCGAGCTGCGTGCCGATGAGGTCGGCGGCGTGCCCCATCCGGTGATAGGCCGACAGGGCGTTGGGGCTGGCGAAGACCACGCCCCCCGCCGAGTCCAGCCGGATCATGCCGTCGCCGATCCGAGGACTCGTGTGCACGTCGGGCGAGGGCTCGACGGCGGGGAAGGTGCCGTCGGCGACCATCTGACACAGGTCGGAGGCGCTGCCGAGATAGGAGATCTCCAGCGGGCTGGGCACCCGAGGAACGGCCAGGTTGGTGTCCCGGCTGAGTACGGCGACGACCTCTCGGTCGAACCGCACCGGGATGGTCTCGCGGCGGACCGGCACGCCGAGATGCCAGCGGGGGTCCTCCTCGCGACAGATCCGGCCCTCGATCACGGCCCTGCGCAGCTGCGGATGCTCTTCGGCGGCCAACCTGCCGCCCACCAGGTCCTCCGGATGAGCGGTGGGCGCGGTCGTGGGACGGGCCTGGGCGACGCACAGGAACCGTCGTCCCAGCTCGGCGTCCTCCTCCAGCGGCACCCAGAGCAGGAAGTCCGCGAAGGAGAGGTCGGCGAGGAGCTGCCATTCCACGACCACCCGCTGGAGGTGCTCGATGACGGCGTCGGACAGACCAGTGTGCTCGGCGAGCAGGTCGGACAGCGTCGACATGTCAGGCCCCCACCCGAGACGCGATCACTCGACCACCGCGATCGGGGCGCCGTGCCGAGCGACGTCTCCGTCGCGCACCGGTCGCGCCGCCGCGCCTGTGGTCTCGGTCACCACGAGGTCTCCCTCTTCATCGACGTGAGCATGACGTGCAGGCGGCCCTGGGTCCCTCGGCTCGCTGCGACGACGGCGACCTCGGACCCGTCTGCCGCACGCTCGGCACGAATCTTCTCGGTCATCGCCACGTCCTCCTGATGCTCCATCCTCGTCGCCATCCAACCACGACCGGGCCGGCTCCTCGGCGTCGGTGACAGCGTGTCAGACTCTCCGGGCAACTCCACGAGAAGGAGCCACGATGTCCAAGCGTGCTCGCAAGAAGCGTGACCGGAAGAAGAAGGGCGCGAGCCACGGCAAGCGCCCCAACAGTTGAGCGGAGCCTCGGGTGCGTCCCGCACTCTGGAGGACCGGTTCGACAGTGAACGACCCCGGCACGCAGCCGACATCGCGTCCGGGGTCGTTTCGCGTCCGAGTCCTCATCGCAGCCGGGGCGGCCGAAGGTTCGTGCAAGGCCCGCGCCGCGCCAAGTGGTCGTCTGCCCGAACTCCTGCCGAGTTCCTGGCGGTGCGCCGCACCGAGGACATCCCGGGCCGGTCGGGCGTTGGCCGTCGGACCCGCGATGACGTCGTTCTACAGGTCTTCGCAGGCTGCCGATGCGGGTGCGCACAGCGAAAGCTCCGGCAAACAGGCTCCCCGGCGAACTCCATCGCCGCGATCATCGCCCACGGCGTGGACCGTCGACGGCGAGCAGACCCGAGGCGGATGAACTGCCCGGTGCCCGGCCGTCGACCCGACCTGAGCCGAGCAGCCGAGCGACTGCCTCGACCTGCGTTCTCGGCACCGACCGCGAACCGGCGACCGGCGTACAGAACTGCGGCTCGGACGCTCAGTCCTCGCGGACCTGGACTCGCTGCGGCGGGGCGGCATCCGGCGTCCTGGCCCGCAGCTCGACCTCGACGGTCCGGCCGCGCGGTCCGTGCTCGACGGTCACCTGTGCCTGCTCCAGCACGGTCTCACGGATCGACGTGCGCAGCCGCTCCTTGAGTGCGTCCGGCGCCTGCTCGTTGCCGCATTTCCGGGCGAGGAGCTCCTTGAGGTGCTCCTCGATGCCGAAGTGCTCCAGGCACGGCCCGCACTCGTCGAGATGCCTGCGCAGCGCATCGCCTCGACCTTGCGCGCACTCGTGGTCGAGCAGCAGCCACAGCTCGCCGAGCACCTCGGTACACGGCGTCTCGTGAGGTCGCTCGTCGCTCACGACTTCGTCACCTCCCGCTCACTCGCCCGGAAGAAGCCGCGGTCCCTGGCGACGTCGGTCAGCAGGTCCCTGAGCTGAGCGCGTCCACGGTGCAGTCGCGACATGACCGTGCCGATCGGCGTGCCCATGATCTCGGCGATCTCCTTGTAGGCGAAGCCCTCCACGTCCGCCAGATAGACCGCCATCCGAAAGTCCTCCGGCAACTGCTGCAACGCCTCCTTGACCGCGGTGTCCGGCAGGTTGTCGAGTGCCTCCACCTCGGCGGACCTCAGCCCGGACGAGGTGTGGCTCTCGGCCTGTGCCAACTGCCAGTCCGAGATCTCCTCGGTCGGCTGCTGCTGCGGCTGGCGTTGCCGCTTACGGTAACCGTTGATGTAGGTGTTGGTGAGGATTCGGTAGAGCCAGGCCTTCAGGTTGGTGCCCTGCGAGAACGACGCGAAGGCCGCGTACGCCTTCAGGTAGGTCTCCTGCACCAGGTCTTCCGCGTCAGCCGGGTTGCGGGTCATCCGCAGCGCAGCGCCGTAGAGCTGGTCGAGCAGCGGCATGGCGTCGCGCTCGAACCGGCCTGCGAGTTCGCCGTCCGCCGGGGGCCCCGCCTGGCGATCCGCTCCCGTGGCTCCCGATCTGCCGGGCACGGAACTCCCTTCCCGCCGTCGCCTGCCTGCGACGGTACGAGTCGACAAGCCCGAGGTCGGGCGACCGCGGGCCGTCCTCAAGCCTACGTCTTCGCGGGCATCCCGCCCGGCTTCCAGCACCTCTGTCACCACGTCCAGGGCAACGCCGAGGGCCGCGCCCGCATTCCCGCGCACCGTCCCTCGTTCCGCTGTGCGGGTACCCCGAGGCCTGCCGGATCAGACGTGGCGGGCAGCCCCGACTCGTCGAGAAGGTGCATTCGTCGGGCGGGCAGGCGTGTCAAGGGACTCCGGTGCCCTCGGTCGCCTCGGGTGCTCTAAGTGAGCCCTGGTGCGCGTGTCGGCTCTCGGTGTCCCTGTTCCTCGGCGGCCCACCCCGGGCCACGCTCATGCCTGCCCGCCCGGCTCCTGCCCGAACTACGCGGACGCGTCGGGTCCGCACTCTGCGAGGTGCTGGGCAGCGTCGGGCGACACTCGCACGCCCGCACGGGCCGCGTCCTCTATCTGCGGGGACGAACGGGCCGGGCGGTTCGGCGCTGCCCGCTCGATGCAGGCCGCATCGGCAGGGAACTGGCGAGACGACCTCGGCGGCGAGCAGGAGGGCCCGCCCGATCAGGAGGAGATCGGCGCGACCACCGCCCTGGTGAGCGTGACGAGGTCCGCCGGGGCCAGCTCGATCTCCAGACCGCGTCGGCCGCCGCTGCAGAAGATCGTCGGATGCTCGACGGCGGACTCGTCGAGCGCCAGGGGCAGTGCCTTGCGCTGTCCCAGCGGGGAGATGCCGCCCGCCACGTACCCGGTGGCCCGCTCGGCGTCGGCCACCACCGCCATCCTCGCCTTCTTGCCGCCGAGCGCCGCCGCCAAGGCCTTGAGGTCGAGCTGGCGTGCGACGGGAACCACACCCACCACGAGTCGGCCGTCGAGATCCGCCACGAGGGTCTTGAAGACTCGGCGCGCGTCCTGACCGAGCAGTTCCACGGCCTCGGTCCCGTAGGAGGCGTGCTTCGGATCGTGCTCGTAGGCGTGCACCTGATGCTGGACGGCCTTCTTGACCAGCAGTGCGGTCGCCGGTGTTCCTCGTCCCGCCATGCACGCAGCCTAGATCGCCGCCGCCGCAGGGCCGCACCCCCGCCGAGGCACCCGGGCTGCTGAGGGTCTGCTCCTTCGCAGGCAGACGGCTCGCCGCTCGGCACCACGGGTGTACCGACCGTCGAAGCAGAAGCCACGCGCTCACCTGCCTGCCGAGTTCGCCCCGTCGCTCGACGGCACGGACTCGGGCGAGTTCCGAGTCGCTCGGCCAGGGCGGCCCGACATCAGAGCCGGGGCGGCGAGCCGTGGAGCCGGTCGGGCTAGTCGGGTCGTGCCAGGGGACGCAGCACACGAACCAGCCACTCCTCGACCGCCCTGGTCACCCCGATCGGATCGGCCTTCAGTGCGTGGTCGCCCGCCACCACGACGACCTCGCGGTGGGAACCGGACTCCGGCCTGCCGAAGGCGTCGCGTTCGCCCTGGACGACCAGCAGGGGCACGTCGACGGCGTCCAGCTCCGCCAGCCGATGCCGTTCTGGGGTCTTCGGCGGGGCAACCGGGAAGGCCAGGCACAACACGGCCGCCGCGCCGCCCGCCGAGGCGGTACGACAGGCGACCCGCGCCCCGGAGGACCGGCCGCCGAACACCATCGGGAGGTCGCGAAACCAGTTCTCGCCGAGCCACCGGGCGACGGCGAGCCAGGCCGCGTCGAGCTGCCGCGCGGGCGCGGGCGCGCGCCTGCCCGCCACCCGGTACGGCTGCTGGACCAGCGCGACGTGCACCCCGGCAGCGGTGGCGCCTCGGGCCGCCGCGACCAGATCGGGCGCATCGACGCCGCCGCCTGCTCCGTGCCCGAGTAGCAGCACCGCGGTGCCCTCCTCGGCGGAGTGCAGCTCCACGAGCGCCGGTCCGTGCGGCGTCTCGACGTCCAGCGTGGTCACGGCGCGTCGAAGAGCGTCGGGGGCGCACCGGAGTCGAGCAGCTCGATGCGTTCCATCAGTTCGGGACCGTTGTTGCGCATGTTGTTCACCGCAGGCGACACCGGGCGGACCCGGATGCGGGCCACCAGGTCCTCATCGGGCGCGGCCAGCAGTTCGGGCACGGCGGATCTCGCGGGATCAAGCCAGTCGGACCAGGCATGTCGCGGGAGCACCAGCGGCATCCGGTGGTGGATGTCCGCCGTCTCGCCCAGGGCATCGGTGGTGACCACGGCGGCGGTCACCAGCGGGGTGGGCTCCGCGCCGGGTTCGCTCGGCGGGCGCCACCACACCGAGAACACCGCGGCCATCGCGAGGGTCCGCTCGTCTTCATGGGCCGCGAAATAGGGCTGCTTCCGCTCGGCGGTCGGCTTCCACTCGTACCAGCCGTCGGCGGGCACCAGGCAGCGTCGCCGGGAGGCGGCATCGCGGTAGGCGGGCTTCTCGGTGATCGTCTCGGCCCTGGCGTTGATCATGGGCGGACCGTCTGCCGGGTCCTTGGCCCACGGCGGTACCAGTCCCCACCGGACCAGTCGCACGGTGCGGCGGGCCGCACCGCCGTCGGCGGGCATCCGTTCCACGATGATCGGCACCATCCGGGTGGGGGTGACGTTGTGATCAGGCCCCTCATAGGCACCGTCGGTCCCGTCGACCGCGTCGAACTCGGCGGCGAGTCGCGCCGGGTCCTTGGTGATCGCGTACCGGCCGCACATCGACACTCACTCCCTCGGCTGATGACGCGCCGCGGGCAGTGTCTTCTCGGCGGCACACCAGCTCTCAACTCTTGCTCAAGAGGCCGGAGATGTCGAGGGCGGGCGGGAGGGAGATCGGGTCGAAGCGCTCTACCAGGCCGGGGCCGTTGTTACGAACGTGGTTCACCGCCGGGGACACCGGGCGCACCTCGATGCGGCCGAGGACATCGGGTCCTGGCGGGGACAACAGCGAGCTGACCTCGCTCGCGCCGAGGTCGACGTCGGGATCGAGCCAGGGTCTCCACGCCTTGCGCGGCAGGACCAGCGGCATCCGATCGTGCACCTCGGCGGGTTCGCCGACCGAGGGTGTGGTGAGCACCGCACAGGTGGACAGCGGCGGGCCGTCCGGATCGCCTGCGGGGTCACGCCATACCGACCAGATGCCTGCCATCGCGAGGCTCTCCCTGTCGATGCTGGTCAGATAGAAGGGCCATTTGCGCCCTTCCTCCCGTCGCCACTCGTACCAGCCGTCGGCCGGGATCAGACAGCGGTAATGCGCCGCCGATCCTCGGAAGGCAGGCTTGTCCGCGACGGTCTCGACTCTGGCGTTGAACATCCGCGATCCGATGGCCGGGTCCTTCGCCCAACGCGGGACGAGTCCCCACCGCATCACTCTGATCGATCGCACGGTACGCGTCGGATCAGGCATCCCGTCGTCATCTCTGGGATGCCGAGCGACGACCGTTAACACCGCATGGGTCGGCGGGATGTTGTAATCCGGCTCGACGACCTGACCTCGTGTTCCGTCTACTGCCTCGAACTCGTTCGCCAACTGCGTCGAGTCCTTGATCGAGGCGAATCTTCCGCACATGTCGTTCACCTCCGCGGCGGGGCGGGCAGAGCCTGCCCGACCACCGTTGAAGTAATGCCCCTCCGGGCGCAACGGTACGCATCGCCCGACACTTCGCATTTCCTGTCGCAGCCGTAAAGCACACACAGTGGAGTCAAAATCTCACTGCGTGTGATCGTCACCCGCACTGCTGAATGAGTAAGAGCACTACAGAGCGAGGGGAGGCACGGCAGGGAACCCCTGCCGCAGCGGGCAGCCCGCCCGGACCGCCGTGCCCGACGATGCCAGCACACGGCCCGTTGTGAAAGCCCCTCGCAGGTGAACACGTGCCGACGGGTGCGGGCTGCGCCGATCCTCCCGCGACCGGCCGAGCGAGACCCTGGATATGCGGCCGTCGCATCGTCGCTGCCCGGAGATCTCCGAGAGACATTAAGATCCACTCCGCTGAACCCGGTTAGCACCATCGGGTGATCATGAGCGATTCCGACCCCGTCGTGGCGTGCCTACGTCTAGCGGCCGATCACGACGGCCTGCCACAGCGACGACGGCCGCGCGGCGAACACAGGGGCGCGGCCGAAAAGGCAGGTGGAGTGCGCAATCATGGAACGATGACCCAGGCCTGGCCCGCACCCGCAGTCGAACACCCGGTCAATGCCACCGTCGGTGTGCCCGGCTCGAAGTCGATGACCAATCGCGCGCTGCTGCTGGCAGCGCTCGCCGAGTCGGAGTCGATCCTGCACGCGCCGCTGCGCAGTCGAGACACGCTCTTGATGACGCAGGCCCTGCGCTCGCTCGGCACCGACATCCAGGACGTCCCGGCCGACGGGGACTCGGTGGCGGGTTGGCGCGTGCGCCCCGGTTCGTGGCAGGGTCCGATCGAGGTGGACTGCGGGCTGGCGGGCACCGTCATGCGCTTCCTGCCGCCTGCCTCGGTGCTCGCCGACGGCGACGTCCGCTTCGACGGCGACGAGTACGCCAGGAAACGGCCGATGTCCACGGTGTTGACGGCGTTGCGTGAGCTGGGGGCGCGGATCACCGACGACCGGATGCCCTTCACCGTGCACGGTGCGGGAGGACTCCGCGGCGGCGAGGTCGTCCTCGACGCCTCGTCGTCCTCGCAGTTCGTCTCCGGTCTCCTGCTCTCCGGCCCGAGGTACGCCGAGGGCGTAACCGTCCGCCATCGTGGGGCGCCGGTGCCGTCGCTTCCCCACATCGCGATGACCGTGGCGATGCTGCGGGAGGTCGGTGTCGAGGTGGACGACAGTGTGCCGGACGTCTGGCGGGTCGTGCCCGGACCCGTGGCGGGCCGCGAATGGCTGATCGAGCCCGACCTGTCCAACGCGACTCCGTTCCTGGCCGCCGCCGCGGCGACGGGAGGATCGGTCACCGTGCCCGGCTGGCCTGCTCGGACCGATCAGGCCGGTGACGCGGTGCGCGGCATCCTCACGGAGATGGGCTGTGTGGTCACCGTCGCGGCGGATGCGCTGACGGTGTCGGCGCCGGGGCGGCTGTCCGGTGTCGACATCGATCTGCACGACGTCGGGGAGCTCTCCCCCACCGTGGCCGCGCTGGCCGCGCTGGCCGACGGCCCGAGCAGGCTGCGCGGAATCGCTCACCTGCGGCACCACGAGACCGATCGACTGGCCGCGCTGTCCACCGAGATCAACCGGCTGGGCGGGGCGGCGGTCGAGACCGAGGACGGCCTGACCATCGAGCCGCGCCCGCTGCACGGCGGCGAGTGGCGGTCCTACGCCGATCACCGCATGGCGACGGCGGGCGCCGTGCTCGGCCTGGTCGTGCCAGGGGTGACGGTCGACGACATCGACACGACGAACAAGACGATTCCCGATTTCCCCGGTATGTGGGCGGCGATGCTCGACGACGACTCCGACGTGGCAGGGCTGTCCCGGAAGGACGTGCAGGGAGTGTGAGTCGACAGGGCTGGCACTCGCTGGACGAGTCCGACATCCGGGTCCGACCCAATCGGCGCGGCACCCGACCACGCAGCAAGCTTCGACCGGATCATGCGGGCGCCAGCCAGGCGATGGTCGTCGCCGTGGCCAAGGGGCGCTGGACCTGCGCGATGAATCGCGATCCGGGTCGCCTGGTCACGGCGATGCGCGCCCGCGAGCTGGGTCGCACGCCCGTCGTGGTCGGCGACCTCGTCGAGCTGGTGGGCGACACCTCCGGTGCGGCGGGGTCACTCGCGAGGATCGTGCGCGTCGCCGAGCGGACCAGCGTGCTCCGACGCACGGCCGACGACACCGATCCGTACGAGCGGATCGTCGTCGCCAACGCCGGAAAGTTGATCATCGTGACGGCGCTGGCCGACCCGCCGCCGCGAACGGGGTTCATCGACCGCTGCCTCGTCGCCGCCTTCGCGGGCGGGCTGTCGCCGGTGCTGTGTCTGACCAAGGCCGATCTGGCGGCGCCGGATCGGCTGATGGCGCTGTATGCGGAGCTGGCGGTCCCGGTGGTGGTCACCAGGGCAGACACCGAGCCCGCCGATCTGCGCGCGGAGCTGGTCGACGACGTGTCGGCCATGATCGGCCACTCGGGCGTCGGGAAGTCGACGCTGGTCAACCGGCTGGTCCCGGATGCAGGCCGGGCCACCGCCTCGGTGAGTGCCGTGGGCAAGGGCAGACACACCTCGACGTCGGCGGTGGCGCTGCCGCTGGAGGGCGGCGGCTGGGTGGTCGACACTCCGGGCATCCGCTCGTTCGGACTGGCGCACATCAAGCCGGACGACGTGGTGGCGGCGTTCCCCGATCTGCACGCCGCCGCGGAGGAGTGTCCGTCCAACTGCGGGCATCTCGGGCCGCCGGACGACCCGGACTGTTATCTGGACCGTTTCCTCGCCGACGGCGGTTCCTCGCCGGGCAGACTCGACTCGCTGCGACGCCTGCTTCAGTCCCGCGTTCGCCCGGACGAGAAGTTTGGATGAGCCGAATCCCGATTCTCTCCTTACCCTTTCGATATTGAGGAAGCCGGGCGACCGGCGGTGCGCCCACCGACTCGCGCAGTGCGCGACGACGGGCGGATCGATCTCGATCATCCCCTATTCGGAATGGAGAGATGAGGGTGCGGAGAACGACGATCGCGGCAATGATGCTGGGGCTGGTGACAGTCGCAGGCGCGTGTGGCTCCAACGGCGAGGAGTACGCGCCGGAGACCGACGGCAACACAGGCACAGGGGGCGCCGAGCCGACGACCGAACCCGGCTCCGAGACCGACGGCTCGGAGACCAGCACCACTCCCGGCGAGCTGTCGCCCAGCCAGCTCTTCAGCTCGATGACCGACAGCGCACGTCAGAAGGAGACCGCACACTTCACGATCTCCTCCTCCGAGGACGCGTTCGGCTCCGGAGAGGGGCAGCTCCGGTACACCGACCGGGGCGCCGACCTCACACTGACCGTCGAGCTGGCGATCGACGAGGAGCAGGGCGCCCAGCAGATCGAGCTGGTCACCATCGACGAGATCGTCTACCTGAACCTCGGCGACGCCACGCCCATCGACCAGCCCTGGGTGCGCATCGATCCGTCCGAACAGCAAGAGGACGGGGCCAACCAGGCCTTCGCCATGGTCGCCCAGCAGCTGGTGGACTCGGCGGACCCGACCAGCCAGCTCAACCAGCAGGCCGACGCCGCGCAGATCACCGACACGGGTGAGGAGGAGGTCGACGGGGTCGCCACCACCCGGTACGACCTCCAGCTCGACATCGCGACGCTGGCGGAGAGCGCGAGGGACGAGCTGGAGCGGGAACGGCTCCAGACGGCCGTGGACAACGGCATGACGACGATCGACTACCAGGTGTGGATCGACAATACCGACAACGTGCCGGTGCGCTTCGTCATCAACCAGCCCGGCATCACGGGCAACTTCGACTCCGCCGTCATCACCGTGGACTACATGTCCTGGGGTGAGGACGTCCAGATCGACCAGCCTGCCGAGGACCAGGTGGGCGAGCTTCCGGAGGGCTGACTCCCGGCAGCGGACCGTTGCCGTCTCCGCACTCCACGGGCGCCTGGGGCGAGAGTCCCCGGGCGCCCGTTCTCGTGTCCACGGGGTCCTGCCTGGCTCGTCGCCGGGTCCGTGCGCTCAGCGTCCGATGTCACGCCCTGGCTAGATATCCACCGCCAGAGCGCCCCTTGATCTGGGATCGTGGTGGATTCACGGGCATTCCCGATCACCACCCGCGCTGACTCAAAGAATCCACCCACCCGAAAGGGAATAACCTTCAACCGAAAGGTGGGATCGGCTCGCGACTGGTCCCTGTCGTCCATCGTGAGCGCCTCCGCCGAAGGTGCCGATCAGAATGACTACGAAATCTGTTCGGGTTTCTTCCGTCGCCGGGGTCGGGTGACCGGGCCTGCCGATCCGGATCGGCCGTGGATTCGTCGTTCTCAGCCTGCGGGGACGCGTTCGGCCACCTGGTGGTCCGGCGGGGCGAGCACCTCGTGCGCCTCGCCCCACAGGCTGAAGTCGGTCTCGGTGCGCACCGTGCCCGCCTCGGGCATCTCGAACTCGACGACCTGCCGGATCGGGAGATCATCGGCGTCGAGCCACACGGTGCCCTCGATGGTGGTGACCCCTGCCGCGAGCAGGGACTCCTGCGCGGCGGTGACGGACTCGTCGGTGCCCGCCTCGATCGCCTCGGCGACGTCGACGCTCAGTTCGTATCGCTGAGCCGCGACGCCGTCGACCTCGTCCGGCTCGGCGGCCGTGATGTCCGCCGTGGCGGGGAGGATGTCCGCCAGGGATGCCGACCGCGCGGCCTGCTGGTGGAGTCCGGCGAACTGCTGCGCGATCGGGTCGGCCCCGTAGGGGTCGGTCCGCACCCACGGCCGCTGGTCGGGCTCCTGCTGGTCTTCTGGGACTTCGACGTACAGGTAGCCGCCTGCGACGATGAAGCGGGTCTCCCCGCCCTGCGTGGCGAAGACACAGTCGAAGTCGTGTTCGGCGGTCTCGGCCGTCGGATCGTCGTCGGCCTGCCGGGACTCCGGCTCGGAGACGGTCGTCAGGCATCGACCGGTGTTGGCGGACTCCTCGCCGGTGGCGAAGGAGAACTCGAGTCGTGTCGTGCCCGCTTCGACCATGGCCTCGCGGGCGGCCGTCGCCAGTGACCGGGTGTCCTCATGGACGGTGGGTTCCGGATCGGCGCAGGCGGTGAGGGTGCCCGCGAGTGCCAGCAGCGACAGGATCGTCGTACCGCGTCGTCTCACCGGAGCTCCCACCCGACCGCCGTGCGGCCCGCCGACCCTGACATCGCCGGTGAGCCTAGACCAGTGCCGGGGTCGGGGTGCTCGGTTTCGGTCTCGGACGTGCCGGGGGCGCTCCTCACAGCGCGGGCCCGGGCCTCGCCGTGGCCCGGCGGGCAGGCCGTGCCGGTCTGGAACACGGCTCGGCTCGCCCGCCGGGCGGCGACGATCAGCCCATGTGGGGGTAGCGATGGTCGGTGGCGGCCACGAAGGTCTCCTTGATCGACCTCGGGCTGGTCCACCGGAGCAGGTTGAACATCGAGCCTGCCTTGTCGTTGGTGCCGGAGGCCCGCGATCCGCCGAAGGGCTGCTGGCCGACGACCGAGCCGGTGGGACGGTCGTTGACGTAGAAGTTGCCCGCCGTGAACCGCAGGGCCCGGTGTGCCTCCTCGATCGCGGCGCGGTCGGTGGCGAAGACGGCGCCGGTGAGGGCGTAGGGGCTAGCGGAGTCGACCTGCGCGAGCACCTGCGAGTAGTCCGCGTCCTCGTAGACGTGCACGGCCAGGATGGGGCCGAAGTACTCGGTGCGGAACACCTCGTCGCCGGGGTCGGTGCCGACGAGCACCGTGGGCTCGACGAAGTAGCCGGTGGTGTCGTCGTAGCCGCCGCCTGCCAGCACCTCCAGCGACGGGGTGGCCGCCGCGCGGTCGAGGGCCGCCTTGTGCTTGGCGAACGCACGGGCGTCGATGACGGCACCACCGAAGTGGGCGAAGTCGGTGACGTCGCCGTAGGAGATCGTCCTGGTGACGTCGGCGAGCTGCTCGCGGAGACCGCCCTCCCAGAGCGAGCGGGGCAGGTAGGCGCGGGAGGCGGCCGAGCACTTCTGGCCCTGGTACTCGAAGGCCGCGCGGACGAGGGCGGTGACGATGGGGGCCGGATCGGCCGACGGGTGGACGACGACGAAGTCCTTGCCGCCGGTCTCGCCGACGATCCTCGGGTAGCTGCGGTACTTGTCGAGGTTCTCGCCGATCGTGCGCCACAGGAGCTTGAAGGTGGCCGTCGAGCCGGTGAAGTGGAGTCCGGCGAAGTCCGGGTCGGTCAGGGCGACCTCGCTGACGGCCTTGCCGTCCCCGGTGACCATGTTGATCACGCCGGGCGGCAGTCCCGCTGCTTCGAGGGCCTGCATGGTGAAGTGGGCGGCGAGCTGCTGGGTCGGTGTGGGCTTCCACACCACGGTGTTGCCCATCAGCGCGGGCGCGGTGGGCAGGTTGCCCGCGATCGCGGTGAAGTTGAACGGTGTGATGGCGGTGACGAACCCGTCGAGCGGCCGGTACTCCATCCGGTTCCAGACGCCGGGCACGGACGTGGGCTGTTCCGCGATGATCCGCCGGGCGTAGTCCACGTTGAAGCGGAGGAAGTCGATCAACTCGCAGGCGGCGTCGATCTCGGACTGCTGCACGGACTTGGACTGGCCGAGAATGGTGGCGGCGTTGATGGTGTCGCGCCACGGTCCGGCGATCAGGTCGGCGGCCCGGAGCAGCACGGCGGCGCGCTCGTCGAACGGCAGGGCCGCCCAGCCGGCGGCGGCGTCCTTCGCGGCGGTGACGGCGGCGGTGACGTCCTCGGTAGTGGCATTGGCGCTGACGCCGAGCACGTGTGCGTGGTCGTGCGGCTGGACGACGTCGAACCGCGCACCGCCCGCCATGGCCCGCCTGCCGCCGATGGTCTGCGTGAGGTCGTGGGTCGTGTCCTCCAGCTCGGCGATCCGGCCAAGCAGCGACTCACGCTCGGCGGAGCCGGGGGCGTAAGAGTGCACCGGCTCGTTGCGCGGGGCGGGCGGGGATGTGACGGCGTCCATGAGTGGGGTCGCCTCCTTGGCATCGGTGCGGTGTCGTACGCGGTCGGTGGCGACGGACCCCTGGTGAGGACCGTCGCAGCAGCACCATCCTGACATGAGCCCGCGCTGCGCAGCCCCCTGGCGAGGACCGGCCGGGACGGTCTCGCCGCTCGACGCCCGAGGAATCATCGTCCTCCGGTGGCGTCGTCGTGGGCGGCTGCCGCCGCCGTCCGTCGCCGCGGTCGGGTGGTGCGGGTGTGATGCGGCCGAGGCGGGTACGGGTGTGGACCCCGCCTGCGGCCGCCCGCCTCGGATCACATCAGGTCGAGCAGGAACGGCACCTCCTGGACGGCGTACCAGGCGAGTTCGTGATCCTCGGCCTCCCCGAGGGCGAACTCGGCGTCGGCGTCGCCCAGGTCGGCGGCGTCGATCACCTCGGCGGCGGCGCGCACGGCGTCCTCCGCCTCGGGGTCGTCGACGTGCACGGCGGCGATGGCCCGCAGCGGCACCGGTCCGGCGAGCCGGACGACGGCGGCGTCCAGGTCGGGTCGCAGCGTCACCTCCGGCATGTCGGCGGCGACGACGACCCGTCGGGTCGGCGACTTGGGGTCGTCGGCGAGTTCGGCGGCGATCAGGCGGACGGAGCCTCTGGTGGCCTCCATCAGCGCCGCGTACTCCAACTCCTCGGTGCTGCCGGTCGCGTACGACTCACGCAGCATGGGCGTCAACGCGAAGGCGGTGCCGCTCACCGGCACGAGTTCGTCGGTCGCCAACAGCCCGCGCAGCATCGCCACGGTCGCGGGAACGTAGATCCGCATCACACCGTCCCCAACAGCTCATCGAGGGATTCGTCGATCATCCCTGCCAAAACGTCCACGTCGAACATCGCATTCCGATCTCCGTTGAGCCCGAAGTACACGCCGCCGTCGTACGAGCCGACCCCGATCGACAGGGCCTGGTGCTTGGCCAGCGGCACCACCGGGAACATCTCCACCATCTTCGTCCCTGCGGCGTACAACGGCACCTGTGGTCCTGGCACGTTGGTGACCACCACGTTGAACAGTCTGCGGGAGAACGAGTTGGCGGCGCGCGCGCCGAGCGCGTGCAGAGTGGGCGGAGCGAAGCCCGACAGGCGGACGAGTGCGCTCGCGGCGACCGACTGCCCTGACTCCTGATGGGCCCGCATGGCATGGCCGACGTGGTGCAGGCGCAGGGTGGCGCTGGCCTCGCCGACCGGCAGCTCGACGAGGTAGGCGGAGACCCTGCTGCCCGCGACCGGCCCTGCGACGTCCTCGGCGGCGGGCTCTCCGACGAGGTTCGACTCGCGGCCCGCAGCACCTTCCTCGTCGCGACCGGACCCTGGTCCCCGTACGGACACCGGCACCATCGCCCTGATCGTGCTGGAGGCGGTGACGACCTCGCCCCGGGACAGCAGCCAGTTGCGCAGCGCCCCGGCGATCACGGCGAGGATGACGTCGTTGACCGTGCCGCCGTGTGCTCGTCGGATCTTGCGGTAGTCGGTGAGGCGGGTCCTGGTGACGGCGTAGCGGCGCTGGACGCTGATGCTGACGTTGAGGGGGCCCCGGGTGGCCGGGCGCGCCGCGGTGCGGACTGCCGAGGCGACGCCGCCGAAGGCCTCGGCGACGTTGCGCAGGGTCGCGGCGACGTCCATCGCGGCCACTCGAACGTTCTCCACGATCTCGCCCGGCCTGCGGACCGCCTCGGTTGCGGCGTCCAGGACGAGTTGGACGGGGCCGGGCTCGGGTTCCGGCATCCACAGTTCGTCGCCGACCCGCGGCACCGTGGGCGCGTCGTCGAGGATGACCTGCCCGATGTCGAAGCCCGCGATGCCGTCGACCATCGCGTTGTGGGTCTTGGTGATGAGCGCGACGCGACCGCGGCTCAGTCCTTCGACGATGTAGGCCTCCCACAGCGGCCGGGAGTGGTCGAGCGGCCGGGACATCAGTCGAGCGACGAGGTCGGCGAGCTGTTCGTCGTTGCCGGGCCTGGGCAGCGCGGATCGACGCAGGTGGTAGTCGAGGTCGAAGTCCGGGTCGTCGACCCACACGGGCCGCGCCAGCCTGCCCGGCACCTGGACGACCTTCTGCCGGTATCGGGGCGCCAACGGCAGCCGCTGCTCGATCAGGGCGGCGATCCGCCCGTATTCCAGGCCGCCGCCCGGTCTGCCCTCGGAGCCGGCACGACCGCCGGAGGCGGCCCGTCGTCCTCCCGTTCGGGACTGCTGGAAGAGCAGGACCGTGCCGACGTGCATCGGAGTCGTCGGATCCTCCAGGTAGAGGAAGGACGCATCCAGGGCGGAGAGTCGGTCCGGCATGGACGAATCCTGACACATCTGCGGGCGTGCGATCCTGCTCGTCGTGCCCAACGATGTCTCCCCGAAGGACCGGTTCGTCACGGTCTACGGTCGAAAGCCGGTGCTCGAAGCCCTCCAGGACCCGCAGCTGGCCGTGGACAAGGTGATCCTCGCCGAGAACGCCGTCGGCGCGGCCGCGCGCGAGATCCTCCAGGCGGCCGCGCAGCGCGACGTCCCGGTGCAGCGGGCCACCGCGCAGCGGGTGAAGGTCCTGGCCGGGAACGGGCGTCACGACCAGGGCGTGCTGGCCGACGTGGTCGCGCCTCGGATGCGCACTCTGTCGACGGCGCTGGCGGCGGGCCGCGACGTTCCCGAGACGCTGCTGCTGCTCGACGGGATCACCACGCCGGCCAACGTCGGGATGATCCTGCGCACGGCGACGGCGGCGGGCATCGGCGGGGTGGTGGTGCCTCGACGGGGCGTGGCGACGATCGACCCGATGGTGGTGAAGGCCTCGGCGGGGGTGGCCTTCCGGGCCCCGATCCTGCGCACGTCGACGGCGGGAGCGGCGGCCGAGGAGTTGATCGAGGCGGGCTTCGCGCTGTACGCGATGGCTGCGGACGGCGATGCGACCCTGTTCGAGGTGGAGCTGCCGCGCCGGGTGGCGTTCGTGCTGGGCGGCGAGACCCACGGCGTCTCCGAGGAGGTCGCCGAACTGGTGATGGGTCGGGTCGCCATCCCGCTGGCCGACGGTGTCGAGTCGCTGAACGTCGCGAGCGCGGCGGCGGTGCTGAGCTTCGAGCTGACCCGGCGGCGGCTGACCTCGGGGTGAGTCTCGACCGACCCGGCCGAGGGCGCGGTGCGCGCGCCGGTGAAGGCATTCAGCGTGGTGCCGCGTGGTCCGGGCGGGTGCTCGAGGTCTGCCCGAGTTCCCGCCCGGCTGGTCAGGCGGCTGCCCGCCTCGGGTGCGTCAGTCCGGTTGACGGTGCGGGAACTCGCGGCCGAACAGGATGTTCAGCTCGGCGACGGTGGCCGGGACGGTCTGGTGGTGAATGCCGATCATGCCCGCGACGACCGCACCTGCGACGTTGCTCCGCAGGTCGTCGACGAACACGCATTCGGTCGTGGCCAGGCCGAGTCGTTCGGCGGTGAGTCGGTAGATCCTCGGATCTGGTTTGCTCAGCCCGACCTCGCCGGAGACGACCACCGTGTCGAACAGCTCGCCGAGTCCGTCGTCGGCTCGTCTGCCTTCCGCGTTGGACAGCAGGGCGGTGCGCAGCCCGGTGGCCCTGGCCGATCGCACGAGGGTCACCAGGGGCGGCTCGGCGTGATCCGGCGCACCGTCGCTGTCGGTGAGCACGCCGAAGAAGTCCAGCACCAGTCCGGAGAGCGTCACGTCGCCAGTCTAAGAGCCTGTCTTCGACCCCCTGTCTTGCAGTTGCGCGGGGTCGAGCGCGGCGATCTGCGGCGTCGTCGTCGGTCACCATGGCTCCTCCTACCGCCTGGCAGCTCAGCCACGCCGATCCCCGCTCACGACAGAGCGGGAACCGAAGACAGCCTCGGAGCACCCGCTCTTCCGACACTTTCGAGTGACTTCAGCGCCAAGACTGTACGGATCAACCCCCCACCCCGCTCTTCCTCCACGGAAACCGTTTCGCTGGAGGGAATCGAGATGACCAGTCTGCTGTCTCCCACTGCCGCTGACGCCGGCGTGATCGCCGCGATGCCCGTGGTGGAACCCCTGGATCGGCCTGCGTTCGCCGGGCTCACGGTGAGCCTGCTGCTGGCAGGCGCATCGGCCGTGCGATCACCTGCCGCGCCGCTTGCGGCCTGCCCGAGCAGCGAGAGACCATCGAGCGTCGAAAGTCCATCGAGCATCGAGAGACCGTCGAGCATCGCCCCGGACCCGCCGCTGCACGGCAGCCCGCAGCGGGCCGCTCCACCGAGCGCGACGCTCCCGAGGTCTCCTCGCCCGGCGAGATCCCGGATCACGGTGCCGAGTGTGGCCGCGCCGCTCGCGTCCGTCCCGGTCGAGGTCGTGGCAGTACCGGACTGGGCACGGCTCTCACCACCGCTCCCGGTGTCCTCGTCGCCGACGTCGCAGGTCCCGATTCCCGTCCTGCGCAGGCTCGCCACGGCTCGGTCGAACGCCGAACAGCGACATCCCATGGCAGGTACCGACATCCCGGCGTCCACCACGTCGCCGGACCCACCCGGTCGGACGCCCTCGGCGCATCGCATCGCCCGGCAGGCGCTGCACGCCTTGGTGGAGATCCTGGACGGCAGGCGGTCACGGTTGCAGCTCGGACGGCTGCTGGTCCCCGACCTGCACTATCTGATCGCACCTCGGGCCAGGCACGGGCCGAGCACGAATCCGCCGAGCAGGCTGCTCCGGGTGCACGCACAGCAGGTCAGCGAAACCGTGATCGAGTCGACGGCGCCGGTGCGGGGCCGCGATCGGGTCTTCGCCGTGGCCTTGCGGCTGGAGCTGCGCGGGACCAGATGGCTCGGCACGGCTCTGCAGGTATTGCGCCCACCGAGGTCGGATCGTCGCGGACTCACCGAACGGCGAGGGGGTTGATCAGGTGCTGATCCTGCGGTGACCCGACAAGGTCACGGGTGACCCGACAAGGCCTCAGGCTGTGAGCGGGCCGGACACCGCTTCGCGCGGGTGGCCGATCCAATCGCCGGGTGACCGAGTGGTGCGCGGCCGACCAGCCGGTCCGGCCGGGCCGGTGCCTGCGCGGGTTCGGGTCAGCCTGCGCGGGGTCTGGTCAGCCTGCCGGCGGACGACGTCGGCGGGAGTGCGCGCCTCCCGCCGACTGTCGGCACGACTCCCGCAGGCACGACCAGAGTGGCGGCGGGGGGGGAGGAACAACAGAATCGCCCACCACCGCCGAACACCAGAGCGCGATCGCCCACCACCGCCGAACACCAGAGCGGGACAGGCGCCGACGCCTGCCCCGCTCTGGTGGGCTGTCTCGATGACCGTCTCGGGTCAGCTCCGCTTGTCGCGCTTGGCCTGCGCCCGTTCTGCGGCGCGTCGGTCCTTGCGGCTGGCGTTGTTCGCTCGTCCGCCTGCGCCGCCGCTCCCGCTCTGGCCGCTGCGACGGGTCTCGACGCCGCCGCCCTCCTCCGGGCCGGAGTAGGTCAGCCGCTGCTGGCCGGGGCCGCCGAGGCCCTTGCCCCGTAGGGCGGGCGGCACGGCCTCCTCCGGACGCGGCGCGCGCGGCTGCTGGGGAGGCGCCGGACGACGGCCGTTGCCATTGCGCTGACCGTTGGCATTGGCATTGGCATTGGCCCGGCCGTTGCCGCCCGGGCCGCCCAGCGCGGGGGTCGCCGCCGGGTCGCCGTTGGAGCCGCCACCACCGACGGTGACGGCGACCGGCGGGCCTGCAGGCGCTGCCGCAGGCTTCGCGCCGTCGGCGGGCTCGACCTGGATGTTGAAGAGGAACCCGACGGATTCCTCCTTCAGCGCCTCCAACATCGCCGCGAACATGTCGAAGCCCTCGCGCTGGTACTCGATCGCCGGGTCGCGCTGGGCCATCGCCCGCAGGCCGATGCCCTCCTTGAGATAGTCCATCTCGTAGAGGTGTTCACGCCACTTGCGGTCCAGGACGGAGAGCAGCACTCGCCGCTCGAGCTGCCGCATCCCGTTCTCCTGGCCGACCTTCTCGTTGATCTCGGCCTCACGGATCCGGTACGCCTCACGAGCGTCGGCGAGCACGGCCGTCAGCAGCTCGTCCTTGGTCAGGCCGCGCTCCGATTCCTCCACCAGCTTCTTGTGGTCGAGGCTCACCGGGTAGAGCGTCTTGAGGGCTGTCCAGAGCTGTTCGAGATCCCAGTCCTCCGCGTCGCCCTCGGCTGCGGCGCCCGACACGTACGCGGTGAGCACGTCCGTCATCATGTGCTCGATCTGCTCCTGCAGATCCTCGCCCTCCATCACCCGGTGGCGCTCCGCGTAGATGACCTGACGCTGCTTGTTCATCACCTCGTCGTACTTGAGGACGTTCTTGCGGATCTCGAAGTTCTGCTGCTCGACCTGAGTCTGGGCGGACAGGATGGCCCTGGTGACCATCTTGTGCTCGATCGGCACGTTCTCCGGCACCCGCAGCCGGTTCATCACGGCCTCGACCATCGCGGCGTTGAAGCGGCGCATCAGCTCGTCGCCCAGCGAGAGGTAGAACCGCGACTCGCCGGGGTCGCCCTGCCTGCCTGAACGACCACGAAGCTGATTGTCGATCCGACGCGACTCGTGTCGTTCTGTGCCCAGCACGTAGAGACCGCCTGCGGCGCGGACCTCGGACGCCTCGGCGTCGACGGACGCCTTCGTCTCGGCCAGCACCTCGTCCCAGGCCGCCTCGTACTCTTCCGGCGTCTCCACCGGGTCGAGCCCGCGAGCCCGGATCTCCTCGTCGGCGATGATGTCCGGGTTGCCGCCGAGCACGATGTCGGTACCGCGACCGGCCATGTTCGTGGCCACGGTGACGGCGCCCTTGAGCCCGGCGCGCGCGATGATCAGCGCCTCCCGCTCGTGGTGCTTGGCATTGAGCACCTCGTGCGGGACGGACATCTTGGTGAGGAGCTTCGACAGGTACTCGGAGCGCTCGACGCTGGTAGTACCGACCAGCACCGGCTGGCCCTTGCGGTGCCGCTCCTCGATGTCCTCGGCGAGCGCCTCGAACTTGGCCTGCTCGGTCTTGTAGACGAGGTCCGGCTGGTCCTTACGGATGGCAGGCCGATTGGTGGGGATGCTGACGACGCCGAGCTTGTAGATCTGGTGCAGCTCGGTGGCCTCGGTCTGTGCCGTACCGGTCATCCCGGCGAGCTTGTCGTACAGCCGGAAGTAGTTCTGGAGCGTGATCGTGGCGAGCGTCTGGTTCTCGGCCTTGATCGGCACCCGTTCCTTGGCCTCGATGGCCTGGTGCATGCCCTCGTTGTAACGGCGGCCTGCCAGGACACGGCCGGTGAACTCGTCGACGATGACGACCTCGTCGCCTCGGACGATGTAGTCCTTGTCCTTCTTGAAGAGCTCCTTGGCCTTCAGCGCGTTGTTCAGGTAGCCGACGAGCGGGGTGTTGGCCGCCTCGTAGAGGTTGTCGATGCCGAGCTGGTCCTCGATCAGCTCGACGCCCTTCTCGGAGACGCCGACGGTGCGCTTGCGCTCGTCCACCTCGTAGTGCTCGTCGCGCTTGAGCAGCGGCGCGAGCCGCGCGAACTCCTGGTACCAGCGAGAGGACTGGTCGGTCGGACCCGAGATGATCAGCGGGGTCCTGGCCTCGTCGATGAGGATCGAGTCGACCTCGTCGACGACGGCGAAGTGATGCCCGCGCTGGACGCAGTCCTTGATGCTCCAGGCCATGTTGTCGCGCAGGTAGTCGAAGCCGAACTCGTTGTTCGTGCCGTAGGTGATGTCGGCCGAATAGGCCTCACGGCGCTGATCCGGCGTCATCTGAGGCGCGATCACCCCGACCTTCAGGCCGAGGAAGCGGTGCACCCGGCCCATCCACTCGGAGTCACGTCTGGCCAGGTAGTCGTTGGTCGTGACGACGTGGACGCCCTCGCCGGAGATGGCGTTGAGGTAGATGGCGAGCACCGAGGTCAGGGTCTTGCCCTCACCGGTGCGCATCTCGGCGACCTGGCCGAGGTGCAGTGCCGCGCCACCCATGACCTGTGTGTCGAAGGGCCGCTGGCCGAGCGTGCGCTTGGCGGCCTCCCTGGCAACGGCGAACGCCTCGGGAAGGAGTTCGTCCAACGACTCGCCTGCGGAGTGCCGCTCGCTAAACTCGGCGGTCTTCGCACGAAGCTCGGCGTCGCTGAGATCGACGAACTCGTCTTCCAGGGAGTTGACGTGCGCCGCGATCATCCGCAGGCGCTTGAGCGTCTTGCCCTCGCCGGCGCGGAGCAGTCGAGACAGGACCATGCGGTCGACCTCACTAGCTGATCGTCATGCGCCCGGTCAGGACGCTTTGCCGCCATCGTAGGCATGGACAGGGTGTCGACGGCATCCACGCAGGTGGTGGGCTCGTCACCCGCCGATGGACACCTCGTTTAAGAATGCCCGATCATCCCTGGTGCTTCGCAAGGTGGTCGGCATTCGAGCGGTTCGGCAAGGCACCGCCCCGAGCCACTCGGATCGACTTCCCTGGTGCAGGCAGGCCGCTCGGTCGACCGGCAGACACATCACCGCAGGTGAGCGCGCGATGTCGGGCGGTGAATACTCCCCGTCAGTCCCGCCGACCATGCCGGATCTGCCCGCCGTGCCCGCATCCTGTCGCCTACCCGCCGCGCGGGAGTCGCTTGTTCGCACGTCCTCGGGTGTCCGGCTCCGCCAGGTCGCCGCTTGACGCGCAGGCCTCCCTGTTCGGCGCGCAGACGGCCCTGCTCGGCGGCGGTCGCGACCGTGCAGGCGCAGGGCGGCGGCTGCGGCGAGGTCGGGCTGCGGGGGGGGCGGATGCGGCGGACTCGAGCGAACTCACCAGCGGGCAGACACCACGGGGAGAAGGAGGACAGCACTCCGCCCCGCCGCGATGCATGCGACGGGGCGGAGGTTCCGCAGGGAACCACGAGGTCGTCCGCTGCCGTGACGGCAGCGGATCAGCTGCTCACCGGCCGTTCTGCGGCACCGGCCGTCCCGGCGTCACGACGGCTCGCGGGCCGCCTGGTCCCGCGCCGGGCACCGGCCGCACGACTGCCTCACACGAGCTGGATCACGCCGTAGTCGAAGCCGCGCCTGCGGTACACCACGCTCGGCCTGCCGCTCTCGGCGTCGGCGAAGAGGTAGAAGTCATGGCCGACCAGCTCCATCTCGTACAGAGCCTGGTCGACGGTCATCGGCGTCGACGGGTGTTCCTTCTCCCGAACGATCTGCCCTGGCTCGTGGCCGTTGGCGGCGTCCTGCCACCGCTGCGGAGGCAGCTCGTGACTCTCCTGGTGCTCTGCCGTCTCTACCTCGGTCGCCTTCAACACGGCTGTGCTCCCTCGCTCGCCATTGACGTGGCCGGTGGTCGCGTCCGGCAACATGTCGGAGACCATGGAGGTGGCTTCCGCCACCGACGTGGGGTTGCGTCGTCCGTAGTGGACTCTGCGGCGATCGTGCGCTCGACGAAGCCTGCTCTCCAGCTTGGTGACGGCACCGTCCAGGGCGGCGTAGAAGTCGGCCGCACATGCCTCCGCGCGAATCACGGGGCCCTTGCCCTTGCCGGTGATCTCCACCCGCTGGCAGTTCTTCGTCTGCCTCGGGTTGGGTTCGTGGAAGAGTTCCACGTCGAAGCTGATGACCTTGCGGTCGTAACGTTCGAGGCGGTCCAGCTTCTCCGCTACATGCGTCCGATAGTGCTCGGGCACCTCGACGTTGCGGCCCTTGACGACGATGTCCATACGCGACCTCCTCGCAGTCGTGCGAGTGAACTTTTACGGGCATTCGAGGATCGGCTGTCACCCTTCCGGGAGCATCTGCCCATCACCCGATGGCTGTACTTATCCCCTCCCTCGTCGCTGCTCAACCGCGCCGTTCTCTCGGAACGTCCGTCGATAGCGGAGGACGTTAGCCGTCCCGTGACCTGGATGACAGACCCGACTTGGGGGACGGCGATCGAACACAGAACGTGACCCCAGCACCTGACGAGCAGTTTTGACGGCGGTCCGACGAACCCGAACGGTCTTCACATCACCCGATTGGGTGATACCCAACGCGGCCCGGCTCGGGTTGTTCCCCCAAGCTCGCGGAACCGCGTTCGGCCATGTCATACCCCTACAACGAGCCGAACGGCCGACGAGTTCCCCGGAACGGCCGCATCGCGGGTACACCGTTCGGCGGAAGATCGTCTCGCGTACGGCTCGATCGATCCGGACGCACCTCAACGTGGCCCGATCGAGCGACCATCGCCGACTCGGGTCACCAGAATCGAGTGACATACATCACACTATCGGCCGAGTCGGGTGGCCGACAACGGACCGCCGATCTGCGGCTCGTCCGACCGCGCTCGCCGCACCCAGACCGCGGGCCGATGTCAGGGCGAGAACGGCGTCGACCTCGAGGCCTGCCATCCTGAGCGCCCTGATCGACGCGCCTGCCGTGGCACCCGAGGTCAGAACGTCGTCGACGAGGATCACGGGTGTTCCGGGCGGCGGCAGTCCCGCGCCCCGCACCCGCACCCGGTCGGCGAGGTTGGCCGCGCGGCTCGCATCGTCCAGCCCGACCGACTCCTCGGCTCCGGCGGCCAACACCAGGCAGGGGGCGAGGGCGCAGGGCGTGCCGCGTTCGGCCGCGGCCCGTGCCGCGAACCGCAGCAGTCGCTCGACATGGTTGCCACCGCGACGCCGCGAGACGGCCGGGCGAGAGGGCGCAGGTACCAGCCACCACCCGTCGGCCGTACCGCCGTCGGACAACGACGGCAGCGCCGCAGCCATTAGCTCGCCCAACGGCCGGGCCAGCGCCCGATCGCCTCGCTCCTTGTAGGACACGACCGCCTCTCGGGCGGCGCCGCGATATCTGGCCAGCGCGTGGCAGGGCGCCCCCACCACCTCGGCGAGGCCCGGCACCACGGCGGGCAGACCGAACTCGGATCGGCAGTCCGGGCACAACGACGAGCCCTCCGCCGGACAGCCGACACAGGACATCGGCAGCATCAGATCGTTCAGATCACGCAGAGCATTCATCAAGACACGCATGGTGCCCAGAATGCCGCGAGTGGCCGGACCGCCGCCCGTCGCAGCGGAACTCCCGCCCGACCGGCCCGAGGCACGGCAGCCGGAACGGCCGCGCTAGCGAGGCAGGCAGAACCCGGCGGCCTTGAGACGCCTGCTGCGACCTGCCGAAATCAACGCCCACGGACGCCGCGAGACCACGAGAAGCTCGAAGACGCGCCACGCCCCGTGTCGACCACGAGCCCGGCGCAGGCAGCCCCGTCCGCCGACCGGATTCCGCGGCCGCGGCCTGCCACGGCCGCGGCCCGAGATCTTCGCGGCGCGGGCCCGCCTGCCGTCAGCCCGGATAGGACGGCGTCACGCTGGAACCGGAGACACGAAGCAGCTGTTTCCAGTACCCGTTGACGTCCGCCGTCGTCCACAGGCCGTTCTGGTCGGCGACGATGACGTCATGACCGGGGAAGGCCGTCACCTCGGTGACCGGCGGGCTGAGGTTCGTCGGCTGATACGTGCGGCCGTCCAACCCATCCTCCTGGAGCCGTACCACCGGCACGTCGGGATTGTCGGTGGCCACCACGAGCAGATCGCCGTCCAGCGAGTCGCCGGACGGGCTGTTCCAGCTCACTGCCGTGGCCTGCGGGTTGAGCGGCAGCGGCAGCTCACGCAGGTTGCCGATCCTCGGATTGCCCCCGTCGCTGACGATCGCGCCCACCAACAGCCGTCCCCCAGCGATCGCCACGATGCGCATCCCGTCCGGGGCGAAGCGCAGCGCAGTCACCTCGCCGTACTCGAGCAGCTCCCGCGCCGACACCTCGCTCGCCTGCCAGCCGCCCTCGCCGGTGGCCACGACCTGGAGGACCGTGTGCCCGTCGGCGACGGTCCACAACTCCGATGCGCCCGCCCGCCAGGTCGGCCGGGTCAAGGTCGTCGCCTCGACGGGGACGGAGTCCAGTTCCTCCCCGTACTCGCCGACCCACAGGTCTCGTCCCCCGGCGTCGTCGTCCCCGACGACGGCGAGTCTCGACCCGGCGATCGACTGGCTGGCACTGCGGGCCCGGTAAGCCCCCTCACCCGCAGGCCCCGGCACCGCCTCACCGTCGACGGTGAGCTTCTGGACCTGACCGTCTCGCACCACCAGGCTCGACAGGTCGGGGTCCGGCGTGACGGCTCGCCGAAGGTCGTCGAAGTCCTCGCGATGCCATTCGGTCTGATCCCGGAGGACGTCGACGCCCTCCACCAGCACCCGTACCGGGGTGGGGCGCAGCGATTGCAGCGAGAAGACCAGGCCTGCCACCATCTCCCGTCGGCCGTCCTGCGTCAGTTCGCCGAGATTGGTGAGGTCGATCTCGATGACCCCGTCATCGTTCTCCGCCACCGCATGTCGGGTGTCCACGCCTGCGGACAGCACGGGGATCACCGCCCCCTGCAGCGCGGGTGACGGCCCCTTCTTGAGCAGCTCGACGATCTGCCCCGGCTGACTGCTGTTGGTCGCGGGCGGCAGGTAGCGCCGCTCCGGTACCAGTCCCTTCCGGTCGTGTGCGAAGAAGTACAGCTGGACCGGCTGGTAGTGGTCGCGGAACTCGCTGAGCGGCATGATCACGCCGGGCGGGGCCTCGGTGATCCGCCACCCGTCATCGGTCCAGCGCATCGGCAGCCGGAACTCGACCTCCTGGAGGCGCGGTTCGAAGGCGTTGTACTCGTTGAGCACCCCGACCTCCAAGCCCGACACCTCGACGACGGCGGTGTCCTGCGAGTCCGGGGAGGGGGCCTGATCCGGCGCGTCGATCGCGTTGTAGTTGCTGCTGAGGAAGCGGATGCTGACCTCGTTGTTCCACGACTCGGCTGCCTCGGCGGTGAGGTGCAGCCGAGCGGCACGGTGGTCGTCGTCGGGGTCGACGCTCGCGGAGAGGAAGCTCCTGGCCAGCTCGGTGGCGCTGAGACTGCTCACCGGCGCCTGCGGTTCACCCGTCCGGCCGCCTTCGACCACCTCGTCCAGCTTGATCGGCGTCGACGAGTCCGGGATGGCCGCGCACCCGGAGGTGATCGACAGTCCGAGCAGGATCGCGACGCAGACTCTGCCGGTGCGTGCCCGGTTCATGATCTCGAATCCCCCTCGCGGCCTGCGGAGCCCGGACCGTCGCCAGTTCGCCGTTCGGGAGCCGGTGGCGTGAGTCGATCCGGCCCCTGCTCCCCGTCCCGGTGTCGACGCTGCTCTCGACCTTCGTCCCGGTGTTCGTCCTGCTGTCGATTCTGGTTCGGCTCCGGGCGCTGGTCCAGTCCGATCGGGTCCGCACTCCGATCGGAAACCCCGGTCTGGTCCTCCTCCCGCGCCCGGTCCCGGTCGGCTGTGGCGGGTTCCAGCTCCTCGTCGGCCGCCTGCCAGCGTAGGGCGTCGGCGACGGAGTCCGGCTCCACGACGGCGGGCGGTTCCGGAGGCTCACCGCCGATCTCGCCGACGACCGGGCCCGAGACGGCGGCGGGCGGCAGCGGGAGCGGGCTGCCGTTGACCTCCTCGCCGAGCCTGCGGGGCAGCGTCAGCCGGAAGCAGGCGCCGACGCCGATCTCGCCCCAGGCCTCCAGCATGCCGCCGTGGAGTCGGGCGTCCTCCAGGCTGATGGCCAGGCCGAGTCCGGTGCCGCCGGTACGCCGGTTCCTGGACGGGTCGGCCCGCCAGAACCGGTTGAAGACCAGCTCCTCCTCGCCGGGACGCAGTCCGATGCCGTGGTCCAGAACGGTGATGGCCGCGGCGTTGCGGTCGGCGGCCAGCGTGACCACCACGGGATTGCCGTCGCAGTGGTCGACGGCGTTGGCGAGCAGGTTTCGGAGCACGCGCTCGATGCGTCGGGAGTCGATCTCGACGAGCACCGGCCGAACCGGGAGGTCGAGCTCGATGGAGGCGCCCACGTTCGTGGACAGCCCGTGCACGGCCTCCAGCGCCCGGTGCACCGAGGAGCGCAGGTCGACGGTCTCGGAGCTGAGATCCACCACCCCGGCATCGTGTCTGCTGATCTCCAACAGGTCGCCGAGCAGTGACTCGAACCTGTCCAGTTCGTTGACCAGCAGCTCTGTGGAGCGGGCCAGTCCGGCGGGGAACTGGTCCCGCGAGGCGTGCAGGACGTCGGCGGCCATGCGCACCGTGGTCAGCGGGGTGCGCAGTTCATGGGAGACGTCCGAGGTGAAGCGGCGTTGCAGGGTGCCGAACTCCTCGAGGCGGTGGATCTGATCCTGCAGGCTGGCGGCCATCTCGTTAAACGACTCGGCCAGCCTCGCGACCTCGTCTTCACCGACCACCCGCATCCGATCGTCGAGATCGCCTTCCGCGAACCGTTCGGCGACGGCGGCGGCCTGCCGCACGGGGCGGACCACCTGCCGGGTGACCAGGTTCGTGACACCGGCCAGCAGCAGCACGATGGCCAGCCCGCCGAGGACGAGGGTGCTCTGGACGACCCCGATCGTCTGTTCCTCGTTGGTCAGGGGGTAGAGCTGGTAGAGCTGCACGTATCGGTTGGTGGTCTGGACGGGGATGCCGATCACCAGCATCCGGACGGCCTGGTCTTCCCGAACGGCGGTGGTGATCTGATAGCTGAGGGCGCCGTCCTCGACCTGGCTGCGCAGTTCTTGCGGAACGTCCTCCTGGCGCCCGACGGCGAGCTGGCTCTCCTCCCAGCGGGCCGGACCGTGCCCGTCTATCAGCACCGGCTCGAACACGCCTGCCGCAGGCCTGGTCGAGTCGTCTGAGCTGTCTGTGCTGCTGAGGTCGGTGAGAGTGCTGCTCAGCGTGGCCTCGAAGTCGTCCCGGTTGGGGTTGACGTTGACCAGCAGCCGCTCGACGGTGTCCCGGCTCGTGTAGGCCTGGGCGGTGACGGCGCTCTGCTTGCTGTCCAACAGCCGATTGGTGATCTCGGCCTGCAACACCATGCCGAGGACGAACACGACGGCGGAGGACAGCGCCAGCGTGCTGATCACCACCCGCAGTTGCAGCGAGCGTCGCCACAACGCGGCGAAGGCGGCGAGTCGCCGCCGGACGAGGCGGCGGGCCCGCAGGAAACCACGCACCACGGCACGGCCTGCCGCAGTGCCTCGCGCAGTACCGACTCCCACTGCAAGCCCGCCTCTGCTCCGCTGTCCCTGGCCCGGTGCCACCGCAGGCTTTACCAGAGTCCCCGGCGCAGGCGGAAGCCCGTAATCAACCCGTGCCATCCGCACGCAGCCATGCAGGCCTGAACTCCACTCGATCGAGTGGAAAATCACGCCTGCCGTCGACCGACGACGGGGAGCATGCTGCCCGTTCCCCGTCGTGCTCGACCGTGAGTCGTCGGGTCACCTCACGGCGGGCCTGCCTTGTATCCGACACCGCGGACCGTCAGCACGACCTCGGGGTGTTCCGGGTCCCGCTCGACCTTCGAGCGCAGCCGCTGCACGTGGACGTTCACCAGCCGGGTGTCCGCCGCGTGCCGGTAGCCCCACACCTGTTCGAGCAGCACCTCCCTGGTGAACACCTGGCGAGGCTTGCGGGCCAGCGCCACGAGGAGGTCGAACTCCAGCGGAGTGAGCTGAATCGGCCTGCCCTCCCTCGTGACCTCGTGACCCGGGACGTCGATCGTCAGGTCCCCGATGCCGAGCGTCTCGGCGGGCTCCGCCTCGGTACGGCGGAGGCGGGCCCGAATCCTCGCCACCAGCTCCTTCGGCTTGAACGGCTTGACGACGTAGTCGTCCGCACCGGATTCAAGTCCCAGCACCACGTCGACCGTGTCGGTCTTCGCGGTGAGCATCACGATGGGCACCCCCGACTCTGATCGGATCGCCTTGCAGACGTCGATGCCGTTCATCCCCGGCAGCATCAGGTCCAGCAGAACGAGATCAGGCTTCAATTCGCGCATGGCGGGCATTGCTCGTGCCCCGTCCCCCACGACCGCCGTCTCGAAGCCCTCACCCCGTAGGACGATGGTGAGCATCTCCGCCAACGCCGGATCGTCGTCCACCACCAATACACGCGACTTCATGCCCCATATGGTCGCACTGGGTCCTGACCTGGTCCGCATCACCCGCTGCTGAGCGGCCTCCGCGATTCCGACCCGCTGTCCCCCGACCCACTGGTCTCTGTCCACGCACGTACCTCGCACTCACTGGAGGTGACCTTGGTCACCCCATCGGCGTAACCATGACCTACACCGCAGATGAGACCGAAAACGTTACCGACTCACATGTCTCGACTTGATCTCTGTTCGTCGAGTCACGTGCGGCCGAGCAGTCGTTGGGCCGAACGGCTCAGGCCGGTGACCAGGGCACCAGTCGTCTGACTCGAAGCTCCGGTTCGGTTCGGCGGAGGAGGAATCTCGGCAGCAGCTCGCGGGAGATGACGGGGCGGGTGCCCTCCAGCTCTGCCGAGCCGCCGGGCCACCGGACGGCGTTCGGCCGCACCACGGACCGCTCCACGGCCTCGTCCAGCTCCACGGTCCCGAGCACCACCGCCGTCACCAGACCGACCAGCCGAACTCGGTCGGTCTCCAGCCGCAGGTCGAATTCCACCGGTTGATCGATGTCGAGGAAGACGAGCACGATCGCGCCGAGCACCCACATGCCCACGCTCGTCGCATCCTCGTTCGGCGGTTCGACGTCGATCATGGTGTGCACGCCGTGTTCCTCGTGGGCCCAGGAGGCCAGCGGGAACCCGGTCTGCTCGGCGGCCTCGGCGAGCAGCGCCCGCACCAGGTCGACCGGATTGTCCTCAGCCGAGTACGACATCCACCAGCCCGTTCACGTCCACTGACGAGGCTCCGTCGACGGAGACCCAGGGCGACAGCCACGAGACCGCCGCGAGTTGCGCGTAGCGGTCGGCGCAGCGCGCCTGAAGCCCGTCGTCGGTCTCGAAGAGATCCCGCGCGCGGTCCGCCTCCGACTCGGCGCGCCGGACGGCCCGCGCCGCCGCAGTGGCAGGCGGCACCGACAGGAGCAACTGGAGATCCGGCCTCGGCAGACCGAAGCGGTCCACCTCCAGATCATGCAGCCAGGTGACGAACTCGCCGTCGATCGGCTCGTGCAGCCGGGCCGCACCGTAGGCGGCGTTGGAGGCGATATAGCGGTCCACCAGGACGACGTCGTGCTCCCGCAGGGCCTTACGCACCCCTTCCGCGCCTTCGCGGCGGTCCAGCGCGTAGAGGACGGCCATCCCGTAGACCGAGTCGCCCAGCGGCCCGAGCCTGCCGTGCAGTCCCTCCCGCACCAGGTCCGCGTGCACGTCCTGCCCATAGCGGGGAAAAGCCCCGGACCCGACCGACGCGCCCCGGGCGATGAGCCCGGCGCGCAGTCGATCGGTCATGGTCCGTTTTCCGGCTCCGTCGATGCCCTCGATCACGATCAAGCGACTCACGGCGGCCACCGTAGCCGGCGGGTGCCGAGGGCCGACCGACGGCCCTGCTGGACGGAGCATCCACACCGACGGCCCCGCTGGACGGAGCATCCACACCGACGGCCCCGCCGGACGAAGCATCCACACCGACGGCCCTACCGGAGCTTCTATACAGACGGCCCGGCCCGAGCGTCCATACCCAAGGCCCCGGCCGGAGCGCCCATACCGACGCTCCGGCCGAAGCCTGCACACCGACCGCACCGGCCGGAGCGGGACACCCGCCGCGGCGAGAAAAGAGATCAGTACCGGTAGTGGTCCGCCTTGAACGGGCCGTCGACGTCGACGTCGATGTACTCGGCCTGCTCCTTGGTGAGTCGGGTCAGTTCACCCCCGAGCGCGGTCAGGTGGATCAATGCCACCTTCTCGTCGAGCTTCTTCGGCAGCCGGAAGACCTCGCGGTCGTACTCCTCGTTCTTGGTGAACAGTTCGACCTGGGCGATCACCTGGTTGGAGAAGGAGTTCGACATGACGAACGACGGGTGGCCGGTCGCATTGCCCAGGTTCAGCAGCCTGCCCTCGGAGAGCACGATGATCGAGTGGCCGTCGGGGAAGACCCACTCGTCGACCTGCGGCTTGATCTCGATGCGGTGGATGCCGGGATACCTGGCGAGTCCGGCCATGTCGAGTTCGTTGTCGAAGTGACCGATGTTGCCCAGGATCGCCTGGTGCTTCATCCGCGCCATGTCCTCGACCGTCACGACGTCCTTGTTGCCCGTGGTCGTGATGATGATGTCGGCCTTGTCGACGATGTTCGCCAGGGTGCTCACCTGGTAGCCGTCCATCGCCGCCTGGAGTGCGCAGATCGGGTCGATCTCGGTGACGACCACGCGCGCGCCCTGGCCGCGCAGCGATTCGGCAGCGCCCTTGCCGACGTCGCCGTAGCCGCAGATCACGGCCACCTTGCCGCCGATGAGGACGTCGGTCCCCCGGTTGATACCGTCGATCAGCGAGTGCCGGATGCCGTAGCGGTTGTCGAACTTGGACTTGGTGACCGCGTCGTTGACGTTGATCGCCGGGAAGAGCAGTTCGCCCTGTGCCGCGAGCTGATACAGCCGCAGCACGCCGGTCGTGGTCTCCTCGGTGACGCCGAGGATCGCCTCGCCCGCCTTGGTCCACTTGGACGCGTCCTGGGCCAGCGAGGCGCGCAGCAGGTCGAGGAAGACCCGGAACTCGTCGCTGTCCGCGTCGTCCGCGGGCGGGACGACACCCGCCTTCTCATACTGGGTTCCCTTGTGCACCAGCATGGTGGCGTCGCCGCCGTCGTCGAGGATCATGTTGGCCGTGGCACCGTTCGGCCAGGTGAGCATCTTCTCGGTGCACCACCAGTACTCTTCGAGCGACTCGCCCTTCCAGGCGAAGACCGGCACCCCGGCAGGCTCTTCCGGCGTGCCGTGCGGGCCGACGACGGTGGCCGCAGCGGCATGGTCCTGAGTGGAGAAGATGTTGCAGGAGGCCCAGCGCACCTCTGCTCCCAGGGCCACCAGGGTCTCGATCAGCACTGCGGTCTGGACGGTCATGTGCAGCGAGCCCGAGATACGGGCCCCTCTCAGCGGATACACCTCGGCGTACTCGCGCCGCAGAGCCATCAGGCCAGGCATCTCGTGCTCGGCGAGGCGGATCTCCCGGCGGCCGAACTCGGCCAGCGACAGGTCCGCCACCGCGAAGTCGATCCCGGCCCGCGTCTGCAACCTCTCGGCACTCATCTCCACGACTCCTCAAACCCGACTCGATCGACTTCCGAACAGTACCGTTCGCCACGCCGATGACCCCATGTGCTCGCGAAGGACCACGAGATCGCAGAGGATTGCCGACGAACACGACCAGAAGAGTCGATAATCGACGTCCTTGGTCAAGACGTGGCAGGAAGGCGAGCAGCCGTGGCGATTCCCGGGCCTGACACACGTGTCGTCGAATTGCGGGTGCATGGGATTCTCGGCACCACCCCGGAACGCCTCACCGACTCGGTGGCTGCGGTGGAGGTCGCAGGCGACGGCCTCGGCCGAGTGGTGCGACCCGCCGACCGGCTGCGCAGACCCGCACCTGGCCCCGTCCTCCAGACGACGGCACGTCCGGTGCCCCGCGTCGTGGAGGGCTATCTCTGGGGTCGGATGACCTCCGGCGGTCTCGCGAAGGCGGCCTGGGCGATGCTCTTCCCCTTCGCCATGGCCAATGTGGCGCACTGGATGCTGCCGCCCGCACGCCCGGACAGCAGAATCGGGTTCCTGCTGGGGCATGCGCTGCGGGCACTGCTGCGGGTGGCCGCGCTGCTGCTCACTGCACTGCTGGTCGCACAGGTCACCGTCGTGAGTCTCGACCTGATCGCCGCCCAGTGCCTCCAACCGGGCGGGGCGTGTCTCGCGGGCGTCGCGCCGGACTGGCTGCGGAGCGAGTGGGCCAGGGTCGCCGTCGGACTGATCCCGCCCGCCCTGCTCATCCTGCTGCTGCATCAGGTGGCGAAGGTCGACTGGGAGGTCAACAAGGCGGAGGCGGGCGCATCGACCAACCCGGTCGCCGGGCTCACGGGCCTGCGGCAGGATGCACCGCCGCCGCCCGGGCAGAGTGCGGTGCTGCCGGGCGATGCGGTCGAGGCCGATCCCGACACCCCCGCGCTGCGAGCGCTGCACACGACGGGCGCGCTGGCCACGGCGGCGGTGATGGCGACCGGCGGGCCTGCAGGCCCGATGAGCGCCACCGCCACCCAGGTCTGGCTCACGGCCGTCGTGCTGTTCCTGCTGAGTCTGGTGGGCGTCCTGCTGCTCGACGACCCGGCCCGCCCCTCGGCGGCGGCGTCACGACGGCTGCGGATGCTGCTGGGCACCGTGCCCCGCAAGCTGATCGTGACCCTGGGCATCGCGGTGCTCGCGGCCTCGGTCGTGGTCATGCGACCGCTGCCGTCGCCGTCGCCGTCCTCGATGCCCACCCAGTTCTCCGGAGACACCATCGGGCTGCTCGCCGTCGCCTTCGCTGGCTGCGTGCTGGTCTTCGCGGTGCTACTGGCACCGGCGGCCTGGGCGGCACGGCGCGGCTGGGCAGGCCGGCCGAGGAACCTGCGGCCGTGGGCGGGCGGCTGGATGGCCGCGCCGGTGCTGGGCATGTCCGGTCTCCTCGGTGCGGGCTTCGGCGCCGGGATCGCCCTCACGATCGTCGCGCTGCTCGGCACGGAGAACGTGACCCCGCCGCCCGCCTACGAGACGCTGACCGTGCTGTGGGGCGCGACGGCGGTGCTGAGCCTGCTCGCCCTCGCGGTGATCGTCCCGGTGATCCTGACGCGTCGCTGGCTGGCCGAGCACCAGGACCGGCTCGCCCCGGCCGAGGCGACCCTGCTGCACGCGGGGCGTCCCGACGACCGTCGGACCGCCGCCCGTGCCTGGTGGTGGGCGAATCTGGAGCGAGAGCATCTGCATCACGCACTGCTCGCCTTCGCGGCGCTGCTGGCGCTCGGTTCGGCGGTGGCACTGATCCAGTACGCCACCGGCGCGGACGTGCCCGAGTGGCTGGAGCCGCTCGCGGCGGTGGGCGTGATCGCACTGGCCGCGCTGGCGCTGGCCCTGATTCGGACGGTCTACCTGGCCAAGAGCAGGCCGAACACCGCGCGACTGCTCGGCGTGCTCGCGGATCTCGCCTGTTTCTGGCCGCGCGAGGCACATCCGACGGTGCCGCCGTGCTACGCGCTGAAGGTCGTTCCCGAGCTGGTGCATCGGGCTGCGGAGCACCTGCGTGACCCGGCCGCCAGGGTGGTGCTGGTCGGCCACAGCCAGGGCAGTCTGCTGGCTGCGGTCGCGGCGGGCAGACTGCTGCGGACGCTGCCGGAGTCGGACCGCAGCAGGCTGGGCCTGGTGACCGCGGGCTCACAGCTGCAGTGGGCCTATCCGCGGGCGTTCCCCGCTGTCGTGCCACACGAGTCGCTGACGGAGCTTTCCGGTTCCCTGTCGGGCCGCTGGCGGGCGTTGTGTCGCGGCACCGACGCCCTCGGCGGGGGCGTCACCACATGGAACAGGCAGGTGTACGAGGGCACCCTCATCGGCGTCGGCTTCCGGGCCGACGGCACCGAGGGTCCGCTGCCGTCGGCCACTCGAAGCCCGAGCGGGGCGCTGGTGCTCGGCGGCGACCACTGGCTGCCCGATCCGGCACGCGGCCCGTTCACCGGCAGGCGGTGGGGGCCGGGAGTGCTGGGCCACAACGACTTCAACTCCGACCCGGAATGGGATCGCGCCGTGGCGATCGCCGCAGGCCTCGAACTGCCGCCGCGCGGTCAGGCAGGCGAGTACTCCCATCTGCTCGCGGGCGTTCGGCATCACGTGGCCGAGGCGGACGACCTCGACGACGCGCTCGACGGCGAGGCGAACAGCGAGGCCGATGTGCCGACGATCCTGGTCACCAGGGTCGATGCGGTGCTGCCCTCGCAGGCGGAGAAGCCGGTGACGGCCCTGCCTGCGGGCAACGGCGAATCCTCGGCCGTCTCGGAGTCCGACGAGACGGTCACTCCGCCGGACGTTCCTGCGGCGCCGGGCGCCAAGACGAGCCGGAAGGCGGCGAAGCGCAAGGTCGCGGCAGCCGTCGACGAGAACGGCGACCCGATCGTCCCCGATGCCCCGAGGGGCAAGAGCACTCCGTGGGAGCGCGGCGGCGATCTGCCGGGCAGACGGAAGAGTTGAGTCCGGTTCGTCCGAGTCTGGAGGCGTGCCGTCGCGCGCAGGCGGCCGCCCGACGCGGGCGCGGACTCTCCCCTGTCTACCGGCGATGCGGCTGCTTCGCCTCCCACTGCCGTCCGGGCGGCCGACGCGCTGCCCGGACGCCGTCGGGCGCGCTCGATCTGCGCCGAGCAGTCGACGACCGGTCAGCTGCTGCGGTGTCGGCCGCCCCGTCTCGGTCGGTGCGGGCCAAGAGCCCGCGGCAGGTCGCCACCGGGCTCATCGACCTGCGGACCCGCCCGCAGTCTGATCCTCTTCGCGCTGCCTGCGACCGAGCACGGAATGCCGTCGGCCGTAGACGAAGTAGACGAGCACGCCAAGGGCCATCCACACCAGGAACCGGACCCAGGTCAGCGCGGTGAGGTTCAGCATGAGCCAGATGCAGGCCAGGATCGCCAGGATCGGCACCAGGGGCACCAGCGGAGCGCGGAAGCCGCGCTTCAGATCCGGTCGGGTCCGGCGCAGCACGATGACGCCCGCCGAGACGAGGATGAAGGCGAACAGCGTCCCGACGTTGACCATCTCCTCCAGCGTGCCTGCCGGGAAGAAGCCCGCGACCACGGCCACCACGCCGCCGACCAGCAGCGTGGAGCGGACCGGAGTGCCTCGGGAGCCGGTCGGCGAGAGCACCTTCGGCACCAGCCCGTCCCGAGACATCGCGAAGAGCACGCGCACCTGGCCGATCATCATGACCATCACCACGGTCGTCAGCCCCGCGAGCGCGCCGACGGAGATCACCGCCGCCGCCCAGTCCACGCCGTTCGCGGCGAAGGCGGTCGCCAAGGTCGCGTCATCACCGCCGGGCGGCGTCGCCAGCTCCGTGTAGGGCTGCATCCCGGTGAGGACCAGCGCGACCAGCACGTACAGGACCGTGACGATCGCCAGGGAGCCGAGGATGCCCCGAGGTACGTCGCGTTGCGGGTTCCGCGTCTCCTCGGCCGTCGTGGCGACCACGTCGAACCCGATGAAGGCGAAGAAGACGATCGAGGCACCCGCCAGCAGGCCGAAGATCCCGTAGGTGCTGGTCTCCATGCCGAAGAACAACGACAGCAGCGACTGGTCCAGCCCGCCTGCCGCCGTCGAGCTGTCGGCGGCGGGCGGGATGAACGGCGTGTAGTTCTCGGCTCGCACATACGCGGCGCCGACCACGATCACCAGGATGACGACGGCGACCTTGATCGCGGTGATCACCTGGCTGACCCGCGAGGACAGCTTGGTGCCCAGGACGAGAACGGTGGTCAGTCCCGCGACGAGCAGCACCGCACCCCAGTCGAACGCCACGCCACCCAGCGAGACCTGCGTCGGCACGTCGAGGCCGATCAGCGCGAAGATCTCACGGAGGTAGTCCGACCAGCCCTTGCTCACCACGGCGGCCGCCAGGGCGAACTCCAGGATGAGGTCCCAGCCGATGATCCAGGCGAGGAACTCGCCGAAGGTGGCATAGGAGAAGGTGTACGCCGAGCCTGCCACCGGAAGCGTCGACGCGAACTCGGCATAGCAGAGCGCCGCGAGACCGCAGGTCACGGCGGCCAGCACGAAGGACAACGACACCGAAGGGCCCGCGATGTTGCCCGCCGTGCGGGCGGCGAGCGTGAAGATGCCCGCACCGACGACGACGGCCACCCCGAAGACCATCAGGTCCCAGGCCGTCAGCTCCTTGCGGAGTCTGCTGCCCGGCTCGTCGGTGTCCGCGATCGACTGCTCGACCGACTTGATCCGCTTCAGGCCGCGTGGCATCTCCTCGCCCTCCCTGCGCTGCTCGTCCCGGCCATGTGAGCCGGAGACGGGGTATTCCCATGGTGGGAAATTGACGAACAGGGAGCAGTCTCGCAGTCCTCGGCGCCCCAGGCCCGATCAGCCCCGCGTGTCGAGTCGCACGCGTCTGGCGCGGGCCGGCCGGGCTCAGACCGGCGCGGTGGCGTGGAAGAGCTGAGTGCGTCCTTCCTCGTCGTGTTCCACCGGCACGACCTCCACCGCCGGATCGACGGCCGCGAGCCAGACGGCCTGCCCACGCGAGATCGTCAACGTGCCGCCGTCCTCGGCCAGCAGTCGCACTCGGCCTGCCGTGCAGAGCAGCACCTGCGGGCCGACCGGCTCCAGCCGCACCGTGAGATCCTCGGCACGGTCGCCGACGCCGTCAGACGCGGCGAGGGCACCGGCATCGGAGTTCCAGTCCAGGCGGGACAGCTCGAACTCGGACGCCTCGGTGGGATAGACGGTGACGCGTTCCCGCCGCCGGTCACCGGTCAGGACGGGCATGTCGCCGCCCCGGAAGTCGAGCACCCGCATCAGCTCCGGCACGTCGACGTGCTTCGGGGTCAGTCCGCCGCGCAGCACGTTGTCCGAGTTGGCCATGATCTCCACGCCGGTCCCCCGCAGGTAGCTGTGCAGATTCCCCGCAGGCAGGTACAAGGCCTCCCCCGGGGCCAGCACGACGCGATTGAGCAGCAGCGCGGCGAGCACTCCGGCGTCGCCGGGATACGCCTCGCCCAACTCCAGCACCGTTCGGCACTCGCGGTCGAAACGACCGTGCGCCTGGACGTGTCGGATGCAGCCGTCCAGCACCGGCGGCAGCAGCGCGTCGACCGCCCCCTGCGGCAGGGTGATCAGAGTGGTGAACAACGCCCGCAGTCCCTCGGGGCCAGGGACGGCGGCCAGCAGGTCGACGTAGTGGGCCAGCTGCGGAACATCGAGCGCGGCGAGCAGCTCCACCGTCCGCGTCGCATCTCGGAAGCCCGCCAACGCGTGGAATTCGGTCAGAGCGCAGATCAGCTCCGGTTTATGGTTGCGATCCCGATAGTTGCGGTCGGACGCGTCCAGCGGCACGCCTGCGGCCTCTTCCCTGGCGAAGCCCTCGGCGGCCTGTTCCGCGGAGGGATGCGCCTGCAGACTCAGGGGTTCGTCGGCGGCGAGCACCTTCATCAGGAAGGGCAGCCGACCGCCCCAGCGCTGCGCGCAGGCCTTGCCGAGCTGACTGTGCGGATCGGCATGCAGGACTTCGACGAGCGCGGCTTCGGACCCGTCCGCACGGACGAGGGTCGAGGAGTCGGAGGGGTGTGCGCCGAGCCAGAGTTCGGCCTCGGGGTGCGGTGCGGGCACCGGCTGGCCCAGCAGGGCGGAGATGGCGGTCCGAGACCCCCAGGCGTAGGGACGCACGGGGTTGCGCAGCAGGTCCACTTCGGTCTCTCGTTCCCTCGTCTGCGGTCAACAAGACTGACGTGTGAGCGATGCGCGCCTGGCAGGCAGGTCAGCGACCTGCTCCGGCCAGCTCTCCCGAGCCGCCCAGCGCGCCGGTGGCCAAACCGAGGTACACGGCGCAGAGGTCGAATCTGGCCGCCAGGGACAGGGCGCCGAGCACGTCGCCGTCGCTGCCCGCACGGCTGTCGAGGTCCGTCTCGGGGGACACGACGTCGCCGCCGGGCACGGTCTCGCCAGCCTGCCGCGCCAAGGCCATGGCCTCGTCGCCGCGCTGGATCGACAGCAGAAGCACCCTGGGGCGCGGCGCGACCTGATCGTCGGGGTCGGCGAAGATGTCGAGACTCTGTGCCTGCCCGGCCACCGCGCGGTACAGCGCGGGACGTCGGACGGCGTTCTGATAGTCGCCTGCGTCGGCGACGAGGCCGCTGAAGGACGCCAGCGAGTGGGCGGCATGGGTCGCCACCGCCGTCGCCACCGGGTCCAGGCCCCAGAGCAGCGGAATCCGATCGGACAGCCGCAGGGCCAGCGTCTTCGCGGGGTTCACGAAGGTCTCGTGGACCGGATGGTCGCGTTCGGCCTCGCGGTCCACGCCGTCGGCGACGCGGTCGAGGTCGACCGAGAACAGGTTCAGGGCACGGGCGGCGAGCAGGCCGCCGGTGACGGCCCTGGGCAGGCTCAGCCCGGCAGGCGCCGTGACCCTCGGGAACAGCAGCACCGAGGACCCGGAGGCCGCCGCCGCGACCGGCCCGTCCTCCGGCAGCGTCAGGAGCAGCCGGGCTCCCCGGCGAGCGGCGCGATACACCGACTCCGCCAACGGCCGGTCGTACCCGTCCTCGATATGGCCGACCACGACGTCCAGCGGGCCGACCCAGGCGGGCACGAGGTCGGCGAGGACGACGGGAACCGGGCAGGTCGGGCCGAGCAGCGCCGACAGCAGTCGCGAGGCGGTCGCACCGACGGCGGAGCGACAGAGCAGCACCAACGCCCTCGGCCGGTCCTCGATACGGGCCGCGAGGTCGGCCTCCACCGCGCTCTCCTGCGTCGAGCGGATCTGCGCACCCGCCGTCGCGCCGCCGCGCAGCAGACCGACGGCGTCGGCCTGCTGCAGCAGTGCGGCGTCGTCGAGCACCTCGCCGAGGTCTCGGTCGAGCATCTCGATCACCTGCTCGTCGAGACCCCGTCGGTCGAGCCGGAGGGCGGCGTGCCGGGACCGGGGACCGCTTCGTCAAGCAGCAGCACCGGAATGCCCTCCTGGACCGGGAACCGACGGTCGCAGCTCGTACAGGTCAGCATGTCGGCCTCGGAGTCCTCCGGGGTACCGACCAGGAGCGCACCGTGCTCCGCGCACGGGCAGGCGAGAATCTCCAGAAGTCGAGCGTCAAGGGTGACGGACACGGTTCCTCCTAGCCGGTTGAAGATCAGCGATGCTGCCCGCTCTCGTTCGCCGCGGTCAACCGCGGACGATCGAGAGGACCTCGTCTCGCAGTCGGGCCATCTCGGCGTCGCCTGGCCCCTCCACGTTCAGCCGCAGCAGCGGCTCGGTGTTGGAGGGACGCAGATTGAACCAGGAGCCGTCGGCCACCTCCACGGTGAGTCCGTCGAGCTCGTCGACCGTGGTGCCCTCACGTTCGAGGAAGGTCGCCTTGACCTGGGCCATGCGCTGATCGGGCTCGGCCACCGTGGAGTTGACCTCGCCCGAGGCGGTGTAGCGGCTGAACTCGCGGGTGAGCTCCGACAGCGGGTCGGCCTGCTCGCCCAGCGCGGCCAGGACGTGCATCGCCGCCAGCATGCCGGTGTCGGCACGCCAGAAGTCGCGGAAGTAGTAGTGGGCGGAGTGCTCGCCGCCGAAGATCGCACCGGTCTCGGCCATGCTCTGCTTGATGAAGGAGTGCCCGACCCTCGTGCGCACCGGGCTGCCGCCGTGCTCCGCGACGATCTCCGGGACGGCCTTGGAGGTGATCAGGTTGTGGATGATCACTCCGCCGGGGTCCTTGGCCAGTTCGCGCACGGCCACCAGCGCGGTGACGGCGCTCGGCGAGACCGGGTCGCCGTTCTCGTCGACCACGAAGCAGCGGTCGGCGTCGCCGTCGAAGGCCAGCCCCGCATCGGCGCCGATCTCGCGGACCTTGGCCTGAAGGTCGACGATGTTCGCCGGGTCGAGGGGGTTCGCCTCGTGGTTGGGGAAGCTGCCGTCCAGCTCGAAGTACAGCGGGACGATGGTCAGCGGCAGGTCGCCGAAGACCTCGGGGACGGTGTGACCGCCCATGCCGTTGCCCGCGTCGACCACGACGGTCAGCGGCCGGGAACCGGACAGGTCGACCAGTTCGTGCAGGTAGGCGGCGTAGTCGGCGAGCAGCTCACGGTGGCTGATCGAGCCGTGACGCCCGACGAAGCCGGGGATGCCCTTCTCGACCATGTCTCGGATCTCGGCCAGCCCGCTGTCCTGACCGACCGGCGCGGCACCCGCCCGACAGAGCTTGATCCCGTTGTACTTCGCCGGGTTGTGGCTCGCGGTGAACATCGCGCCGGGCACGTCGAGCCGACCCGATGCGAAGTACAGGAGATCGGTGCTGGCCAGCCCGATGTCGACGACGTCGACGCCCTGGCCGGTGACGCCCTCGGCGAAGGCGGCGGACAGTCTCGGCGAGGAGTCGCGCATGTCGTGACCGACGGCGATCGTGGGGCCGCCGACGAGCCGGGCGAAGGCGGCGCCGATGTCCCGGACGACGACCTCGTCGAGCTCCTCGTCGACCACGCCTCGGATGTCATACGCCTTGACGATGCCGGACAGGTCGTGCACGCCACTCTCCCTCGTCTGCGGGCCCGCCTGGTGTCGGCGACCCTGCCTATCGCAGCCTACCGGCGACACCTCCCCCACCGCGTGGGTCGGTGCGGTCCGTGATCGACAGGTGACGCCCGCGAGAGGTCGGCGGGCCTTCCACCCGGCGGAACGGCATCGGGCGAACTGCCGGGCCTGAGACGCCAGCACCGGCGCTCACCTGCGGCGACGACGGGACACGAGCGTCGCGGGAGCCTTCCTCGACGGCTCGTCCCGCCAGTACGGCGAGATCGTCGGCAGGTCGAGGCTCTCTTGGGCAGGCATGCGAGCCAGGCATGCGAACGAGGCATGGGGCCCGGATGCACGCGGGACGTCTGAGGCCTGAGGTCTGAGGCCGACAGGACCGCCGCCGCGCCGAGCCGGGGCGCCGTCGCCCGGTCAGGACTCGCCGTCGACCACGTCGGGATCGAGACCGAGGTAGCTGGCGACCTGCTCCACCAGCACGTCGTGCACCAGGTCGGAGAGGTCGATCCCGTCCTGCGCCCTGGCCTCCAGCGGGCGCCGGTAGAGCACGATGCGCGCTCTCGTCGGCACGCCTCGCCGATCGACGCCCGCCGGGATCAGCCGCGCGAGCGGCACCCGGCCGTCTTCGACCACGTCAACGCCCTGCTCCGCCTCGGTGTGCGGCTCGACGTTCAACTCGGGGACGTCGTCGACCGCCACGTCCAACTGGGTCAGCTCGGTACGCCACCGCTGCTCCAGCGGCTCGAGGGCCTCCAGGACCAGGGCGTCGAACTTCTCCGATCGACTCCGTGCGGCGGGAGTCGACGGCGGATACAGTGCGCCCCGAAGACCTCGTCCTCGGCGGTCTCGACGGGACCGCGTCCGTCGCTGATATCCGTGCGCTGCGACCACGGCGCCGAGGGTACGCCGTGCGCGGCGAGTGCTGCGGCGGGCCGAGAACAGACCAGGTTGCGGCTACCTGGAAGATGTCACGGACAAGTGTCATCCGCGTGGCTGCTACGCGGTGAGGAAGAAGGGCGCTATGGTCGCCGCTGTGCGGAGCGTGAGACGGTGCTCGCGAACCGGGTGTACGAACCCGGCTGTCGCCACGCTCACCTACGCGTATGCGGACTCGACTGCCGTGGTGGGGCCGCTGGCCACCTTCGCGGAACCGCACAGCTACGACCTCTGCGAAGCCCACGCCATGCGGCTCACCGCCCCCAAGGGTTGGGAGGTCGTCCGTTACGAGGGCGAGTTCGCGATTCCGCAGCCCACCGTCGACGACCTCACCGCGCTGGCCGAGGCGGTTCGGGAGGCAGGTCGCGTCGATCGTGCCCACGAGGCCGTGGAGGGGACGATCAGCAGGGGCCCGCGCGCCCATCTGCGCGTCATCCCGACTCCGCCGGAGGACTGAAGACCCGACGTCTGCCGCCCGCCGCCGAAGCAGCAGCCCCGCGAGGGCTGGCGGCTGCCGACCTCAGACGCCACCGGTGCCGCGCATCGGCGTTCCCTGTGCCGCCCATGCCGATGTGCACTCGTCGGCGACCTGCGTGGCGATCCAGGTCCGTGTCGGTCCTCGTAACGCGGGCTGTGCCGTCAGGTGCTCCGCCCGCGGCTCGCGGCGGGCCCCGACCACTGAGGTCACTCGCCCCCCATGACGCAGTCGCCGTGAGCGGGCAGGCACGGTTGCGAATCGCCGAGACCCGCGGGCGGAAACCACTTCGACTTCTGTCCTGCTGCCGACCGAGGAGAATAGAGTGCCGCCCTGATCATCCGGTTCGGAGTATTCTTCCGATTAAGGTCGTGAACGTAAATCGACCCCGGATCATCGCGAAGACGATCCGGGGTCGACGCCACGGATGGCGGTGCTCGTCATCTCGGGCAGGCCCACCCGGCCGAGACGACGAGCGCGTCAGGCCCCCTCAGGAGGCCCGCTTCTTCAATTTGCGTCTCTCCCGCTCGGAGAGGCCGCCCCAGATGCCGAAGCGCTCGTCGTGTGCCAATGCATACTCCAGACACTCCGCTCGCACCTCGCAGCCTGCGCAGATGCGCTTGGCCTCCCTGGTCGATCCTCCCTTCTCGGGAAAGAACGCCTCAGGATCAGTCTGCGCACATAGTGCACGCTCTTGCCAATCCTGTTCCTCTTCCCCCGTGTCGAACAGATCGGTCAGTCCTTCCAGCTCCCCAAGCTGAAGGTCCCCCCGCTCTGCCGCACGGTTCTCTTCGAATTCCCGCACGTCCGCCTCCTCGCCTTCCGCACTCCCCGGTTGGCGGACGCCACCCGTCGCCCCTCTCCAGGACGCCGAATGACACCGATGTGATTACACCTGTGTAACCGCAGGGGGTCAAGCCGAACTCATCCGAATGGGGGATTGTTCGGAGGCCTCACCAGCGTCCGGACGGCGGTGTCTGACGACCCCGCTGGACCATTCGAGAAGCGGCCGGGTCGATCCCGTCAAGACAGGGTCGCCCGACCGGGTTCCGGGATGGGACACACTGGTTTGGTGATGCGATCTGCCGTCCGGCCGAGTCCCCTGTTCCTCGCCATCCTCGCCGTGACCGTCGCAGGCGCGCTGCTGACGCTCGTCGAGCAGCAGATCGCGTTGACGACCGGCATCGTGCTGCTGGTCATCGGCGGTTGGGCGGTGTCGCTGTGCCTCCACGAGTTCGGCCACGCGGCGGTCGCCTTCCGGGGCGGCGACCACTCGGTGCGTGCCAAGGGCTATCTCACCCTCGACCCCCGTCGATACACCGATCCCGTGCTCAGCCTGCTCCTGCCGATGCTGCTCCTGCTCGCAGGCGGCATCCCACTGCCCGGTGGGGCGGTGTGGATCAACCGGCACGCGCTGCGTTCCAAGGGTGTCGAGTCCGCAGTGTCGCTGGCCGGTCCGCTGACGAACCTGGTGCTCGGTGCACTACTGGTGATGTCGGTCTCGCTGTTCCAACCGCCCCTGGGTCTGGCGGCGGGCCTGTCCTATCTGGCCTACGTACAGATCATCGCCTTCGTGCTCAACATCCTGCCGGTGCCGGGTCTGGACGGTTACGGCGCTCTGGAGCCGTATCTGCCGTACCAGGCCCGCCGTTACGGCCAGATCGCCCGCCCCTGGGCGCCGCTCGCGCTGTTCGCTCTGCTGCTCGGACTGCCCGAACTGGGAATCACCGTTCTGAGTGACACGTTGTTCGGCCTCACCGCATGGATCTTCGACCTGATGGGCGGCGAGGCGCTCTACGCCCAGCTCGGTCAGATGGAGTTCCGCTTCTGGAACTGATCGGCACTCGGACCGGGGTCGGCATCGCCGCGCCGGACCGCCGTGGCGTAGTCGGGCACGGCGACACGTCGGCCGGGGCGTCGAGCGACGCGACTCCCACCCGAGATCGCCTTCGTCTCACGCCGCCGTGAGGCGCTCGAGAGCCGCACTAGGATCGCTCAGGTGAAGGTTGTCGTACTCGTCGGCGGGGTCGGTGGCGCCCGCTTCCTGCTGGGCGTGAAGTCTGCATTGGGGCTCCCGATCCACGGCGAATCCCCGGAGGCCGCACCACACCAGATCACCGCCGTGGTCAACACCGGCGACGACGTCCAGATGCACGGCCTCCAGATCTGCCCCGACCTGGACACCTGCATGTACACCCTCAGCGGTGCCATCGACGACGCGAAGGGGTGGGGGCGCGCCGAGGAGACCTGGACCGTCCAGGAGGAGCTCGCCGCCTACGGCGTCGAGCCGGACTGGTTCGGCCTCGGCGACCGCGACATCGCGACCCACCTCGTGCGCACCAGGATGCTGCGGGCGGGCTATCCGCTGTCCACGGTGACCGAGGCGCTGAGCGCTCGCTGGCGCCCCGGTGTGCGGCTGCTGCCGATGTCCGACGACCGCGTCGAGACCCATGTCGTGATCGACGACCCCGAGGCGGGCGAGGGCGGGCGTCGCGCCGTGCACTTCCAGGAGTGGTGGGTGCGACACCGTGCGGGGCCCACCGCCCACGCGATCGGGCCGGTCGGCATCGAGGAGGCGGCGCCGGCACCGGGACTGCTGGACGCGGTGAAGGAGGCCGACGTGGTGCTGTTCGCCCCGTCCAATCCGGTGGTCAGCGTCGGCACGATCCTCGCCGTGCCCGGCGTGCGCGACGCCCTGCGCGAGACCAGCGCCCCGGTGATCGGCGTCTCGCCGATCATCGCGGGCCGTCCGCTGCGGGGGATGGCCGATGCCTGTCTCACGGCGATCGGCGTCGAGAGCACGGCCGAGGCCGTGGGCAGGCACTACGGCTCCCGCACCGCCGACGAGGAGGGACTGCTGGACGGCTGGCTGGTGCACACCGGCGACGAGTCGGCGGTCCCCGGCGTCACGGTGCGCGCGGTGCCCTTGCTGATGTCGTCGCCCGAGGCGACCTCGGCGATGGTGCACGCGGCATTCGACCTGGCGGGAGTACGCACGTGATCGAGGACGAGATGATCGAGGACGAAGCACCCGTCGCGACGCCGATCGGCGACCATGCGGCGCCGCACAGCCTGGAGATCCTGCCGGTCCCCGGCCTTCCCGAGTTCACCGAGGGCCAGGACCTCGCGGCGGCGATCAGCGCCGGGGCGCCCTGGCTGCGGGACGGGGACGTCGTCGTCGTCACCAGCAAGGTGGTGTCCAAGGTCGAGGGCAGAGTGGTGGACGTGCCCGCCGACCCGGAGGGCAGGGAGGCGGCCAGACGTGCACTGGTGCTCGCCGAGGCTCAGCGCGTCGTCGCCTCGTTCCGCAGCACCCTGATCACCCAGAACCGGCTCGGCATCGTGCAGGCCGCCTCCGGAGTGGACAACTCCAACATCGCGCTGGACAAGATCGCCCTGTTGCCTGCTGACCCGGACGGCTCGGCCGCGCGGCTGCGCGCCGCGCTGCGAGAGCGCTCGGGCGTCACCGTGGGCGTCGTCATCACCGACACGATGGGCCGGGCCTGGCGGGTGGGCCAGACCGACGCGGCGATCGGCGCCGCCGGGCTCGGCGTGCTGCACCACTATCAGGGCGGCGTCGACTCCTACGGCAACGCGCTGGCGGTGACCCAGGTCGCGGTGGCCGACGAGATCGCCGCCGCCGCCGACCTGGTGAAGGGCAAGCTGGGCGCCATGCCCGTGGCCGTCGTCCGAGGTCTGGCCGTGCGCGACGACGGTTCCGTCGCCGCCGATCTCATCCGACCGGTGGAGCAGGATCTGTTCCGGCTCGGCGCCGATGAGGCCGTGGCGCAGGGCCGTCGGGAGGCGGTACTGCTGCGGCGCTCGATCCGCGAGTTCGACTCCCGCCCGGTGGACCCGACCGTCCTGCGTCGAGCGATCGGCATCGCGTTGACGGCCCCCGCTCCGCATCACACCCGTCCGGTGCGGTTCGTCTGGCTGCGGGACGAGGCACGGCGCACCCGGCTGTTGACGGCGATGCGGGAGAAATGGCTGCGGGATCTCCTCACCGACGGACGCGACGAGGAGTGGGCCCGGCGGCGGACCCGCCGGGGCGATCTGCTGTTCCGGGCACCCGAACTCGTCCTGCCGTTCATGGTCCCGGACGGGGCGCACTCCTACCCCGACGAGCGACGGTCGGCGGCCGAGCACACCATGTTCACCGTCGCGGGCGGCGCTGCGGTGCAGGGTCTGCTGGTGGCGCTGGCGGCCGAGGACGTCGGGTCGTGCTGGGTCTCCTCCACGCTGTTCTGCCCGGATCTCGTACGGGAGGAACTGGAACTGCCTGCCGACTGGCATCCGCTCGGCGCCGTGGCCGTCGGACATCCGGTGGACGGACCGCAGTCGCCGCGCGAGCCGAGGGACCCGGCGTCGGGACTGGTGGAGCTGTGAGGCTGCACGCGGACACTGTCGAGGTGCTGAGCACCTGGCAGCCGCCGAACGCCGAACAGGAGTCGATGCGCCAGGCCTTCCTGGCCTTTCTCGCCTCCTCCCCGGATGCCTGCCGCCGCGAGTACGCCCCCGGCCATGTCACGGCCTCCGCGCTGGTGCTGGACGCCTCGGGCCAGAACACGCTGCTGACGCTGCATCCCAGGGTGGGGCGGTGGCTTCAGCTCGGCGGACACTGCGAACCCGACGATGCGAGTCTGCGGGCGGCGGCGCTGCGCGAGGCGACGGAGGAGTCCGGCATCCGGGGCCTGCGCATCGATCCGATGCCGCTGCATCTCGACGTCCACGCGGTCACCTGCTCGGGCGGGGTGCCCACCAGACACCTCGATGTGCGGTACCTCGTCCGTGCGCCTGCAGGCTCCCGGGCCGTCCGCAGTGCGGAGTCTCTTGACCTACAGTGGTGGCCGGTGGACGGACTTCCGTCCAACGTGGACTCCGTTCCCCACATGGTTGAACTCGCGCTCGGCGCCGAAGACTAGAAGACAGGTCGTAGCCTGCCTCGCTCGCAGGGAATAGTGTGGAGACATCACCGGGTCCACCCCCGACGAGCGTGTACGACAGGCGACGTCGATCACGGTGGCGGCGCCGATGCCAGACCCGATGTCGCCGAGGCAACGTCAGGAGAGGTCGTCACGATGGACCCCCGCGATCGGGCCGACGAAACCCTCGCACGAGCACGAGCTCGCGGCGCATTCGTCATCACGCCGGACAACGCCACCTCGCCCATGGACGCCGCCAGCACCGTGCAGATCCCCCGGTCGGTGGTGACCGCCAACGACCCGGTGAATCCGGCGCCGGATCACGATCCCACCGTGGTGCTGCGCGGCCGGGTCTCGCGGGGCCCGTATCCCCCGCCGCAGGGCGGCGGTCCTCGGGACGGCAGGCCCCCGCAGGGACAGCAGCCGCAGCATCCCAGTCACCGGCCGGGACAGCGGCCTCTCCAACCGGGCCAGCCGCCGCAGAGTCAGCAGGGGCCGCCGCCGCAGAGTCAGCCGCAGGGCCCGCCGCCGGGACAGCAGCAGGGGCAGCCGCACCAGCAGGGCCAGCCGCCGCCCCACGTGCCCGCGCAACATCAGAACCAGGTCGAGTCGACCATCCCGCCCTGGCACACCGAGGAGTTCTGAGGCAGCCTCGTCTCGCGTCGAGGTCGGACGATCCCGCAGGCTCGGTCCCCTCGGCCGTCAGGTAGCCGGGCCTGGAGCTCATCGCCTGACTCCACGGCGCGACGACGGAGCAGGCGGCGCCGTTGTTCGGCATCGACGGACTGCGGTCAGTGCCGCGCCCGGCACCCCGTGATTCGACCGTGGCGAGCAGCCGCCTCGGACTCACCGGTCGCGCGGACGGCGATCAGCGGGCCGTCGGCAGGCATCGCTCTCGAGATCGGCAGGCCGTGGCGACGACGTCGCCTCAGCTGCGCCCTGCCGCACGCGCCGCCTGAGCAGCCCCGCGCGCACGCGCTCGAACGACCTGCGGAAGGCGGCAAGCCGAGTCGGCCACGCAGGCGATCAGTGCTTCACACCGCCGGGGTCGCGGAGTTCGAGACGCCTGCGCGCCTCCAGCCCGACCTTCAGCGCCAATCGCACGGGGGCCCATTCCGGGCCCTGATGGCGATCTGCCAGGTATCGGTAGGCGCTGCGGTGGTGCTCGGTGAGCATCCGCCCGGAGGCCTTCGAGGTGGAGTGGCCACCGAGGTGGACGACCTCGGCGGTGGGCACGTACACGTTCAGCCACCCTGCCTTGGCGATCCGGTCGCCGAGGTCGACGTCCTCGAAGTACATGAAGTATCGGGAGTCGAAACCCGCCACCGAGTCGAAGGCCGACCGGCGGATCAGCAGGCACGAGCCGGACAGCCAGCCCGCCGTGCGCTCCGCCGGGTTCACCTCGGCCTGCCGGTAGGCGCGACTCCACGGGTTTCCCGGCCACACCTTGCCGAGCAGACCGTGACCGACGCCCTTGGCCAGTGAGGGCAGCATGCGCGCCGAGGGATAGACGCGTCCATCAGTCTCCCGGATCAGCGGGCCGAACACGCCGCCCCTCGGCCACCGCGTCGCGGCCGCCAGCAGTTCGTCGATGCTGCCCGCGCCCCATTCGAGGTCGGGATTGGCCACCAGCACCCAGCCGATCTCCGGTCCGAGGGCGGCGACACCTCGATTGGCGGCGCCGCCGTAGCCGAGGTTCTCGCCGATCCGCAGCAGCGTCACGCCTTCTCGTTCGGCACCCTTCTCCGGTGCGCCGTCGACGGAGCCGTTGTCGGCGAGCACCACCTGGACCGGACGGGTCGTCGCGTCCTGGAGCGTGTCGAGGAATCGAGCGAGCGTCTCACCGGGGGAATAGGTGACGGTGACGACGGCGAGCCCCTCGCCGTAGGAGACCGGCTCGGCGGATGCAGCGGATCGCGGGGAGGTCACGAAGAGCATTCTGCACGGTCGGATTCGGCGTGAGAGCGGCGGCGTGTGTGCCTGTGGACGTCCGGCGACGGCAGCCGCGAGTCGATCGGCAGACCGGTTCCCCGGCCTGTTCCCCCGGCCGCACATCGCATCGACGGTGGTCGAGACCGCGGCCCGCAGGAGAAAGACGGCGGGCGAGGGCACCGGCTCCTGTCAGGCCCTCCTCCGGCGGCCGAACCGCACCGACCGCCACATCGGACCGACGTTGATCCGACCGTCCGTCTGCCCTGGCGCTGCCAGGTGTGCCTGCCCCGACCCGTGATCGCCAGGCCGAACCCGACGGATGTCCACTCGATCACTCGAACCGCTCGGCACCGTCCGATCTAATGCCCTCCCCGATCGCGTCCTCGAAACTCCACACCGGACTCCGATCGGGTTTTGACGGGGCAAGTTCGGATCACTCGGGTGTTAAGGTACTTAAGTGCCTGAGCCAAGGAAGGGGAGCCGAGATGAACGTTGATCCTCGCAAGGGGCGAGCCGTATACCACCAGATCGCCGACGAGTTGCGGAAGAAGATCACTTCCGGCGGTTACGAGGCTGGGAGCAGGCTTCCCACCGAGACCGAGCTGATCGAGACATACGACTCGGGCCGGGTCACGGTCCGTCGAGCGCTGGCAGTCCTCGCGCAGGAAGGACTGATCGAGAGCCGTCGCGGCGAAGGTGTCTTCGTTCGACGCACTCCGCCCCTCCTGCGCCTCGGCAACACGCGGTTCAGCCGTGCGGATCGCGAGCGCGGCCTCGGCGCGTTCGCCGCCGAAGCGGAGAAGCTCGGTGTGAGCTGGGAGCAGGAGTCGCTAGGAGAGATCGAGGTCACCGATACTCCGCAGGCAGCGATCGAGGTTCTCGGCGAAGCGAACTCCGCAGTCCGGTACCGACGGATGATCCTCGCCGGTACCCCGACGCAGCTGGCGAACAGCTACGTGCCTGCCAGCCTTGCCGAGGAGATCGGTTGGAGCCGAGGCGAGGCCGCTCCTGGCGGACTCTACGGACTCCTGGAACAGCATGGCTACCAGCTGACGTCCTTTCGGGAGACCGTCGTCGCGTCGGCAGCCACCCCCGATGAGGCCGTGGCTCTTCAGATCAATCAAGGCGTTCCGGTGGCCCGAGTGACCCGTGTCGCCTTCGCAGGCGAGCGGGCTGTCGAATGGTTTGAGTCGGTGGCAGTCGGAGACTCGACCCACTTCGTCTACGAATTCGACGCGGCTGAGTAGTCCGATCAGGCGATCTTCGCGTCACTGAGCTGCGAAAACAGCCCCCGTCTCCGGCGGGGGCTGTTTTGTGCTTGATCAAAGTTAAGTACTTACGTACCCTAGTACTCACGTGGAGGCTTGAGCAGACATGGAGACGACGTGGAGCAAGGGGCGGGCGAAACGAATGTCGGGCAGCCAGCCAGGTCAAGGACCTCACGCTCTCGACGGCGATCGAATAGGACAACAGGGATTCGCAGCATCGATCGCCCCGACCACTGGCTGGTGCCGCCATGGCGATCCGATGCAGACCTGAGCACCGTTCTCAGGCACTTCATGCAGTTCTTTCCGCACCAGACGCTCCCTGTCGCCGAGAAACTCGCCTTCTTCCATGGCTGCCTGATAGCCGTCGAACACGCATCAGTAGGCCAGCTGGCCAACGCCCTGAGGCGAGACTGGTATGCGGATCTTCGTGCCAGCATCCAAGAATGCGTCCACACCTACCAAGCACAATTGGAGGTTGTGTCTGACGTACTCGTTATGGGCTCCGTACGGCTGCCCCTTCCCAGGAATTCCTCCGGTCCCACCGCGATTCCAGCAGCAGCGGCGCCTTCAGGTAGTGACGCAGGAGACCGCTGACACTACCGAGTTGCACTACCACCGCACCGGTAAACTGCGCAGAACGAAGTCATAGCTGGGGCCGAGTCAGCTCCGAAGACAATCGGATAGGTCGCCAATGAAAGATACTCTGCAAGAGTCAGCTGTACAGAACCCGGACACTGGATCGAGGTTTTTCACCTCCCCAGGATCAGTCGTCCTTCAACCAGAGACGTTGTGCAACCTCGACTGCTCCTACTGCTATCTCCCGTTCAGAAAATCACGTAATACGATGTCGCTTGCCGTGGCGCAAGCCGTCGCTGAATCCATCCGATCCTGGACGGCGCAAACCAAGGTCGACGTCTGCTGGCATGGTGGGGAACCATTGGCTGCTGGCAGGGAGAAGCTCGGCCAGCTCATGGACTGTTTCTCCGGTCTCGACGTGCAGCATGAGATCCAGACGAACGCAACTTTGGTCAACGACGCCTGGTGCGAGTTCTTCACGGAAAGGAGGGTTCGTGTCGGAGTGAGCATCGACGGGCACAGTGTCGACGATGCCAACCGCATTGATCGGCGCGGCCTGCCCGCGCACGACCGTATCGCGAAGGGGATTCAAATTCTCCGCGAACATGGACACACGATTTCCGGCATCGCGGTCGTGTCCAATCCCACACCGCAGCGCGCCCAACGACTCATCAGATTCGCCGAGGAAAACGGGATTTCAACGCTAGGTGTGAATATCGAAGAACAGGAAGGGGTGAATATCAAAGTCAACGAGAACGACCACCACACAACCATCTCTTTCTGGTCTGAACTTGCTAGAAACTGGCTAGCGCACTCGACCATCGATATTCGAGAAATCCGACGTGCCCTTGGCTATCTGGATTCTGTCCTCCGGAACGACGCTCATGCGAGCCACCGGCCGCCGCTTGTGGACCCGCTGCCCACCGTCGCATACGACGGTAGCGTCACGTTGATCTCGCCCGAGCTGGCCGGATTCAATTCGACAACCGGTAGCTTCGCTACCGGAAATGTACTCCAACAGTCGTTGGACGAGATCATAGCAGCGGCGGGCGAAGCCAGCTGGATACAAGAGTTCAAGAGCGGAATCGGAGCATGCGCGGAGACATGCCCATACTTCGACTTCTGCGGAGGCGGCCACGCATCCAATCGATACTTCGAACACGGCCGAATGGATGGGACCGAAACGAATTACTGCCGCAACAGCAAGATCGCCTTGATGGAAGGAATTTTGAATGTCGCCGAACACCGCATTGCTGATGACCCGAATTCATGAAAGCGGGAACGGGCTAGCACCACTGCTGCGGAAGAATCGTCAGGAACCCGCGAGGGCCGACCGCTGGGACAACCGACCCTCTTGGGACAACATCAAGCCGGGCTGGGACAACCGGCCGAGCTGGGACAACCGCTAGAACACGACCATCAGGCCAGCTTCCGAGGCGAATCGCATTGCCAAGGAGCTGGCCTGATCGGCGGATATCTTCGCCCCACGCAACGTCGATAGTCCGTGTACATCGATCAGATTCGTGGTCGTCAGATCACAGCCGGCAGCCCGAACAGCAGCGAACTCGACCTTCTCGAACTCGCATTCATCAAAGATGATGTTCGACAGGTCGCCAGCCAGTATCGATTCTACGAAGCGGCAGCGCCGGAAGACGACAGCGTTCTTCACCTGTTCGAACCTGATGGTTGCGAAGTCGAATCGACACGCCTGCACATAGACGTCCATAGCCTGCACAAAGTCCAGAGACAGGCCGATTCCGCGACACCCAAGCACGTCGAGCCTACGAGCGGTGACGCTGGGCAACACCGCATTTGAGAGATCCACGTCGTCCAACCGAACGTTCGAGAGCTCCAATGGATCAAGCCGACACTCCGAGAGATCGACTGAGGACACGAGAACCGATGACAAGCTTCCCTCCCCGACGACGCCCGCCTGAACTCCGCCGCGAAGGTGTGTCGCCGAGAAATCGAATGGCCCCTTGAAGTCGGTGCGCTCGAGCGTCAAATCGTCGGGATCGAGAGAGGGGCGCTGAATCGTCTTACCGGCCACCTCAAGGAATTCCATGTCTATAAGATAGCAGCTGCTTTGAGCTGGAGTCGCCGAAGCGGGTCGGGCGAGTACCTGGTCACCGGATCGAGAGTAGCGCCGAGGGAACAGCGGTATGGCGGCACACAGCTTTCCAACACGGTTGACGAGGAATGACCTTCCCGACTGGCGAACCGCACGGATCGGGCTATTCGCCGCCTTGGTCCCGGCCCGTCAGCGGCCTCGGCGGTGCACTGCCCAGGCCCTCGTGTAGGCGGCCCGATGCCGGACGGCGCTGGCGGACCAGGAGAACTCCTGGGAACGCGCCTGCGCGGCGATGCCGAGCGCCTTACGTCGTGCCGGGTCGTCCAGCAGCTCGCCGAGCGCGGCGGCGATGTCGCCCGCCCCGACACCGCAGTAGGCCACCGCGTCACCGCCGACCTCGGGCAGGCTGAGCCTGCGGGTCGTCAGCACGGCGGCGCCACAGGCCATCGCCTCCAGGACGGGCAGGCCGAATCCCTCGCCGAGGCTCGGATAGGCGACGATGTCGGCGCCGCCGAGGAAGCCCGCGAGGTTCTTGAACGGCAGGTAGCCCGCGCGGATCACCCGCACCCGGTGCGGCACGGAACTCAGGGCCCGTTCGATCTGTCCGTCCCAGCCCGGCTGACCCGCGAGGACGAGCGCGGGCGGATTCCGTCTGCCCTCGCATGCTCTGGCGAAGCCTCGGATCAACGCGGGCACGTTCTTCCTCGGCTCCAGTGCCCCGAGGAACGCGACGTAGGGGGTGTCCTCCAGGTCGAGCAGCCGCCGGACCTCGTCGGTCTCCGGCCCGCTCGGCGGATGGAAGCGGTCGGTGTCCACGCCGTGCGCGACCACCTGGAGGCTGCTCCGACCCGCGCCGACGACCCTGGTGAGTTCGTCGGCCGTCGCATGGCTGGGCGCGATGCAGAGCGCCGCCTTGGCCAGCGCGGCCCGCGTCCAGGCGCGGAAGAACCTGGCCTTGACCGAGGAGTGCAGTGTCGGGTCGGTGAAGAAGGTCGCGTCGTGCAGGGTGACCACGCCTGCGGCGCGGTTGGCCAGCGGCGTCGTGTAGTGCGGCGAGTGCAGCAGATCGACGTTCAGCCTGCGCACGAGTCGTGGCAGCGTCGTCTGCTCCCAGCTCAGTCGCGCGGTCCTGGTGGCGACGGCCTCGGCGGCGGGAACCACGCGAGAGCGCGGCGCGAGCCGGGTGTACAACTCGGCGTCACGGGGCTGGCAGACCAGGCTGATCCGGGCGCCGTCCCGATCCAACGCGGCGACGAGCGAGTCGACGTAGCGGCCGACGCCGCCCCGGTCAGTGGGGACGGCCGTGGCGTCGATCAGCACGCTGGGTTCGGCTACGCGCACTGGGGCAGCCTACGGCGTCGATGGGGCGGGTTCGGCGGGATCGACCAAAACGAGACCGGCCGCACCCTGCGAACAACCGCCTTCGCCACTCGCGTCCGACGATCGGGCGCGCTGCGCGGGCGTCCGGTCACGCATGGTCGCCGCGCGGAGTCCGGCGCGGCCGTCGCAGCAGGCGGTGCACGACGCTGCCGCGGCGGCGCATGGCGCGTCCCACCGGATCAGCCCGGCACTCCGGGGCCGCGGCGGGCGGCCAGATGCGCCGACCAGACCTCCTCGGCGGCGCGTCGCCAGGTGAAGTCGGCCGCCCGCCGTCGGCCTGCGGCGCTCATCGCGGCGGCGGTGGCAGGCTCGGTCAGCACCCGACGCAGTGCCTCGGCGAGGGCCGCGGGGTCCTCGCGCGGCACGATCCGCCCTGCCCCGCCCGCGACTTCGATGAGCGCGGGCACGTCGGTGTGCACCACGGGCACGCCCGCCGACATCGCCTCGATCACGGGAAGTCCGAAGCCCTCCGCCCGGCTCGGCACGGCCAGCACCTCGGCGCGGTGCAGCAGGACGGACAACTCGGCGTCGCTGACCCGCCCGAGCAGGCGAAGTCGGTCGTCGTCGAGGCCGCTGCGCCGAGCCAGCGCCCTCGGGTCGATCTCGCCCCAGCCGGGCGCCCCGGCGATCAGCAGCGGGACCCTCGGCGACCGGGGATCGGCCATCGCCTCGATCAGGACGTCGATCCCCTTCCGGGGCTCGACGGTGCCGACGGCGAGGACGTACCGGGCGGGCAGTTCCAGTCCTCGGGCGAGCGCATCCGCCCGGTCCCGGTCGGTCTCCTCGGCCAGCGCGGCGGAGACGCCCTCGCCGACGACGCGGGTCCGGGTGTCGGGACCGAGGCAGCCTGCCAGCTCCGTCGCGACGGCCGCCGTCGGCACGATGAGAGTGGACGCCGTCCGCGACGCACGGCCGATCATGTCGCGATGCCACTGCACACCGCGCGGCGTCAGGGTCTCCGGGTGCGTCCACGGGACCGTGTCGTGCACCGTGACGATCAGACTGCGGCCGCGCCGCACCGACGGCGGGGCCAGCGGCGTCGGGGCGTGCACGGCGTCCCCGCCCGGCCACAGCGGCAGTCCGCGCTGCCAGGCCAGCGACAACGCTCGACGCGGCAGCGCGAGCGGGAAGGGCCCGGCGACGCCGGGGATCACCGCCGCCGAGAGATCAGGGTGGCGGGCGGTGACGCCTGCCACGGTCCAGTCCGATGGCGCGGCTGCGGCGAGGGCCGCCGTCAGCTCGCGGGTGTATCGGCCGGTGCCGCCGGGGACCGGGGCCAGCAGTTGCTCGGTGAGCACGACGAGGACGGGCACGACATCACGGTGTCATGCCCGGCGGCGCCGCTGCGCCGAAACCCCGCGATGTCGAAAGCCCGCGATCGAGTCCTGCGGTCGACGACGGTCCTGCCTGCCCGCCGTCGAGCGCCGGACGCGGTGCCGTCGAGACATCTGCGGCGGCCGCTTTCGGCGCAGGCTGGGCATCGGGCGGGCGAGCCGAGGCGATAGCGTCAGCGAATGCATCCCGCAGGCACGCCACGCACCACGGTGGTGGTGGTCACCTGGCAGGGCCGAGACCATCTCGGCGCCTGTCTCGACGCACTCGGCAGGCAGACCCGACCGCATCGTGCTCTGGTCGTCGACAACGCGTCGACCGACGGAACCCGCGAGCTGCTGGCCCAGCATCCGAGCACGCCGGTGGTGCTGCGGACTGCCACCAATCTCGGCTACGCGGGCGGGCTGGCGGTCGCACTTCGGCAGGTGCACACGCCGTTCGTCGCCTGGCTGAACGACGACGCCGCCCCGGAGCCCGACTGGCTCGCCGAGCTGGAGCGGGCACTCGACGAGACGCCGACGGCCGCCGCGGCCACCGCCACCCTGATCGCGCCGGACGGCTCGGTGCAGTCCAGCGGGGTCCGGCTGACCGCCCAGGGCTACGGCTTCGACCGGAACACCGAGCCGCCGGACGGCGCCGAGGCCCCCGAGTCGGTGGCATCGGGGCACGATGCGAGGCGACGAGCAGACACGCCGCGGTCGGCAGTCGAGCCGTTGGCGGCGGGCTCGGCCCCCTCGGTTCCCGTGGCGACCGCGTCGGTGGTGGAGGCCTCGGCCGGTACCAGGTCGTCCGCAGCGGGCTCGGCGGCGCCCACCGGGTCGCGACCGGCCGCCGAACTCGCCGGGACCGTGCCGGTCCACGCCGCCGCCTCCGCCACGGCAGGCTCAGGGGGCTTCGATTCCCCGGGCCACGGCGGGCAGGCGCGGCGGACGAGCACGGCTGCGGCGTCGCACGGCACCGCATCGCAGGTCACCACCCAGCAGGCGGCGGCAGCCGAGAACCCGCCGGGAGGCGGGCCTGCGGTGTTCGGGCTCTGCGGGGGTGCGGCCCTGCTGCGCACCCCGGTGCTGCGGGCGATCGGCGGGGTGCCCGCGAGGTTCTTCTGCTACTACGAGGACACCGACACCGCCTGGCGGCTGCGGCTGGCGGGCCACGACGTCGTCTGGGCGCAGCGGGCCCGTGTCCTGCATCGCCACGGCGTGAGCACCAAACCGGGATCGCCGAGGTTCCATCGCTGGAACGAGCGCAACCGACTGCTGATGCTGCTGCGCTGCGCGCCCGGCGAGGTGGCCGTGCGGGAGCTGCTGCGTTTCGCCGCGATCACCGTTCTCCTGCCGCTGCGCAGGCGACGCGGGCAGGTGGTTCCCAGCACGCCGAACTTCCGGGTCGGGCTCCGGACGGGGGTGCTCGCCGAGATCCTCGGCAGGCTGCCCGCCACCCTGCTCGACCGCCGCCGGATCGGCAGGCGGTCGCGGGTGCCACGACAGCTCGTGTGGCGCCGCTGGTCGGGCCGCTGAACCGCTGGTCCCGCTCTCCTGCGACGGCCCCGGCACCCTCCGGTGCACGACGACGACCGACGTAGCGCCGCCCGTGCACTGCCGGTCCGGTCGTCGGTCCGGCAGTGCGCCGAGCCGCCGGGCCGAGCCAAGGCCGACCTCCGTATGGAGCGACCGACGGTGCACACCGCCGCCCCGTCCGCGTGTCGGCCCGCGCCGAAGAACCGACGAATCCTCTCGATCTGACCCAGACCAGACGGGGTTCGCCGATGATCAGAGGGATGGTGCACGCTTAACACCGCACGAACGCAGAGAGAGGGGACGAGGTGTCGGAGTCCGGCATCCTGCCGACGGTGTCCGTAGTGGTCGTCAATTATCGGGGGGCCGCGGACACGATCACCTGCCTGCGTGCCCTGCGTGACGAGGTGGACTACCCGTCGGACCGGCTTGAGCTCATCTGTGTGGACAACGCCTCCGGTCCCGCCGACGTCGCGCGCATCCGCGAGGCGGTGCCCGAGGCCAGGCTGATCGAGTCGACGGAGAACCTCGGCTTCGCGGGGGGCTGCAATCTCGGTGCGGCGCAGGCACGCGGCGAGGTGCTCGCGTTCCTGAACAACGACGCCCGGCCGGACCCGGTTTGGATCTCGGCGGCGGTCGCGGCGCTGCGTGCCGACCCGAGGGTGGGCGCGGTGGCGAGCAAGGTGCTGGACTGGTCCGGCAAGGACGTCGACTTCGTCGACGGCGGCCTGACCTGGTTCGGCATGGGCTACAAGCGGCACGCGGGCGAGCCGGACGACGGCAGCCACGACGTGCCCCGCGACGTGCTGTTCGGCACCGGCTCGGCGTTGTTCGTCCGCACCGGCCTGTTCCGCGAGCTGGACGGATTCGACGAGCGCTTCTTCATGTTCTACGAGGACGTCGACCTCGGCTGGCGGCTGAACCTGCGCGGCTGGCGGGTCCGCTACGAGCCCGCCTCGCTCACGTTCCACCGGCATCACGCCTCGATGTCGACGGTGCACGACTCCCGCGAGCACTTCCTCCTCGAACGCAATGCACTGGCCGCGCTGTACAAGAACGTCGAGGACGCGACGCTGGCGAAGGTGCTGCCTGCCGCGCTGGCCCTGTCGGTGCGGCGGGCGACCGCTCGGGGCGAACTCGACGCGACCCAGCTGGAGATCACCCGGCGGCCCGAGGACCGTGCCTCGGACGACGCGCCGGTGGAGATCTCGCGGATGACGTTGGCGGGCATCCTCGCCGTCGACCAGTTCGTCGAACTGCTGCCCAGTCTGCAGAAGTCCCGTGCGATCGAGCAGGCGGCGCGCGTCCGCACCGACGCCGACCTCCTGCCGCTGATGCGCAAGGCGATGGAGCCCGCCTATCCGCTCCCCCGTTACCTCGCGGCACACGAGACGCTGGTGGAGGCCTTCGGGCTGGCCGAGGTGTTCGGCAGACCGCGCCGCGTGCTGATCCTCACCGGTGACGCGGTGGCCGAGCGGATGGCCGGTCCCGCGATCCGCGCCTGGCACATGGCCGAGACGCTGTCCATGGAGCACGACGTGCGACTCGTCAGCGTCAACGACCACCACGCGCCGCCGCCCGCCCGGTTCCCCGTCCTCTCCGCACTGCCGAGGCAGCTCCCCGAGCACGTCGGCTGGGCCGACATCGTCGTCCTGCAGGGCCACATGCTGGAGATGGTGCCGGAGCTCAAGCGGACGGACTCGAACAAGATCGTGGTCTGCGACGTCTACGACCCGATGCACCTGGAGTACCTGGAACAGGGCAAGGACGTCGACGACGAGCGGCGCAGCCGGGATCTCGCCGGGGTGACGAAGGTGCTCAACACCCAGCTGCAACGGGGCGACTTCTTCCTGTGCGCCTCGGAGCGGCAGCGGCACTTCTGGCTGGGGCATCTGGCCGCGCTCGGCCGGATGAGCCCGGACATGTACGACGCGGACCCCACGGCCCGCTCGCTGCTGTCCGTGGTGCCCTTCGGATTCCCCGATGCGGCCCCGATCCGCAGCGGGACCGCGATCAAGGGCACGGTCGGCGGCATCGGCGAGCGAGACAAGGTCATCCTGTGGGCTGGCGGGGTCTACAGCTGGTTCGACCCGCTGACGTTGATCAGAGCGGTCGACAAGCTGCGTGGCGAGCACGCCGACGTCCGACTGTTCTTCCTGGGAATGAAGCACCCGAACCCGGACGTGCCCGAGATGGGCATCACCGGCCGCACCCGCGAGCTGGCCCGCAGGCTGGACCTGGTGGACCAACACGTCTTCTTCAACGAGAGCTGGGTTCCGTACCAGCAGCGGCACAACTACCTGCTCGACGCGGACTGCGGGGTGACGACCCACTTCGACCACGTCGAGACCACCTTCGCATTCCGTACCAGGGTGTTGGACTACCTGTGGGCGGGCCTGCCGATCGTGACCACCGACGGCGACTCCTTCGCCGAGCTGGTCCGGGCCGAGCGGTTGGGCGTGGTCGTTCCGGCCGAGGACGCGGACGCGCTGGCGGCCGGGCTGGCGAAGGTGCTGTACGACGAGGAGTTCGCCGCAGGCTGTCGCGAGCGCATCGCGGCGGTGCGGGAGCGCTACACGTGGACCGAGGCGTTGGCGCCGCTGGTCGAGTTCTGTCGACACCCCAGGCAGGCCGTCGACCGGATGCCCGCGACCGAGCCGCTGGTCCGCACCCCGCCGCTGCGCACGTCGGAGAAGGTGCGCAAGGACCTCGCCCTGGTGCGCGAGTACCTGGACCTGGGTGGACCGACCGAGTTGGCCAAGCGCGCGGCAGGCAGGCTGCGGCGACTGGCGAAGGAGCGACGACGTGGCTGATCGACGACGGGCACCGCGACTGCGCCTGTTGCTGGACGGCACGCCGCTCTTAGGGCATCGCACCGGGATCGGCCGCTACACGGCGGCGTTGGCCGAGGAGCTGGCCTCGGTCGAGACAGTGAGTGTGAAGGCGGTGGCGTTCACCCTGCGCGGTTGGAAGGCGCTGCGGGCCGCCCTGCCGCACGGCGTGGGCGCGCGGGGTCTTCCGGTGCCCGCCCGGCTGCTGCGGGCCTGCTGGCTGCGGGCGCCGCTGCCGCCGGTGGAACTGTTCGCGGGCATGAGCACCGTGGTGCACGGGACCAACTTCGTGCTGCCGCCGTCGCTGCGGGCGGCAGGAGTGGTCACCGTGCACGACCTGGCATTCCTCGACTCGCCGGCGGATCTTCCGCCCAGCGATCGCAGGCTTCCGGAGCTGGTGCGCCGCTCGGCCCGGCGGGCCGCGATGGTGTGCACGCCGACCAAGGCGGTGGCCCAGCAGGTCGTCGAACGTCTCGACGTCCCTGCGGAGCGGGTGCAGGTGACGCCGTTGGGAGTGGACGCCGCCTGGTTCGCGGCGCGGCCGCCCAATGATCTGCTGCGGCAGCGTCTCGGGCTGCCGAACGAGTATCTGCTGTTCGTCGGCTCGGACGGTCCGCGCAAGGGCCTGCCGACCCTGTTGGAGGCGCACGGGGCGAACCCGGAGCTGCCGCCGTTGGTCCTGGCCGGTCCGGGACCGCGCACCGAGCACGGGCGCATCGTGCGCACCGGATACCTGTCCGACGTCGACCTGCGCAGCGTGGTGGCGGGGGCGTCCGCCCTGGTCATGCCGTCGCGGGACGAGGGCTTCGGGCTGCCGGTGCTGGAGGCGCTGGCCTGTGGGGTTCCGGTGGTGTGCTCGGACGTGCCCGCGCTGCGGGAGGTGTCCGGCGGCCATGCCCGGCTGGTCCCGGTGGGTGACGCGGAGGCGCTGGGGGCCGCTCTCGATGATGCGCTGGCCTCGCCCGGCGGCACGGAGACGCTGGCCGCGCGCAGGCAGTACGCCTCCGGTTTCAGCTGGCATCACTGCGCGGAGACCACCATCGAGGCCTACCGCAAGGCATTGAGCTGACGAACCGGGCAGGCTGAGCCTGCGACCGTCGCGGCGTCTCGGCCGCGGACGGCGCCCGGCGGGACGAGGGCCGCGAGAGCGGGACGGCACGGAGAAGTCTCGCCGCCCGGCCCGATCCGGCCGGGTCCGTCCCCGCCTCGGCGTGGGTGGCTGCACGACGATCAGGCAGGCCGGAACTGCGCAGGGGCGCTGCCCGACCCGGATGCCGGACGGCAGAGCCGGCCGGCATCCGGATGGTCGTCGACGATCGCCGGCGTTCAGCCGACCGGTTCGCCCCGCAGTTCGTCGCGGTGCTCGCGGAAGGCGACGGCCAGGGCCTCCCGCCATGGCCGCAGCGGGGTGAGCCCCTCGCCTGCCCAAGCATTGCCCGAGAGCACCGAGTAGGCGGGACGCGGCGCAGGCCGAGGGAAGTCCGCCGTCGTGCAGGGGCTGACCCGTGCCTCGTCCGCACCGATCTCCGCGAACACCGCTCTGGCGAACTCGAACCAGCTGGCCTGGCCCGCGTTGGTGCAGTGCAGCACCCGCCTGACGGGCGCCTGTCCTGCGGCGACCCTGCCCGCGAGTTCGATCAGCCCGGCCGCGAGATCGCCGGTCCAGGTGGGCGAGCCGATCTGGTCGGCGACCACCGAGAGGGTGTCCCGGCTCGCCTCCAGCCGGATCATGGTCTTGACGAAGTTGCCACCGGCCGCGCCGTAGACCCAGGCGGTCCGGACCACCCACGCCTGCGGGCAACGGTCCAGGACGGCCCGCTCACCCGCGAGTTTGGTCCGGCCGTATGCCGATCGCGGTCCGGTCGGATCGGCAGGCTCGTACGGCCGGTCCGCGTCGCCGGGGAAGACGTAGTCGGTGGAGACGTGCATGAGTGCGACGTCGTGGGTCGTGCAGGCGTCGGCGAGGCGGGCGGGCCCGTCCCGATTCACCCGCATCGCCGAGGCCTCGTCCGCCTCGGCGGCGTCGACGGCCGTGTAGGCAGCCGCGTTGATCACGACCGGTCGGACGCCTGCCTCGGCGGCCGACGCGGCCAGGCCCGCCACCGCCGTGTCGACGGAGTCCGCGTCGGTGATGTCCAGTTCGGCGGAGCCGGGTCCGTGCACGAGGTCGCCGTCGCCGACGACGCCGCGCCCACAGCGCAGCAGGTCCGTCCCGAGCTGGCCCCGACCACCGGGAATCAGCAGTGCGATCCCGGTCATCCGGCGCTGCTCCCGCCGAGGGCGGCGCCTGCCTTGAGCGGCTCCCACCAGGCCCGGTTGTCCCGGTACCAGCGCACCGTCTCGGCGAGTCCCTGCTCGAACGGGACGGCAGGCGCGTAGCCGAGCTCGGTCGAGATCTTGTCAATGGCGACGGAATAGCGACGATCATGACCTTTTCGGTCCGGAACGCGCTCCACCATCGACCATTCCGCGTCCATCGCGGCCAGCAGGAGTCTGGTCAGTTCCAGATTGGTCAGCTCGGTTCCGCCGCCGATGTTGTAGACCTCCCCGGCCCTGCCGCCCTCGGCAACCAGTTGGATTCCACGACAGTGATCATCCACATGCAGCCAGTCACGAATGTTCCCGCCGTCACCGTATAGAGGGACTGGGTGGCCATCCATGAGATTGGTCACAAAGAGGGGAATGACCTTCTCCGGGAATTGGAACGGTCCGTAGTTGTTCGAGCAGCGCGTCACACTGACGGGCAGCCCATGCGTGCGGTGATAGGCCCGTGCGAGGAGGTCCGATCCTGCCTTGGACGCGGAGTACGGGGAGTTCGGCTCCAGGGGTCTGTCCTCGTCCCAGGACCCTTCGTCGATGGATCCGTACACCTCATCGGTGGACACGTGGACGAACCGGTCCACGCCTGCGTCGACGGCTGCCTGGAGCAGGGTCTGGGTGCCCAGCACGTTGGTCATGACGAAGTCGGCGCCGCCCGAGATCGAGCGGTCCACGTGCGACTCCGCGGCGAAATGCACCACTACCTGGGTGTTCGCCATCAGTTCACCGACCAGAGCCGCGTCGCAGATGTCACCATGGACGAACCGCAGTCGCGCGTCGTCCGACACGGCGGCGAGGTTCGTTCGGCTGCCCGCATAGGTCAGTCGATCGAGCACCACCACCTCGGCATCGACGAAGGCGGGATAGGCGCCACCGATCAACTGCCGTACGTAATGGGAGCCGATGAACCCGGCTCCTCCGGTCACCAGAAGTCGCATCGAACCTGCCTCATCCTCGTAGACCCGCGGAGGCGATCATGAGTCGCCGCAGCCGTGTCGCAGTGTGTCACGAACGAGACCGACGAAACCCGTGCCCGTGGCGAACCACAAGGGCACAATGTGCGTCTTACCGGGGTAGCGGGACATCCTTCGGCATTCGTGACATCGGATCAGCCTGAACGACGGATGACCGGCACTACCTGACAGTCGGGGAGCGCGACCGAGGTCCGGCGCGCGTGTAGGGAGGAGCCGCCCGTGCATGACCGGCCGCCTGGAGGGCGACGGCCAGCCGATGACCGTGGATCGGGCCGTCGGCGGCACGAGGACGAGGCAGGCGGCGCCGGGGGGCCGAGTGCCGCCCGATCGCGTCGACCACGACCGGGTACTGAACCCGCTCCGAAGCGCAAACCGCCCATGTCGATGCTGCCGACTCAGCCCATCGCCCGCACCAAGGACACGCCCCTCTACGCGGATGAGCCGGAGCCGTTGGAACCGCTCGAGACACCGAGGCGCAGCACTGGAGCGAGGGTCGCCCTCGGTGCGGCGAAGACGGCGATCGCCCTGTTCTCCGTCGCGATCATGAGCGTGACCGGCTATTCCTGGGCCACCTATCGCGACCTGAACACCGGCCTGGTGACCAGCGACGTGTTCGGCAACCGGGAGAACGGCAGGACGCAAGGGCCCAACCCGTTGGAAGACGGCATGGACATCCTGCTGGTCGGCAACGACAGCCGCACGGATGCCCACGGCGACCCGCTGCCCGCTGACGTGCTGGCCTCCCTGGGCGCGAGCGACGACGAGGGCGGCGACCTCACCGACACGTTGATCATGGTGCGCATCCCGCCCGGCGGTGCAGCGGCGGCCGCCGTGTCGATTCCCCGCGACAGCTACGTCAACGTCCCGGGCTACGGCATGAACAAGGTCAACTCGGCCTTCGGCTTCGGCAAGCGGGCCGCCGAGGAGAACCTGGCGGCTCAGGGCGTCACCGACCCTCGGCAGCTTTATCAGGAGGCCTCCGCCGAGGGGCGGCAGCTCCTCGTGCAGACCCTGGAGGAGTTCACCGGGGTCACCATCGATCACTACGCCGAGGTCAACCTGCTCGGGTTCGCCGAGATCACCAAGGCCATCGGCGGCGTCGAGGTGTGTCTGCTCGAACCCGTCGACGAGTTCCGCTCCGGCGCGAAGTTCGATGCGGGCCCGCAGACCATCTCCGACGTCGACGCCCTGCGGTTCGTCCGGCAGCGGTACGGGCTGCCCAACGGCGACCTAGACCGGGTGGTCCGGCAGCAGGTGTTCATGGCTGGCCTGGCCCGTCAGGTGCTGTCCTCGGACACCCTCGCCAACCCCGGCCGGGTCGGTGAGCTGATCAGTGCGATCCAGAACAGCGTGGTGCTCGACAACGGCTTCGACATCCCGACGTTCCTGGAGCACGCCCAGCACATCGCTGGCGGCGACATGGAGTTCGAGACGATCCCCGTGGGCGCGTTCATCAAGGACTCGATCGGCCAGGACGTCATCGAGGTCGACCCCGTGAGCGTCCAGCAGTTCATGACGGAGCTGGGGGGTGGTTCCACCGACGAGGCCGATCCGGCCGACAACACCGACGCAGCCGCCGACGGTCCTGATCCCGCGTCGATCACCGTCGAAGTGCGCAACGCAGCGGGCACACCGGGTCTCGCGGCTCAGGTGATGGCCGAACTGACCGGCGCGGGCTATCTGGAGGGGACGGTCGACAACGCCAGTCCCCGGGCGGCGTCGGTGGTCCGGCATGCCGCAGGCGAGCAGACCAACGCCCAGTCGGTCGCGGACACGCTCGGCGGCCTGGTCATCGAGGAGGACGCCAACCTGCCCGCAGGCAGCGTCTCGGTGTTCCTCGGGGAGGACTACAGCTCGAACGTGTCCAACCTCGGCCCGCAGCCGTTCGCGGGGCTGGACGAGGGCGGCACCGTGGAGGACTCCACCGACGAGTCTGCGGAGGAGCAGATCACGGCGGACGGTGTGGTCTGCGTCTACTGAGGCGGCGTCCAGACTGACCACAGGCCCGGCCGGGTTCTCCTGGTCGGGCCTGTCGTCGTCGCCAGCCCCTGTTGCGCGGGGATCGGTCGTCGTCGTGGGGTGTGACCGTCGCCGGGTAGGCAGACACCGCCGACGGGTGCGGATCGGACCGTGGCAAGCGGCTGCGCAGGCTCGCGCGCGAGCCGGACGCGGCACACGGCTGAGGCGAGCGTCTCGCCTCGGTCAAGACGACACCGGAGGCAGGAACCGGCGGTTAGCCTGGGAAGTGCAGGTTCAGCACGTCGGGGGTGTGAATGCCGCACGAGCAGGAGGGCGTCGACGGTCCGGGGCAGACGCCCGGACGTCGGCCCTCGGATGAGAAGGACAGAGCGGACACCGCTGGGGACCGCGCCGGCGCGGCGGAACGCGAAGCGGCGGAGCCGTCGGGTTCGGAATCCGGTTCGGAGCCCGACCCAGGGTCCGACGCGGAGTCGTCGCGTTCCTCGGCACGGGAGTCGGCGACCACGACAGCCGCCGAACAGGCGGGGGCCGGGCCGGCTGCACCGTCGCGGCCGGGGGCAGCGGGCTTATCCGCAGTGGACTCGACAGCCCGGCGCAGGCGCGGCACGGGAGGCCGCTTCCTGCTGGCGGGTGGCCGGTCGCTGACCGCGCTGGTATCGGTGGCGGTCCTCGGCATGACCGGTTACGTCTGGTCGCAGCTCGACCAGGTGCAGGACAGCATCACCACGACCACCGTGCTCAGCGACATCGACGAGTTCACGATCGCCCCGGAGCCCGCGCCGTCTTCGGAGTCCGCCACGCCACCGCCGCCTCCGGTGGAGGACACCGCCACCGACATCCTGTTAGTGGGCACCGACAGCCGGACCGACGCCCAGGGGCGTCCGCTGCCCGAGCACATACTCCGGCAGTTGCGCACCGAGGCCGAGGTCGGCCTGAACACCGACACCATCATCGTGTTGCGAATTCCCGATGACGGCAGCGCCGCCTACGCGATCTCCATCCCCCGCGACGCCTACGTTCCGGTGCCGGGCCTCGGCGAGGAGAAGATCAACGGCGCGCTGGGCCTGGTGAAGACGCAGCGGGCCAGAGAACTGCGCGCCGACGGCGTGACCGACCAGGCGCAGATCGAGCGCGAGTCCAACGATGCGGGCAGGCGCGCCCTGATCGGCGCCGTCGGTGATCTGACCGGCGCCCGCATCGACCACTATGCCGAGATCAACCTCTACGGCTTCTACCTGTTCACCGAGGCCATCGGCGGGGTCGAGGTCTGCCTGAACCGCGCGACCAGCGACAGCGACTCCGGCGCAAACTTCGCCCAGGGCTACCAGACCATCTCGGGCGGCGACGCCCTGTCCTTCGTGCGGCAGCGCAATCTGCCCGGCGGGGATCTCGATCGGATCGTCCGGCAGCAGGTGTTCCTCGCCGCGCTGGTCGATCAGGTGCTCTCCACCGGCACCCTGACCGATCCGGGCAGGCTGCAGAATCTGCTGGACGCGATGCAGTCCTCCGTGGTGTTGGACGAGGCACTGGACCCGCTGGTGTTCGCCCGGCAGCTCCAGGGGATCGCGGGCGGCGACGTCGCCTTCGTGACGATCCCGGTCACCGGCGTCGGCCTGCGCAACGATCGCGGCCAGAGCATCGTGACGGTCGATCGGCAGGAGGTTCGCGACTTCGTCGAGGAGCTGACCAGGGAGGACGAGGGCACGGCCGAGGAACAGCCGGTCGGCATGGCCGAGGCACCCGCTATCGCCCCGGCAGGCACGGCGGCGACCGGCACCGGAAGTATGGTGCGAACGCAGCCCCCGGACACCGGTGAGCCGATCACCGCAGGCGGGGTGCCCTGCGTGAACTGATCCGTCCGCCTTCGCCGCCCCGCGCGGCCCTGCCCGACGAGGACGCCAGATGAGTGTCACCGAGACGCTGCTCCGCCCCCTGCTGGCCGCAGGCGGAGCCCGCCCGCTGATCACCTTCTACGACGATGCGGCCGGGCACCGGATCGAGCTGTCCTCGGCGACCGTGGCGAACTGGGCCGCCAAGACCGCCAACTGGCTGCGGGACGAACTCGACGTCGAACCGGGGATGCCGGTTGCGGTGCGACTGCCCGCGCACTGGCAGACCCTGGGCGTGCTGTTGGGCGCGTGGTGGTGCGGCGCCGAGGTGCGCGCGGAGACGGCGGGCGCGGAGGTCGCGATCATCCCGGCGGCCGAGGTGGCAGGCACGCGGGATGCGACGGCGACGGCGACCGCGCCTGCGGAGGTGGTGGCCGCCCTCGGTGCGCGGACCGTCGCGGTCGTCGGCCTGGACGCCCTCGGCGCTCCGGTCCGGCTGCCCGCCGACGCCGGGGTCGGGCTCGTCGACTACACCTCGGAGATCCGGGTCTACGGCGACGACTTCACCGTCTGGGAGCCGGTGGGCGGCGACGCCCCGGCACTGGCGGGCGCCGACGTCGACACGGTGCTCGCCTCGGCCCGCGCCCGCGCCGCCGAGCTGGGCATCGGCGCGACGGATCGGGTGCTGTCCACACTGGACTGGACCGTTCCCGAGGGCGTGGCGGCGCATCTGCTGCCGGTGCTGGTGTCGGGCGCCTCGCTGGTCCAGTGCCATCAGGCCGACCCGGCGAAGCTCGCGGGCCGCCGCGAGGCCGAGCGGGTCACGCGGGTGCTGGGCAAGGAGTCGGCGGGCTGAGCAGACGGCACTGACCAGGGCCTCGGCGGCGGGCCGAGAGACTCCGCTCGACGTCGGAAGCCGTCAGACGGGGCGCGGATCTCGGGCCGTCTGAAGTGCCGGTCCGGTTCGGTCCGGCGGCCGTGGGCGTGAAGACCGCCGCCCGGAACAGGCTGTCCCGATCGGACTGCGCGCCGCTCGACGACCCCAGGCTGCCGAGCACCCGATCAGCCTGGCCGGCATCGGGCTCGGCTATCCGAGGGAAAGGCCTCGCCGATCGGCACCCACCCCATAAACTGCGGTGTCGTCCCGGCGAGCCCACGAACCACGTCACAGGTCCGCCGAGCCGCGACTCGTCGGTTGCCGACTCGCATCGCAGGCAGCTCTGTCGACCCAGGGGGTTCGAGAACGTGTCACTCGTCCGCAGCAGGCTCGGCGGCGCGCTCGGGCTCCTCATCGTCGGACTGCTCGCCGCAGGCTGCGTCACACCGCCGGAGCCGCCGCTGGGCACGGGCTCCGGCGCCGTGCTGGACAAGAGCCTGGTGGCCTACGACAACCTCGACTTCCAGACGGACCGTAGGCCGATCTTCGACAACACCTGCGAGAGCCTGCCACCGGAGGTGTTCAGCGAACTCGGCCTGACGGGCGAGCCGATGACCGCCGAGGGCATCTACGTCGGCTGCTCGATCACAGAGAGCTGGGGCGGCGTGTTCTTCAGCCAGACCGCCCCCGCCGGCCGCGAATCGCAACGGCGGTACTTCGTGGACACCTGGCGGGGAACCGGCATATACCCCGACCACTTCCGCCGCTGGATTCTCGACGAGCGCTACTACACGGTGACCTACGAGAACGGCTCGGTAGGCAACGAGTGCACCACCGCCGTGCACACCGGCTATCAGGGTCCCTTCGAGGTCGCCGTGTCCATTCCGCGCGAGGAGAGCGATCGGCTGCACCTGCTGGACGAGGACTACCCGATCGACCAGCTCATCGCCGACTACTGCTCCCGAGCCGAGGAGATGGCCGAGGTCCTCGTCGCCGCGCTCGATCCCGAGGGCGGCAGCAGGCTGGCCGCAGGGTGACGGTTCGCTGGCTCGCGGGGCGGATGTTCGCCGGGGCATCCGGACGGGTCGCACGGCGCGGCGACCGGCAGGCGACGCACGACGTCGACGACGGCCCGGGGCGGTCCTCGACAGCGGCGACAAGGTCACGGCCGACACGTCTGCGAGATCACGGCCGTGGTCCGGCCCTCGACGGGACGGGCATCACGACCGCGCAGCAACCCTCGACACCCCGCCGCGAACCGGGTCTGCACCCCGGAAGCCCGGCGGGGGCACGAGGCCGCTCTGCGGTGCTGATTCCGTAGGCCTGCCGTCAGCCGTCAGCGCGGCATCACCGATCGAGGCACCGAACCGGGTCTGACCGAGCGGGGCGCAGGCCTGCAGCCGATCCCAGAGCGCCGCTGAGCACAGTCCGCAGCGGAATCGTCCGAGACGGCCCGGCGGGGGACCGCGCTCAGCCCGCGTCGCGCTGCGTCAGCTGGATGACACCGATGGCGAACAGGCTCAACCAGACGACCCCGGACACGACGCCGGGCACGACGTCGGCGTCCGGGGTGATCAGGTATCTGGACAGCTCCAGCGGCGCGAACCAGCCGAAGACGTCGGGCAGCGCGGCCTGAGCCACGGTCAGCGTGGGCATCAACAGGAAGTAGGCGACCAGTGCGCCCGCGGTGTTGGGCACCAGCAGCGCGATGGCCAACGAGGCGAGCAGCGCCTGAAAGAGCGCGACCGCGATCACGGCCAGCACCCAGGGCAGCCGGTGCCCGAGCAGATAGCCGAAGTGCGCCGAGGTGGTCGCCGCCTCGACGATCAGCGGATAGGCCGCGAACGACACGACGGTGGTCACCAGCCACACCAGGCCGAGCACCGAGCCTTGGGCGAGGAGATAGCGCAGCCGTGATGGCTGCATCAGCAGCGTCGGCTGCACACTCTTGTACTGCCACTCCCCCGCCACCAGCTTGATCAGCGCGGCGTGCAGGAGCAGCTGGCCGATCTGCGCGGCCACGTAGAACGGGAGCATCTGCTCGAACACGGCGGGCATGCTCGGATCGACGGCCACGATGCCCGCGATCACGCCGAAGAACAGCACGGGCGCGAGCAGCAGCACGATGCGATCCGACCGGGTGCCCACCAGCTTGCGCAGCTCGACGCGGACGAGGGTGTGGAAGCCGGTCCGCTTCGCGGCGCGGGTCGCCCAGTCCGGCGCGGCTCCGGCGGCGCGGCCCGCGCCGCCGGTGGGACTGTGCTGCGGCGGTCGGGTGAGAATCGGCCCGGCCGGATCGGGATACGCCCCAGGTCGCGATGTTCCCGGCGGTCCGGCAGGCGCCCCGGCGGGGTGTCCATAGGGCGGGCTCGCCTGCGGCGGCGCAACAGTCCCGATCGGTCCGCTTGCCGGTCCCGGAGCGCCGTACGGGGACGGTGCGCCGTGCTGCGCCGCAGGCCCGTACTGGCCATGCGGGCCCGGCCCCGCCGGACCGTACTGCCCCGGCGGCCCGTACTGGCCTGACTGCCCTGGCGGGCCGGGCGGCTGGGTGTAGGGGCCGGTCATCAGGCACTCTCCCCGGTCAGGCGGAAGAACAGGTCCTCCAGGTTCACGCTCTCCTGGGCGAGCCCGAGCAGGCGGACACCGGCGTTGAACGTGACCTCGGAGACGCGGTCCACCGAGGCGTGGGCGGCAAGATGACCGTCGGCGGCAGGCTGAATCGCGATGCCCGCGGCGGTCAACACCGAGGCCAGCCGGTTCATGTCCGGGGCCCGGACCAGCGAGCGATGGGAGTTCGTCAGCTCGCTCAGCGGCCCGTCCGCCACGATCCGCCCGGCGCCGATCACCAACACCCGGTCGGCCGTCTGGTCCACCTCGGACAGCACGTGGCTCGAGAGCAGGGCCGTGCCACCACGCTCGGCGTAGCCGCGCAGCAACTGCCGGACCGACCGGATGCCTTCGGGGTCGAGCCCGTTGATCGGCTCGTCGAGGATCAGCATCGGCGGATTCGTCAGCAGGGCCTGTGCCATCCCGAGCCGCTGCCGCATGCCCAGGCTGTACGCCGCGATGCGCTTCCCACCCGCGTCACCGAGCCCGACGAGCGACAGCACCTCGTCCACCCGCCGCGCAGGCAGCCCCGCCAGCAACGCGGCATTGCGCAGGTGTCCGCGCCCGGTCCGGCCGGGATGCACCGCAGCCGCATCGAGCAGCACCCCCGCCACCTGCGCCGGGTTCGCCCAGCGAGTGAAGGGCCTGCCCGCGACGAAGCTCTCCCCGGCGTCGGGGATGGTCAGCCCGCTGATCATCCGGAGGGTGGTGGACTTCCCGGCCCCGTTGGGACCGAGGAAGGCGGTCACCGTGCCGGGCCGCAGCTCGAAGCTGACATCGTCCACGACGCGGCGCCCGCCGTAGACCTTGGTCAGGCCACGCACAGACAGCACGCGGTCACGATAGCGGGGCGGGCGGGTGGCTATGTCCGGAATCGGGTCGATCCGAACCTGCCCGGACGCCGGGAGACGGACTCGCAGCTGCCTCGGTCGTCCCCGCACTCTCTGCACTGGCAGAACCGGTCCGCATCTGGAGTGCGTCTTCGATCTGCCATTCGACGACGGCTAGGCCGAATAGCGCAATTGATCGGCGACGGCTCCGCACCGGAATAGTGAGAAAGTCACCTACTTCCTCGATCGAATGTTCTTCCGGAACATCGATCATCTTCTGCGAGACTTCCGGAGAAGGCGGACATCGGTTCGTCGTGCACACCCACAAGGAGCAACGTCGTGCACTCAGTCAGGATGCCGAGGAGATCGACCTCGGCACTCACTCTCCTACTCGTTCTCGCCGCCACGACATTCGCGCCCACACCTGCCGTCGCGCAGAATGCAGCCGAAGACGACCCTGGCGCGCGTTCCTGCCTGCCCACCGCGAACATATTCACGCACGGTCCTGACCGGTCCATCCGGCTGGTCGAACAGCAGGACGTGCTCGCGGACTCGCCGTCCTGGGGACCACAGACGCCGTTGTCCCCGCTCTGGTCCGGGACGCCCGTCGGACTGCCGGACGGCGGCTTTCTCCAGGTCTACGCGAACGGCCAGCTTCGCTACATGGAGCTGGACGGACGAGCCTGGCGGGCCAATCCGAACGGCCTGCGGTATCGAGTCGTGGCCGAGCAGGGCTGGGATCACTGGGCCAGGCCTGCGAACCGCGATCAGATCACCGCAGACGACCAAGGGGTGATCTTCGCCGTGGACGGCGAGGGCGCGCTGACCACGTCCCTGTTCGATCGTCGGAACGACAGCTGGTCGATCACCGGCGACGTCATCGACACCGGCTGGGATCAATACGACCGGATCTTCGCAGGCGGCGACGGCGTGCTGTACGCACAACGACCCGACACCGCCCTCTTCAGGTTCCAGTACCACCACCCTTCCCAGCGTTGGTTGGAATACGCACAGCCCGCCGGACACGGCTGGGATTATTCTCATCTGTTCTCCATCGGAGCGGATCTCGTTTATGGAGTAGACGAGGAGACCGGGGATCTCGTCAGTCATCGATGGGATCGCGAGACCGACGACTGGGAGACCGGCGAGAACTTCCGCAAGGTGGTCGGAACGGGCTGGTCGGGATACCAGGACATCACCGCCGACGGCGCCGCATGCACGTACGACTCATCGGATCTGCCTGGAAACGTCGCGCCGGAGAATGATCGCTCCCAGGCGATCATGGCGACGGAGGATGCATCCGGTCTGCTCCGGCTGTACTTCACCGAGTCCTCCGGCAGGCTGTTCGAAGCGTGGCAGCGCTATCCATATGATCCAACCTACTTCGGCTATACGCTGTTGGATCGCGGTCCGCAGTTCGTTGGACAGCCCTCAGCAGTTCAACGATCGAACGGCGAGACCTCACTCGTGGGCCAGCGAACGGACTCCTCGACGTGGGGCGCGTCACGCGTCGACGGGGACTGGAGCACCTTCTCGCCCCTCGGTGGCTGGACACCGGGACCCGCGCAGCTCGTCGAGACGGCCGACGGATCGGTGACCGCCTTCGCCGTGACCGAGGACGGCAGGCTGCTCCACCGCGAACAGGACGGTGCTCTTGGCGCGAAGATCCGCTGGTGGCCGCTCGGCGGATCGAACCTGACCTCCGACTTCACCGTCGTCGAGGAAGGCGACCAGATCCATGTGGTGGTCCGAGACGATCAGGGCACTTACCAGCTCGTCACCGTGGAGGACGGGACCCCGAGCGTCTGGACCGCGCTGCCCGGTGACGGATTCGAGGGCAGGCCGAGCCTGACCATCGACTCGACCGGTCAGTGGCGGCTCTTCGCGCGCGGCGGGGACGATCGCATCCATGAGCTGCGTGAGTCGACGCTCTCCGCAGGCTGGGCGCCGGTAGGAGATCGCACGTTCGTCGGCAGCCCGGCGGCGGTGAACCGGGCGGGCGATCGGACGACCGTCGTCGCAAGGGGCGCGGATGGCTACCTCTGGGTCGCAGTCCAGGATGCTCTCGACGATTCACTGTACGGCGGATGGACTCAGCTGGTGGATCGGCGAACCGGGCAGGCGTATCCGGCGACCGGCGACGCGGCTGTGCTGCGTGACTCCTCCGGCTACCTCGTGATCAGTTTCCTCGGCATCGCCGACGAGCTGTACGTGTTCCGCTCGGCCTACCCCGACACGATCGGCGTCGCGTCGGAGCCGGTGCCGTCTGTCGACGAGGAAGACGACGAGCCGCTGACCGAGTTCGACGGCGGTCCGGTGGAGTTGACCGAGGTGCGCTGACCGGCGCAGGCTTCGCCTGAGCCAGCGAGCACCATGGGGCGGACGTCGATCGCTCGTGCGGATCGGCGTCCGCCCGCAGGCTCAGTGCACGGCGACGGACCGACAACAGAATCCGCCCTGCGTGCCTGCGACTGCCCTCCGCGAGTCCACCTCGCCGACGTGTCACAGGCGATCCCCTGGGCCTGCCCCGCACGCACCGCGAGCGCCTACGGCCCCGACACACCGAGGCCGGGCCCCGCCGGGTCACCCCGTCGCGGCCCGGCCCGGCGGCTCAAGTGGAAGGCGACCTCAGAAGTCGAACTCCTCGATGTTCTCGCTGGTGAACACCGTGGGGTCGCCCAGCACGATCTCGCCGTCGGCGGCCACGGTGTACTCGCCGAGACGCCCGGCGGTGAAGGTGTCGCCCTCGGCGCCGACGATCTGGCCCGCCGACAGGGCGGCGCCCGCGTAGGCGGCCAGGTAGCCGAGGTCGGCCGGGTTCCACAGGGCGAAGCGCTCGACGGTGCCGTCCTCGATGAAGGCCCGCATCTGGTTGGGGGTGCCGAGCCCGGTCAGCGTGACCTCGCCCTGGAACTCCGAGCCGGACAGGTAGCGGGCGGCGGCCGCCAGCCCGACGGTGGTCGGCGAGACGATCGCGTCGAGGTCGCCGTGGGTCTGGAGCAGGCCCTGGGTCTCCTGGAACGACTTCTCGTCCTCGTCGTCGCCGTAGACGGTGGCGACGACCTCGATGTCGGGGTACTCCGCGGCGAGCTGCTCCTCCATCAGATCGATCCACAGGTTCTGGTTGGTCGCGTTCGCCGTCGCCGACAGGAACGCCACCTGGCCGGACTCGCCGATCTCCTCGACCAGCATCTCCACCTGGGTGGACGTGATGCCCTCGGCGGAGGCCTGGTTGATGAACACGTCGCGGCAGCCGGGGTCGGTGTCGGAGTCGAAGGTGACGACGCTGGCGCCGCCCTCCCTGGCCTGGTTCAGCGCCCCGCAGATCGCGTTGGGGTCGTTCGCCGAGGTGGCGATCACGTCGACGCCCTGCTGGGTGAGGGTGTTGATGTAGCTGACCTGGGAGGACGCGCTGGCCTCCGAGGGCCCGACCTCGCTGAACTCGCCGCCGAACTCGGCCACCGCCTCCTCGCCGCCGCCGTCGGCGACGCCGAAGTAGGGGTTGTTGAGCTGCTTCGGCAGGAAGGTCACGGTGAGACCCTCGGGAATCTCGGCGTCGGGATTCGCCTCGCCGGTCGCGGCCGGTCCGCCGCCCGATTCGGCGGACTCGTCGCCTCGGGTGGTGCCGCCGCCGCAGGCCGAGGTGAGCAGGAGCGTGGCACCGAGTACTGCGGTGGCCGTCACGAGACGGGGCCGCGCCAGGGAGGAGGTCATGTCGTGCCTTTCGGTCGGTCGTCGGGCTCGGGCTCGCCGCGCTGGAGCGGAGTCACGGCCCGCCCGTACTCGCCGCGGTGGTGGGGACGGGATTCGCTCCGGAAGGTGGTCCGCCGCCCGGACGCCGACGACCTCGCCGCCGCGCGAGGAGCGAGGGCACGACCACCGAGATGATCAGCAGCAGTCCGGTGAGGACGTTGAGTGCGTCGGAGGAGACGTTGACCAGCTGGAGTGCGTTGCGCAGCGAGCCGAGCAGGAGGACCGCGGCGAGCACGCCGAACAGGCCGCCGCGTCCACCGAAGATCGACACCCCGCCGAGCAGCACCGCAGCCACCACCAGCAGCTCAAGGCCGTTGGCGTTGTCCGCGCGGGCGCTGGCGAAGCGCAGCGTCCAGAACACCCCGCCGAGCCCGGACACCGCGCCGGTGGCGACGAACAGCCAGAACTTGGTACGCCGCACCGCGATGCCCGCGAAGACGGCGGCCTCGGTGTTGTTGCCCATCGCATACAGGCCGCGCCCGATCGGGGTGAAGTGCAGGATCACGACGAACACGACGGCGAGCAGGGCCAGCGGCAGCACGGCGTTGGGAATGCCGGTGCCGCCGATCGAGCCGATCGCCCAGCCGGTCCAGTCCGAGGGGAAGTCCGCGACGGCCCGGTCGCCGAGCACCACGAAGGCCAGGCCCCGGAACAGGGCGAGTGTGCCGATGGTGACCGCCAGGGACGGGAGGCCGAAGCCGGTCACCAGGAGTCCGTTGACGGCCCCGAGGACGCCGCCGAGCACGATGCAGAGCACCACGATCAGCTCCAGCGACAGCCCCGACACCCACAGCGAGCCCATCACCGCGCTGGTGAGGCCGACAGTGCTGGCCACCGAGAGGTCGATCTCGCCGGTCACCACCACCAGGGTCAGCGGCAGCGCGATCAGCGCGATCACCATGATGTCGAGCAGCAGGAAGCCGATGTTGCGGGTGCTGGCGAAGCCGCTGACGCTCATCGACGCGACGACCAGGACGACGAGCAGCACGCCGACGACGGCGAGATCCCAGCTCAGGGTCGGACGTCTGCGGGTCTGCTGCCGTGGTTCAGGTGGCACGGGTGTCCCACCTCCTCAGTCTGCGGGCGGTGCGCAGGGCGAGCGCACGGTCCAGTCCGATGGCCAGCAGGATCAGCGCCCCGATCGACGCCTGCTGCCAGAAGGCGCTCACGCCGAGCTGCGGCAGGGCGGCGCCGATGACGGTGAGCAGGACGGCGCCGATGGCCGCGCCCCAGACCGTGCCGCTGCCGCCGGTGATGGCGATGCCGCCGATGACGACGGCGGCCACCACCTGGAGTTCGAGGCCGGTGCCCGCCGTCGCGTCCAGCGTGCCGAATCGGGCGGCGTACATGACGCCCGCCAGACCGGCGAGCATGCCGTTGACCACGAAGGCGGTGAGCACCCGGCGCCCGACCGGGATGCCGGACAGTCCGGCGGCGGCGCCGTCGGAGCCGATCGCGTACAGCTCCCGGCCGCTGCGATAGGACCGCAGGTGGTCGCCGACCGCCAGCACGACGATGATTGCGCCGACCGCCAGCAGCGGCACCCCGAGCAGGGCCTCGGTCCCGGCCGAGGTGAATCCGGCGGGCAGGTCGGCGGCGTTGATCTGGAGGCGGCCAGAGGCCGAGGCCCAGATCGAGTCCAGCCCGCGGAAGACGTAGAGGGTGCCCAGCGTGACCACCAGCGACGGGACGCCTGCCACGGCGACCACGGCGCCGTTCACCAGGCCGCAGACCGCACCGAACAGCATGCCGAAGAGCACCACCAGCGGCAGGGGCGTGCCCGGCGCGGCGACGAGCAGGGTGCCGGTGGCATAGGCCGACAGGCCCAGCACCGATCCGACGGAGAGGTCGACGTTCTTGGTGATGACGACCATGGCCTGACCGGCCGCCAGCACGACGAGGATCGACGCGCCGAGCAGCAGGTCACGCAGGCTCTGACCGGACAGGAATCGAGGATTGGCCGAGAGCGTCACGCCCAGCAGCAGGACCAGGGCGAGCAGGACGCCCATCTCCCTGGCCACCAGCAGCCTGCGCAGCAGGCCGCCGACGTCGAACCGACGGCCGGGCGGCTCCGCTCCGGGCGGTGTCTCGGGCGGCGTTCGCGGGGCGGCCTCCGTGCTCACGGCCGGTCCTGCCCGCCGGTCGCGGCAGCCATCACGCTGTTCTCGTCGGCGCGGTCCCTCGGGATGTCGGCGACGAGCCGTCCCTCGTGCATGACCAGCACCCGGTCCGCCATGCCGAGCACCTCCGGCAGCTCGCTGGACACCATGATCACGGCCATTCCCTCTCCGGCCAGCTCCGACAGCAGCCGATGCACCTCGGACTTGGTTCCGACGTCGATGCCTCGGGTCGGCTCGTCGACGATGAGGACGGCGGGCTCGGTGGCCAGCCACTTCGCCAGCACGACCTTCTGCTGGTTGCCGCCGGACAGCGTGGAGACCGCGTCGGAGAGTCGGCCCGCCTTCACCTGGAGCCGCCGGGACCACTGTTCGGCGTGGGATCGTTCGTCCCGGCCGGTCAGCCAGCCGAACCGGGCCAGCCGCCACAGTCGGGTGAGCGTGGTGTTGCGCTGGACGGACAGCTCCATGACGAGACCCTGCTGCCTGCGGTCCTCCGGCACGAGCGCGATGCCTGCGGCCATCGCCGCCGCCGGGCTGCCCGGCCGCAGCGGCTTTCCCGCCACCCGGACCGATCCCGCGTCGTACCGATCGACGCCGAAGATCGCGCGCACCACCTCGCTGCGGCCTGCGCCGACCAGCCCGGCGAGCGCGACGATCTCGCCGCCCCGGACCTGGAGATCGACGTCGTGGAACACCCCGGCCCGGCTCAGGCCCGTCACGTCGAGCACGACGTCGCGCAGGGGTGCCACGGTCTTCGGGAACAGGCTGGCGACCTCGCGGCCGACCATCCGGCGGATCACCGTGTCGACGCTGAGATCCTCGGCGGCGTCGGTGGAGACCCAACGACCATCGCGCAGCACGGTGATGCGCCTGCACAGGTCGAAGATCTCGTCGAAACGATGGGAGATGAACAGCACGGCCGCGCCCGAGTCCCGCAGCGAGCGGACCACGCCGAACAGTCGCTCGACCTCGATGCCCGACAGCGCGGAGGTCGGCTCGTCCATCACCAGGACGCGGGCGTCGAAGGACAGCGCCTTGGCGATCTCCACCATCTGCTGGTCGGCGATCGACAGGCCCCGCGCGGGCCGGTCCGGGTCGAGCCGGACCCCGAGTCGGGCGAACAACTCCGCACAGGACCGGCGGACGGCGCGGTGGTCGATGCGGCCCAGCCTCGTCGTGGGCTGGCGGCCCATGAAGATGTTCTCCGCGACGGACAGATCGGGGAACAACGTCGGTTCCTGGTAGATCACCGCGATGCCCGCCGCGCGGGCGGCGGCGGTGTCGGCCAGCGGATGCGGTCTGCCGTCGATCAGCAGCTCACCGGAGTCCGGGGCGTGCACGCCTGCCAGGATCTTGACCAGAGTGGACTTTCCCGCACCGTTCTCCCCGGCCAGCGCATGAACCTCGCCGCCGTAGAGGTCGAGTTCCACACCGCTCAGGGCGTGCACCGCGCCATAGGATTTGCTGACGCCGCGCAGGGATAACAACGGGGGCGGTCGGACCGCGTCGTCCTGCTCAGCCACGTCGCCCCCTGAAACGTTTCATCTCGACCTCGGCTCGGCGGACCGTATGACTGTGACTGCGCTCACGTCAAGGGGACGGGTGGCGGGTGGCCTGTTGCGGACAGCGCCGAGGGCGGGCACGGGCCGAGAGCTGCCCGTGACGACGGGGCGTCGTTGAGACCGATAGCGGGGTCGCGCGGCTCAGCCGGGTGACCTGGACAGCAGAACCACCACATCAAGCGCTCCGGCCGATACCATCGCAAGGCCGTCCTTGTCGATCAACGACGAGAAGGGCCCCGAAACTGCTGCTATGACCTGGACTGGGGAGTGAACCGTGCTGCTTCGCTTCCGGGCCGTCAATCATCGTTCGCTGCGCGATGCGGTCGAGTTGTCGCTGGTGTCCCCGTCGATGCGCGGCACGCATCCGCCGGATCAGGACTGGCGCCAGGCCACCACCAGAGTGGCCGGGATCTACGGCGCGAACGCCTCGGGGAAGTCGACCGTGCTCCATGCGATCGACTTCGCGAAGACGGCGGTAGCCCACTCGGCCACCCGCTGGGGTGATCAAGACGGATTTCCGCACCAGCCGTTCATGCTCGATCGCGAGAGCAGAAACCTGCCCTCCTCATACGAGTTCGACTTCGTCGCCGCCGGTAGCCGGTACATCTACGGGTTCGAATCGGAGCCGAACGGAATCCGCGAGGAATGGCTGTACTCCTACCCGGCGGGTCGGCGACGAGTACTCTTCGAACGCACCCGCGACGCGAAGGCCATCAAGTTCGGCCGATCGCTCGTCGGCGAGAACGCCACGATCAGCAAACTCGTCCGGCCGAATGCACTGTTCCTGTCGGTGGCCGCCAATAACAATCATCCGGTCCTGAGCGGAATTCAGCAGGAACTGTGCAAGGGATTGGACTACATCTCGCTTGACTCGCCGAACTCCGTCGCACGGCTCCGCCGGGCCGTCAGCATGCTCGAAGAGGGCGACCTCCTCGATCAGGCAGGCTCGCTGCTGCGATTCGCGGACCTCGGCATCACCGACGTGACCATCGAGTCGACGGAACACGAGGACCGGACGGCTGAGCTGATCACGAGACTCCAGCATTCACTGCCGCACCTCTCGGAGCAGTCCCCTGATCTCTCCCACTGGCGGATCATCGCCGCAGGTGACCGACAACTCCGCTTCGGCCACCGTGCAGGCGTCGACGACTCCTTCAGCCTGAGGGCAGAGGAGGAGAGCAGCGGCACGGTCGCCTGGCTAGGTCTCGGCGTCCACGCCCTGCGCGTCCTCCACGACGGCCGAGCACTCATCATCGATGAGATCGACTCCAGCCTGCATCCGACGCTGACGGCCGCGTTGATCAGCATGTTCAAGGACTCGGAGATCAACCGCAGCGGCGCGCAACTCGTCTTCACCTCCCACGACACCACACTGCTCGGCAGTCTGGTCGGCGAGGTCCTCAGCCCGGCAGAGGTCTGGTTCGCCGAGAAGAGCCCGATCGGTGTCACCGAGCTGTACTCGCTGCAGGAGTTCCCGACCCGCGAGACGGACAACTTCGAGCGGCGCTATCTCCAGGGCCGCTACGGCGCCGTGCCGATCATCGACCCGGCGCAACTGCGCGCGGCGCTCGCCGAGGACGTGTGACGCGTGGCCGCCCGACGACTCAGCGAGCGATCCGACCTGCGACGGCGCACCGGGGGACGGAGTGAACGCCGCCGGATCCTCGTCGTCACCGAGGGGACCAAGACCGAGCCGTCGTATCTGCAAGGTCTGTGCGCATATCTCCGGCAGACCGGCGTCCGGGTCTGCGGGGTCTATGTCCGAGGCGAAGGGCGCGACCCAGAGCGAGTAGTGAAGAAGGCTGCGCTGGAGACCGGTGACGGCCGGCTGGTCGGGGGTCGCGACGGATTCGAATCGGTGTGGTGTGTGTTCGACGTCGACGAGCACCGCACGTTGCAGACCGGAATCCGAGCGGCAGCTCGCCACGGATTCCACACCGTGGTGAGCAATCCCTGTTTCGAGATCTGGCTGCTCTGGCACTACGAGGACTGCCGTCGCAGTATCGACTCCACCGAACTCAGACGCCGCCTACGTCGGTATGGCATCGACAAGGCGGTGCCCAAGGACTTCTTATTCGCCAGAACCACGGTGGCCTCCGGACGAGCCGGGAACACCACCGGGGTCATTCCAGCAAACCCCGGAACCGGGATGGCGGCACTGGTTCACCACATCATGGGTGACGCTCCCGCACGTCCACGATGACCAGGATGCGGTGCGGGTCCCGACCCATCACCCGGCCCGGCAGCCTGGTCCACCACGAGTACATCAGCGAGGAAGTCAGATGAAGAAGATCCACTCCGGCAAGGTGCGCGACCTGTACGAGATCGACTCCGATCTCCTGCTGGTCGCCTCGGACCGGGTGTCCGTGTACGACGTCTCGCTGCCGACGCCGGTGCCGGACAAGGGCGCCCTGCTGACCCGGCTCTCCACGTGGTGGTTCGAGCAGCTGAGCGACGTCGTGCCGAATCACGTCATCTCGGCGACCGACGTGCCCGCCGAGTTCGCGGGCCGGGCGCTGCGCTGCAAACCGCTGACCATGATCCCGGTGGAGTGCATCGCGCGCGGCTACCTCGTCGGGTTGGGGCTGCGCGAGTATCAGAAGAACGGCACCGTGTCGGGCGTCGCGCTGCCCGAGGGACTCGTGGAGGGCAGCAGGCTCCCGGAGCCGATCTTCACTCCGACGACCAAGGGGTCCGACACCGGGCACGACGAGTTCATGACCTTCGCGGAGGTCGTCGACCTGGTCGGTCCGGAGCTTGCCGACCGGTTGCGGGACCTCACGCTCGAGATCTACTCGCGCGGCGCCGAGCGGGCCGCGCAGAACGGCATCATCGTCGCCGACACGAAGCTGGAGTTCGGCCGGGACTCCGACGGGGTGCTGACGCTGGCCGACGAGGTGCTCACCTCCGACTCCTCCCGCTTCTGGCCCGCCGACGACTGGGAACCGGGTCGCCCGCAGCACGCCTTCGACAAGCAGATCGTCCGTGACTGGGCGACGAGCACCGGCTGGGACAAGACCCCGCCCGGACCGGCGATCCCGGCCGAGATCGTCGCCGAGACGCGCGCCCGGTACACGGCGGTGTACGAGCGCATCACCGGGCAGCGCTGGACCGGCTGAGCCCTACCGCGGCCAGCCCGGTCGGCGTGCGCGTGTCGTCGCAGGTCGACGACACGCGCCGGTGCTCTGGAAGGGAACCGTCCCTTTCGGCGGTGTCGGCCGGAGACCCGTCAACTCGGGGTGAGACCGGGCGGACAGCGCGAGCACGTCGGCTGCGGGCAGCGGACGCGGTGGCCCTGAACCAGGCACCCGTTCACCGGCCCGACTCTACGATCCGCCCGGCCCGGCGGCGGCCTGATCATGAGGGTCTCGCTGATCAGGCCCGCCACCGCCTAGCGAGATCTAGCGCTTGAGCAGGTTCCTGGCCATCACCATGCGCTGGATCTGGTTGGTGCCCTCGTAGATCTGGGTGATCTTCGCGTCGCGCATCATCCGCTCCACGGGGAAGTCACTGGTGTAGCCCGCCCCGCCGAAGAGCTGGACGGCATCCGTGGTGACCTCCATGGCGACGTCGGAGGCGAAGCACTTCGCGGCGGCGGAGACGAAGCCCAGGTCGCCCTCGCCGCGCTCGGCGCGGGCGGCCGAGACGTAGACGAGGTGCCGGGCGGCCTCGATCTTCATCGCCATGTCGGCGAGCATGAACTGCACGCCCTGGAAGTCGCTGATCGGCTTCCCGAACTGCTTGCGGCTCTTCACGTAGTCGATCGAGGCGTCGAGCGCCCCCTGGGCGATGCCGAGGGCCTGCGCCCCGATGGTCGGCCTGGTGTGGTCCAGGGTCCGCAACGCGGTCTTGAGGCCGGTGCCCGGCTCGCCGATGATGCGATCGGCGGGGATGGTGCAGTCCGCGAAGTGGATCTCGCGGGTCGGCGAGCCCTTGATCCCGAGCTTGCGTTCCTTGGAACCGACCTCGAAGCCGGGATCGTCGGCATGGACGACGAAGGCCGAGATGCCGTCGGACTTCTTCGTCGCGTTCGGATCGGTGACCGCCATGACCGTGTACCAGGCGGACTCCCCCGCGTTGGTGATCCAGCACTTGGTGCCGTTGAGCACCCAGTGGTCGCCGTCGAGCCGGGCCCTGGTGCGCATCGACGCGGTGTCGGAGCCCGCCTCGCGCTCCGACAACGCATAGGAGATCATCGCGCCGTCCGAGGCGAGTGTCGGCAGCACCTGCTGCTTCAGCTCCGCAGAACCCGCCAGCAGGACGGGCACCGAGCCCAGCTTGTTCACGGCGGGGATCAGCGAGGAGGACGCGCAGACCCGCGCGACCTCCTCGATGACGATGCAGGTCGCGACCGAGTCCGCGCCCTGACCGCCGTACTCCTCGGGGAGGTGCACGGCGTGCAGGTCGGCCTTGGTCAACGCGTCCCGCGCCTCCTGGGGAAAGCGCGCCTGCTCGTCGACCTCGGCGGCGTGCGGGGCGATCTCCTTCTCCGCGAGCGCCCGTACCGCCTCCCGCAGGGCCTCGTGCTCGTCAGCGAGTTGGTAGGTACCGAAGCCAGAGTTCACTCCCACGCCTCCTGTTACCGCCGAGTAACAACACTGTCGTCCGCGATAGTAGCCCCGATGTGAAGGTTCGTTAACCCACCCGGGGCGTGTCGACGAGCAGGCTGCTGGCGGGTCGGCGCAGCAGACCGACCCGACGACGGCAGCCGGGTACGCGCGACGATCGGTCTTCGGTGCGCGGCAGCAGCTCAGCCCTTGACGCAGACGACCTGCTTGAGGTGTGCGACCACCGCCACCAGATCCTCCTGTGCCTTGATCACCTCGTTGATGTCCTTGTAGGCGGCCGGGATCTCGTCCACCACGCCCGCGTCCTTGCGGCACTCCACGCCCTCGGTCTGCGCGGCGAGGTCGGCCGCCGAGAACAGCTTCTTCGCCTTGTTCCGCGACATCCGGCGCCCGGCGCCGTGCGAGGCGGACTGGAACGAGCCCTGGTTGCCCAGCCCGCGCACGATGTAGGACCCGGTTCCCATGCTGCCCGGAATGATGCCCAGCTCCCCGGAACCCGCACGGATCGCGCCCTTGCGCGTCACCAGGAGGTCGACGCCGTCGTACCGCTCCTCCGCAACGTAGTTGTGGTGGCAGGAGACCTCCGGATCGAACCGGACACCGGGCACTGTCGCCCGCAGCGCGCCCTTGACCAGTGCCATCATCGTCGCCCGGTTCCGCAGGGCGTACTCCTGCGCCCAGTACAGGTCCCGCCGGTACGCCGCCATCTCCGGCGTCGCGGCGAGGAACACGGCGAGGTCCCGATCCACCAGGTTCTTGTTGTGCGACAGGGACTGCGCGATCCGCACGTGCCGCTCGGCCAGCTCCTTGCCGATGTTGCGCGAGCCCGAGTGCAGCATCAGCCACACCCGGCCCGCGTCCGGACCGCCCTGCTCCAGGCAGACCTCGATGAAGTGATTTCCGCCGCCCAGGGTGCCGATCTGCCGAGCGGCCCGATCCCGCCGATGGTGGACGCCCTCGTGCAGGTGGTCGAAGCCTGCCCAGAAGTCGTCCCACCCGGCCGTCCCCGGCACCCGAGCCGGATTGACCGGGTCGTCGTGCAGGGCGAAGCCGACCGGCACCGCCGCCTCGATCCGGCTGCGCAGACCGCCGAGGTCGGCGGGCAGGTCGTGGTCGAACAGGGAGGTCCGGACGGCGGACATGCCGCAGCCGATGTCCACTCCGACTGCGGCGGGCGAGACGGCGTCGCGCATCGCTATGACGCTCCCGACGGTCGCGCCCTTGCCGAAGTGCACGTCGGGCATCACGGCGAGGCCGTGCAGCCACGGCAGGTTCGCGACGTTGCGGAGCTGGGCCATGGCCTGGGGCTCGATCTCGTCCGGGTCGGCCCAGGCACGAATGGGCACGCGCTCGCCAAGGATCTGGGTGTACATGATCGCCTCACGGGGGTCGGTGGACCGCACGATCGCGGACCAGAGCGAAGAACAGCGTCACCGACGGCTGCGGCAGACGGCGCGATCCGACGGTGACGAGTCAGGAAGAGTGCACGCGGTCGCGGCGGGACTCGCCCGGCGACACGGGCCGTTCCGAAGGGAAGCGTCCCGAGGACGTCCGCAGGTCGGGGCGGCGCTACGCGGGCCCCGCGCCGACGCTCAGCGTCGAAGACAGGCGGAGGATCGTCGAGACAGACCGCGTTGTCGTGGGGGACATCGCCGCGCGTATTTCCACGGCATGGCGGTCCCTCCTTCGACTCGGCTGCGGTTCGGCAGTCCGACGGTGTGTGATCCACAATTCCCGCTCGGCGCTTGTGGGGCAACCGATTTTCCGGCCTCGGCCGTGGAACGACCTTCACCTGCGAACGGCGTCGTCCGACGAACGGCCTCGGGGCCGCCGCTCACATCAGCGTGAACGGCGCGGACAGGTCTCGTCGAACGCGCCCCGGACGCGCGGGCACGCCGGACGATGGGGCCACAGACGCCTTGTCCGGGGCGAGCGCGCGCTGCGGGTCGTCGAGGGACGATGCTTCACGGCGGCGAGGTTGCTGCAACCCGCCGCATAAGCGAAGAAGCCTCGTCTGCACCCCGACCGCCACGATCCGACTGCCCGAGGTCATCTGACGCGACAGCGGCCGACCGGCGAGCCGCCACGTCGGCCTGGCCTGCCGGGCAGTGCCGCCGGGACAGGTGCGGGCCGCGCACCCGGCAGGCACCCGCCCGCCCGGTCGTCCGCGCGGCCTCGAAGGACTCAGCCCTGTTCGTGGCGGGTGCGCAGCGCAGCGTCCTTGTCCAGCACCAGCTGCTCCAGATCGGCCTGGAAGCCTGCCATCGCCTGACGCAGCCGCGCCGCGTGCTCGTCGGCACCGGCACCCAGCGTGCGGACCGCCAGGAGGCCTGCATTGCGTGCGCCCCCCACCGACACGGTCGCCACCGGCACGCCTGCGGGCATCTGCACGATCGACAGCAGCGAGTCGAGACCGTCGAGATGCCGCAATGGCACCGGGACGCCGATCACCGGCAGCACCGTCGCAGAGGCGACCATGCCGGGCAGGTGCGCGGCACCGCCCGCGCCCGCGATGATCACTCGCAGCCCCCGGTCGGCGGCCGACCGGGCGTAGTCGATCATCCGCTGCGGGGTGCGGTGCGCGGAGATCACCGCGACCTCGTAGGCCACGTCGAACTCGGTCAGCGCGGTCGTCGCCGCCTCCATCACCGGCCAGTCCGAATCGCTGCCCATGATCACGCCGACCAGGGGGGTGGGCTTGGCCGTCACCGCTGTTCTCCTCCGTGAATGTCGTAGCCGTCGGTCCACTGCGCGTGCGACAGCCAGTGTGCGGCCAGCCGCGCCCGCACCGCGACGGAGTCGGCGTCGTCGCCGAGCATCGTGACATGTCCGACCTTGCGGCCAGGACGCTCGGCCTTCCCGTACAGGTGCACCTTGGCATCGGGATAGCGGGCGAACAGGTGGTGCAGCCGCTCGTCGACCGACATCGCGGGCTGCTCCGGCGCGCCGAGCACGTTGGTCATCACCGCCGCAGGCGCCACCGGATCGGTGTTGCCGAGCGGATAGTCCAGCACGGCCCGCAGATGCTGCTCGAACTGCGAGGTCCTGGCTCCTTCGATGGTCCAGTGCCCGGAGTTGTGCGGTCGCATCGCCAGCTCGTTGACGACCAGGCCGTCCGGGGCGAGTTCCCGCCATCCGGCGTCGTCGGCAGGCCGCGAACCGGTGCTCGTGTCGTCGTCGGCGCCTGTCGCCTCGTCGGCTACGGCGGGGCCAGAGCGGTCCAGCTCGAACAGTTCCACCGCCAGCACGCCGACCACGTCCAGTTCCTCGGCGATCCGGAAGGCGATCTCCTGGGCCCGCGCGGCGGTGGCGGTGGCCAGGCCGGGGGCGGGCGCATGCACCTCGACGCAGATGCCGTCGGTCTGCACGGTCTGCACCACCGGCCACGCCGCGCCCTGGCCGAACGGGGAGCGTGCCACGACCGCGGCCAGTTCCCGCCGCATCGGCACCTTCTGTTCGACCATCAGCGGCGTGCCCGCCGCGAGCAGCTCCGTCGCCAGGTGCGCCGCCTCGTCGGCGTCGGCGGGCATCCATACGCCTCGTCCGTCGTAGCCGCCCCTGACCGCCTTGAGCACACAGGGCCAGCCGTGCACCTCGCCGAAGCGCACCAGGTCCGCAGCGCTGGTGACCTCGACGAACTCGGGAACCGGCAGGCCGAGTTCACGGAGACGGCGCCGCATCACCAGCTTGTCCTGGGCATGGATCAGCGCGTCGGGTCCGGGCCGGACCGCGATCCCCTCCGCCACGAGTCCTCGGAGCAGGTCACCGGGCACGTGCTCGTGATCGAAGGTCACGACGTCGCAGTCGGCGGCGAACGCACGCACCGCGTCGGGATCGGTGTGCGCGCCGATGGCGACGCCCGGCGCCACGAGTGCGGCCGGGTCGGTCTGCGAAGCGGCGAGCACCCGGAGAGACTGCCCGAGCGGGATCGCGGCCTGGTGTGTCATCCGGGCGAGCTGGCCGCCGCCGATCATGCCGACGACGGGCATCGATCCCTTATTCGTGCTGCTGGTGCCCACGGGCGCGGAAGCCTACCCGGTGGCGTCTCGGGTGTCGCCGCATGCCGGTCGCCTGCGCCCCGCGCTTGCATCGCAAGGGGCTCGAACCGCGCCGCCCGGAGCGACCGACGGCGTCCTGCCTGCCCCGGCCGGGCTCGAGCGGCGGGCACCGCGACACTGCGGACCCGACCGCTCGGATCAGGACTGGGGCGGCGGTGCGGACAGCCTGCGCAGCAGTTCGGGAACCTCCTCCCACCGGGTGGGCAGCGGCTCGCGCCAGACCAGCACGGGGCCGCACTCTCGATCGGCGACCGCGACGCGCAGCCCGCGTTCCACGAGCCAGCGGGCGGTCACCACGTGCAGCGGCAGTCGTCGGTCGGCCCGCGCCAACACGACTGCGGCGGAGGGTCCGAGCAGCGCGCGGGTCTCACCGCCGTCGAAGGTCCGCGTCAAGGCGTCGCCGACCATCACCATGGCCAGACTCCTCGGCCATCGTGGTGCCCGCCGCAGGTTCACCGTCGTCACCACCAGAGCGAAGTCCTCGCCGGGCGGCCTGCCGGTCGCCGTCGCCTCCTGATACAGCTCGTGGAGCCTGCGGCGGAGGTAGCCCTCGGTGGCCAGCCCGGTGAGCCCGTCGCTGGCCTGCTGCTCGACAAGCCTGCCGACGGCGGCCTCTGCCCAGCCCAGGGCGACCGCACGCATCGCGGCGGCGGGCACGACGAACGAGGCCGCCCCGTCGGTCCGCTGTAGGCGGGCCGCTGTCGCGTCATCCTCGTCGACCGGGCCGCTCGACTCCGCCCGGACTGTCGTCTCCGGCGCGGTCTGCTTCCCGCGTCCGGCCTCGACGTCTCTCGCAGGCTCGCGTGTGGCGGGCCGTGCGACATTCGGACAGAGCAGGCGGCTGGACCAGGTCACCACGTTCGAGGACGGCAGGCAGGACGAGGCCGGTTCGCGGTTCGCGTCGACGAGCCGAGGTGCGAGGGCGGCGGCACCGACGTCCTCCCGAGTCGAGCCGTCGGCCTCCTGCCGGGCGCCCGGGTCCTTCCCGGCCGCAGCCTCCGCGCGGAGCCAGACCCCCGACGGCTCATCGCGCGACGCGGGGGCCAGGATCGAGTACAGCGCCGCGAGATCGCCCAGGGTGGCGGCCAGGTCGACGCCGTCGTCGGCTCTGACGGCACCGAGCGCCGCCAGATGCGGGGTCGGATCACGCAGGCTCGCGAGAGCCAGGCACACCGCCCGTGCAGGCAGCCTCGGCCAGTCGGCGGGGAAGGGCCAGCCCGCCGCGAGACTCGCCGACCGCCAGCGCGCGTACATCGATCGAGCCGCCGTCCGGGCCGCGAGGCCCCGCCCCGGATCGTTCTGCCGCCGAGTCATCGCGCCGACCGGCGCGCCGAGGCCGTTCGCCGCCGGACCTGCGGTGTCCGGAGTACCCGACACGCCCGAGGCAGCAGGCAGTCGGCGTCCGTCAGTCGCATCGCCCGCAGTTCGCGCGACCGTGCGGCCTGCCGGGTCTCCGGTGCCGTCCGTGTCGTCCATGTGATCGACAAGGCTCCTCCTTTCGCCGTATCGGTGTGACGACGAGCACCGGCGGCCATGACGGAGGGGTGCCTAGTACATTGCGGAGTCGATTGGTCACACTGGGTGCGTCATGATGTAGACAGGGAGGTCATCCGGCGTGGCGATCGTCTCCTCCGAATTGCCAGAACCGACCGATCAAGAACTGATCGAGGCCGTCCGAGCGGGCTCTGTCGAGGCCTACGGATCGTTATACGAGCGGCACGTCTCGGCCGCGTACAACCTGGCACGGCAGCTGGCCAGATCTCCAGCGGAGCAGGACGACTTCGTCTCAGACGCCTTCTCGAAGGTGTTGGACCGCTTACGCACCGGCAACGGCCCCGACGTCGCCTTCCGCGCCTACCTGCTGACCGCCCTGCGGCACGCCGCCTACGACCGGACGCGCAAAGAACGCCGCGTCGAGGTCTCCGACGACGTCGCATCGGTGCCCGGCGTCGACATCAGCGTCCCCTTCCACGACACGCCGATCCAGGATCTGGAGCGTTCACTGGCCGCGAGGGCGTTCGCCCGACTGCCGGAGCGCTGGCGGACCGTCCTCTGGCACATGGAGGTCGAGGGCCAGTCGGCGGCCACCGTGGCCCCCCTCCTCGGACTTACCCCCAACGGAGTCTCCGCGCTGGCCTATCGGGCCAGAGAAGGCTTACGACAGGCTTACCTCCAGGTCCACCTCGCCGAGACCCAGACGGAACGCTGCCGCGCCGTAGTGGAGCGCCTCGGCTCCTGGACCAGGGGCGGATTATCCAAACGCGAGACCACGCAGGTGGAGACGCATCTCGACGACTGCGCCCGCTGTCGGGCGCTGTCCATCGAACTCATCGACCTCAACGGAACCCTGCGCGAGGTCGGCATCCTGATCCTCGGCGCAGGCGCGGGCGGTTATCTCACGGCCGTGTCCGCAGGCACCGTCGGCGGCACCGGTGCGGCGGTCACCGGCACGATCACGGCAGGTGCGGTGACCGGTGCCGTGAGCTCGGCGCCTCGACAGTGGCTCACCGCCGCCGCGTCGAGCGTCGCACTGGCGGCAGCGGTCGTCGCGGCGCTGCTCTCCGACACCGCACCCCATCCCGTGGCGCAACCGACGCCGCCCGCGGTGGAGCAGCCCGCCCCGCAGGCGCCCGCCCCACCGGACCAGCCCGCTCCCCCGCTGCCGTCGCCGAACTCGCCACCGGAGTCGCCGCCCGGCGAACCGACGGAACCGCCGCCCGCGGAGGCCCCGCCCGCCGAAGAATCCGCCGAGCCCGTCCTCGACATCACCACGCCGACGGAGCCGCTGATCCTGTTCGCGGGCGGCGTGGCAGGCGCACTGCCCGTGACCGTGACCAACACCGGCACGGCTGCGTCTCCCGTCGTGGTCGCCTCCCTGGACCTGCCGCCCGGCATCTCCGCCTGGATCGCGGGCTCGACCACGCCATCGGCGACGACCCGGCCCGTCGCCCTCTCGACTGCGACGACGGCCACCGCCCGGACCACGCACCTCCCGACCACGGCGGACGATCGGGCCGCCGCCGAGGTCACCTCGATCAGCGCAGCCCTGACGAACGGCAGGCCATCGATGCTCCCCCCGCAGCCGGGCGACGTCGGACGCTCGTCGGCGACGGCCGCCGCCCGACAGTCCGCGGGCCAGGAGATCGGCTGCACGAACGGCTCCGGTTCCATCCGGTGCGCCACCGCACGCGGTCTGAACCCCGGTGAGAGCGTCGTCTTCGACTTCGAACTCCAGGCGGCGGCTGACGCGCAGAGCGGTCGGGTGACCGGGACGATCGACGCGGGCGAGGCGTCCGCCATCGAGCTGACCGCCGTCTCCGTCGAGGTCCGGCAGCCGGTCGACGCCCTCGACCTCGCCGCAGAGGTGGGTCAACGGGTGGAGGCCGGCCTGCCGTGGACGGGCCGCGTCGCGATCCGCCTGACCAACACGGGCACCACCACCAGACCTGCCGAGGTCGAGCTCACGGCGCCCTGGTGGTTCATCCCCGACGGTCTGCCGCCGGAGTGCGCGGCCGCCGACTCCTGGGCGACCCCGGGCAAGACGAACCTCACCGGCAGCCAGCGGATCACCTGTCGTAGCCCGCAGCCGCTCGCGCCCGGTGATGTCTTCACATCCGATCTGGACTTCATCAGGGCGCTGCTGGTCAGCGGCACGGTCGAGGTCGAGGGGCGGCTCGGCGAGGCAAGCAGGCGGGTGGATGCGGCGATCGCCTCCCCGAGCCTCCGACCGACCCTCGATCACACTCCCGAGGTGCTGACGGCCGACGGCTCGCCGGACGCGCTGACCTACAGCGTGCGCAATGACGGACGAGGGGGCTCGGCACCGGTCGAGATGACCGTGCAACTCCCCACGGGGGTCCACGCCGAGGGGACCTCGGGCCACGACTGCCTGCCCGAGGCGAACGTGATCCACTGCCGCAGCGAGTCCGGGGTGCCACCGGGCGCGGCGATGCCGTTCGACTTCCGCGTTCGGGCGGTGGACCCCGCCGAGTCCGGGCTGGTCGGCGGCGCGATGCACGCCGGGCCGGGGACCGACCGGCCGCTCCCGGTCGGGCGGATCACGGTGGCCGAGCCGCCGAAGCTCGACGCGGTTCACGTGGAGGCCGCAGCCGACGGTCCGTGGGCGCTGCCGACCAGCCTGGGCGACCCGCACTGGACGTACTACACGAAGGTCGGAGTCAGGACCGCGAACACGGGAGACTCCGAGGGGCCGGTGACGGTCACGCTGGACCTGCCGCCCGGCGTCGGGATTCATTCCTGGCACGGTCTGCCCCTGCGCGCCGACGCCGTGTCCGGTCAGACCGCGCACCTGCTGCGCTGCCGAGCGCAGGGTGAGCCGGTGGAACACCTCAGCCCGACGCTGTCGCCCGGCCAGACCCACGACTTCACCGTGCGGCTGTGCACATCCGGCGGGACGGAGCCCCCCGCCCCGGCCGAAGTCGCCGTGAGCGCCGCTTTGGGCACCGCCGGGCAGGAGGCGTCCGTCCAGGTCCCCTGGAGCCCGCAGTGGCCCTGGCAGCACCCAGAGACAGCCCCGCAGCAGCATTCCCCCGACCCGGTGGAGCCTGCGGTTCCGTCCCCGGCGGCGCCCGCCGAGCCCGAGCCCGCCGAGTCGGAACGACCTGCCGAGCCCGGCGAGGCTCCGGAACCCGGTGAGCCCGCTCGTCCCGCCGAGCCGGTCTTGCCCGCCCCGCCCGTCGATCAGATAGTGCCGCCCACCACCGCGATCCCGCCGATACAGGTTCAGCCCGCCGAGCCTCCGACGCCGTCCGACCGCATCGTGACACCCGAGTCCGGCGGCTCTGCGGACTCCGCCGAGCCGACGATCCACGACGAGACGACGCAGCCCGCCCCTGCCAAGCCGAGACGGGCCGAGCCGGGACCGGCCGTGCCGCCCGGCACCGAGGGGGCGACGCCAGAACCCGCCATGTCCTCGCGACGCGGGGAGCCGACCGCCGAGGCCGCCCCGAACCAGCCGGGTCCGGCCGAGCGTGGTCTTCTCGGAGTACTCCATCGGTGATCACCTGATCTGGTGGAATCGAGAGCCGAGGCCGCCGACCGACCGGCACGGTGCGAGCGACTGCCGTGAATCCGACCGTCGGCGGCCCGGTGCAAGGGGGCCGAAAACGAGGCCGACGACACTCACAGCCACGGGAGCACCTCCCACAGCGGCCGTGCTTTCGTAGACTGCGGCGGTGTCGGTTGTCGAAAATGTGCTCAATCGTGTTCCGGAACCGCTGCGATCATTCGCGTTGCGGCATAGAGAGCTCGTGAAGTTCGCGTTCGTCGGCGGCTCGGCGTTCTTGATCGACAACCTGGTCTTCTACACCCTGAAGCTGAGCGTGCTGTCGGCGAAACCGGTCACCGCCAAGGTCATCGCGGTGCTCGTCGCGACGATCTTCTCTTATGTGCTGAACCGGGAGTGGTCGTTCCGAACCAGAGGCGGTCGAGACACACCGCACGAGGCGGCCCTGTTCTTCCTGGTGAGCGGGGTCGGGGTCGTCATCAACACGGCACCCCTCTACATCTCGCGATATGTGTTCGATCTTCAGGTTCCCGAGGTGAGCCGGTTCACCCAGGAGGTCGCCGACTTCAGCAGCGGTCAGATCATCGGCACCCTGATCGGCATGGGCTTCCGCTGGTGGGCCTTCCGCCGCTTCGTGTTCCCGCAGGAGAACGTCCGGGCCCGACCGACCATCCCGTCCTACGACCAGGACCCGCCCGCCGAGGAGGAGCCGCTCCGATCCTGAGGCCGATCCCGACCGGATCAGGGGCCGCCCCTGAACGCCTCCTCCCGCCCACCGGGCGCGTGACATGCGACGATGATGATGTTCGGACTGTCGAATCAGGCTCGTATAACGGTTCCGTAGACTGCGCGGGTGGCGCTGGTCGAGACCGTTGTCAACCTGGTACCGAGATCCCTTCGAAGTCTGGCGTTGAAACACCAGGAACTGCTCAAGTTCGCCGCCGTCGGCGGCATGACGTTCCTGATCGACACGCTCATCTTCTACGCACTCAAGCTGACGATCCTCGAACCTCACCCGGTGACGGCCAAGATCATCTCGGTGCTGGTGGCCACGATCGTCTCCTACGTGCTGAACCGGGAGTGGTCGTTCCGAACCAGGGGTGGCGGCCACGAGAGACCGCATGAGGCGGCCCTGTTCTTCCTGATCAGCGGGATCGGCGTGATCATGTACGCCGCTCCACTGTGGATCTCGCGCTATGTGCTCGGCTTCGACGAACCAGCGGTGAGCAGGCTCACCGAAGAGATCGCGGACTTCGTCAGCAGCAGCATCATCGGCACTCTGCTCGGCATGGCATTCCGCTGGTGGGCCTTCCGTAAATTCGTCTTCACCGGCCGAGCCGATCGCAGCGAGGACAGTCCGGCAGGCTCATGACCGCACCTCGGATGACATTCTCGACATCGCGAGCCGCCCGGTCGAATTCCCGTGTGAACGGGGCGAGCAGCACATCACGGACATATCACGCCATGGCACGAGCCACCCGATCGGACCGGCTTCTCAGCGGGTCGGGGACCGAGAAGACCGCCTGACGACGGCTGATCTCCCACACCTTCTTCACCCGCGGCACCAGGTTGCTACCGTCACAACTCATGACGCAGGCGACGACGGTGCGGCAGGCGGTGATCCTGGCCGGTGGGCAGGGCACGAGGCTGCGCCCGTACACCGACACCCGGCCCAAGCCGATGATCGAGATCTCCGGCCGGTGCATCATCGACCATCAGCTCGACTGGCTGGCCGAGGCAGGCGTCGAGGACGTCGTCGTCTCGGCGGGATATCTCGCCGAGGTGCTCATCGAACATCTGGAGTCGACCGCGAATCTGCGGTCGATCCGGGTCAGCACGGTGGTCGAGGACGAACCGCTGGGGCGTGGCGGCGGGCTGCGTTACGCGGGAGCCCGGCTGCCGGACCCGACAGCCCCGTGGTTCGCCCTGAACGGCGACATCTGGACCAGGTTCTCCCTGACCGAACTGACGAGGCGCCACGTCGAGCAGGAGGCGATCGCCACGGTCGCGCTGGCTCGCCCCCGACTGCCCTGGGGGGTGGTCGATCTCGACGAGTCCGGTCGCATCAACGACTTCGTGGAGGCGCCGCTCTCGCCGTACCCGATCAACGGGGGCGTCTACGTCTTCTCCGGCGAGATCCTGGCCGAACTGCCGGCGAAGGGCGATCACGAACGGACCACGTTCCCCCAGCTCGCGGCGCGGGGCAGGCTGGCAGGCCACGAGATCACCGGGTACTGGCGCGCGATCGACACCGCGAAGGACATCCGGGAGGCCGCAGTCGAACTCGCCGAGGCAGGCGCGGCGAACGGCAAGGCCGACTCCGTGCGATCCGTGGAGACCGTGAGCCCGTCGACGACACCCGCCGCCGCGGAGTCCTCGACGGCCGACTGACGCCGCACTCATCCGCCGACCGCAGTCGAAGGTCCCGGCCGGGCGGCGGTTTCGGCCGCCGACCGCCTGCCATCCGCATTCGCGACATCCGCCCACCCGCACCGACGAGGAGCCAGCGCGCCCCTCGTCGGTGCGGGTGGGCTGAGCTCGACTCGACTCGGCTGGCGTCAGCGCGGCTTCGGCTCCACCGGCCACGGCATGCCGAGGACGTCACCGGCCCTGGGCACCAGCAGGAAGATGACGAACGTCGCCGGGCGCGCGGTGTAAAGCTCCAGCCTGCCGCCGTCCGCCTCCACCAGCGCCCTGGCCAGCGACAGTCCGACGCCGGTGGAGCCACCGCCGGAGACGCCTCGATCGAAGACGTGTCGGGACAGCTCGTCCGGCACGCCGCTGCCGTTGTCGCCGACCTCGATCATCACCATCGCGCCCGACAACCGCGCCACCACCGAGACCGTCCCGGCACCATGGATCAGCGCGTTCTCCAACAACACGCCCAGGGCCTCCCTGAGTCGCGCCGGGGTCACCCTGGCCGGGAGACTGTCGCTGATCCGCAGCCGTAGCGTCCGGCCCTCGGCGCGCAGCCGCTCACGCCATTCCGCGACGACCTCGGGCAGCTCCTCGGCGAGATCGAGCGGCTCGGCCGTCCTTGATCGAGCGGCGGTGGCCGTGGCCAGCAGATCCTCCAACACGCGCGACAACTTCTCGGCCTGCACCAGCGCGGCGCGGGCCTCGTCGCGGTTCACCGGTTGACGCGGATCGACCAGCTCTTCCAGCCGCAGCTGCAACGCGGTGAGGTGACTGCGGAGCTGGTGGGAGACGTCACCGACGAGTTCCCGCTCCCGCTCCATCAGGCGCGCCAACGCCAACGCCGAGGCGTCGAGTGCATCGGCGACGCGATCCAGCTCCACCGCACCGTGTCGTCGATTGTCGGGACGGAAATCGCCCGCGCCGAGCCGAGCCGCCCTGGCCGCGACGTGCCGCAGCGGCTCGGACAGCCGTCGTGCCGTCACCTTCGCCATCACCAGTCCCACCACCACGGTGAGCAGCACGAGCAGCAGCACCGCACCGGCCATCTGTGCCTGCGACGCCCGCAGCGGACCAGACGGGACGGCCAGGGTCACCGTCCCCTGCCGCACGATGGACGCGGTCTCGGTCACCGGGTCCGGCCCCGGGTCGGGGCCGTCCCGGACGGTGCCCATGCCCGGCAGCGACACGACGACGCTGCCGTCCGCCGGGACGGCGACCCGGATCTTGACCAGGTCGAGGGTCTCGCCCTCGGCGAGCTGGGCGTCGAGGCTGGTGGCGATCTGCTGGACACGGCCGGTGAGCTCGCGGCGGGTGACGTCCTCCACGAGCCGAAGCGAGGCGAGCCCCAGGGGAAGCCCCAGGACGACCACGGTCACCGAGACCGCGAGCAGGATCGACTGAAGGATGCGAGTCCGCACGGCCGCCTAATCCACGTTGAAACGGAACCCGACGCCGCGCACGGTCGCGATCCGCTGCTCACCGTTGCGGCCGTGCACGTCGCCGACCTTCCTCCGCAGCCACGAGACGTGCATGTCCAGGGTCTTGCTGGTCCGGTTCTCCGGAGCGTTCCACACCTCGTCGAGGATCTCGTCCCGCGTGACGACCTGGCCCGCGTGCTGCATCAGCACACGAAGCAGCTCGAACTCCTTGTTGGCGAGCTGAATCTCCCGTCCGTCGACCTGGACCCGGCGTGCCGAGAGGTCGATCCGCACCCCGTTGGCCTCCACCGAGTCGACCGAGCGCCGCCGCAGCAGTGCCCTGATCCTGGCCATCAGCTCGGCCAGCCGGAAGGGCTTGGCCACGTAGTCGTCGGCGCCTGCGTCCAGGCCGACCACGAAGTCCACCTCGTCCGTGCGGGCCGTGAGCATCAGCACCGGGATGTCCCGACCCGCCGCACGCAGCCGTCGACACACCTCGAGGCCGTCGATGCCGGGCAGACCTAAGTCGAGCACCAGCAGGTCCGCCCGGCCGGTCGTGGCCGCGTCCAGCGCGCTCGGACCGTCATCGACCACGTGCACCGAGTAACCTTCGCGCTGCAGTGCTCGGCACAACGGCTCGGCAATCGCCGCGTCATCCTCGGCCAGCAGCACCACGCTCACCCTGTCAGCCTAGAGCGTCGCGGGACGCTGCTCGGCCGGTTCGCCCAAGCACATCGGCCCCGAGCACACCGATGAGGCCGACTAGGCTCGTCGGGTGTCATCTGCCGCTGATCTCGACCTCGCCCGCCGACTGGCCGACCTCGCCGACGCCGTGACCCGCTCCCGGTTCCGTTCGCGCGACCTGCACGTGACCAGCAAGCCCGACCGGACCCCGGTCACCGATGCGGACACCGCCGTGGAGGACGCGATCCGGGCACTGCTGGCCCAGGAACGTCCCGACGATGCCGTGCTGGGCGAGGAGCGAGGCGGTACGGAGGTCCCCGGCGCCCGTACGTGGGTGATCGATCCCATCGACGGCACCAAGAACTTCCTGCGCGGTCTGCCGGTCTGGGCGACCCTGATCGCGCTCGTCGTCGACGGCACCCCCCAGGTGGGCGTGGTGAGCGCAGGCGCGTTGGGCCGCCGGTGGTGGGCGGCACGCGATCTCGGTGCCTGGACCAGCGAGGGGGACGGCGCACCGTGGCGGATCGGCGTCTCCGGCGTCGACCGGCTCGCCGATGCCTACGTGTCGACCACCCATCTCGGCAGCTGGACCGAGCATCACTCCCGGTCTGCCTACCTCGCGCTGGTGGACGCCTGCTGGGAGAACCGGGCGTTCGGCGACTTCTGGCAGCACGTGCTGGTCGCCGAAGGCGCCGTCGATCTCGCGGCCGAGGCCGTGGTGAACGCCTGGGACGTCGCCGCGGTACAGGTGATCGTGGAGGAGGCGGGCGGCCGGTTCAGCGATCTGACCGGCGTTCCCGACCACACCAGGGGCAGCGCGCTGTCCTCCAACGGACTGGTGCACGACGCGGCACTGGACCTGTTGCGCAGCAGCTGACCCGCGCGAACCGCCCGGCGGCAGGCGAGGAGGCGCAGACCACGCCCGGCACTGATCAGAGCCTGGCAGGGCCGTGCGTCGCCGCCGGGTAGGGGCCGGGTGCTGTCGCCGGTCAGGGGCCGGGTGCTGTCGAACGCGGCGCCGACCAGGCCAGGCAGCAGAGGGGCGGCGGGGATCGGCACCCCGGGATCGTCGGAGTCGGACGTCGGAACTCGGCTGTGTGGTCATGGCACGACCATGCGCGATCACCCCTTCATCGCGCCCGCCGATCGCCCAGCGCCTGTGGACAACTCGGCTATGTGGATAACCGGCTTCCCGAACGGGTGATCAGGAGCCGATCGCCTCGGTCGGTGTGCTAACGCGACCGCCAGCCGGGTAGAGCCGGACACGTCCGCCTCGGCTCTGCCGCTGGTCGCCCGCGCCGGTCAGCCGTCGAGACGCGCCGCCGAGTTACCGGTCTCCTTCGAGACCGTGAAGGTGGGGATTCCGGTGGGCGGGGTGGCGTCCGACTCGTCCGCCCGTCGGCCGGTGCCAGCCGTGCCCCCCGCTGCGGGGACGGCCTGCGGAACCGGTCCGGCTGACTGCGGCGAGGCAGGCAGGCCCGCCGCCTGTCCCGCGACCGCAGACGGGGTGCCCGGCTGAGCCGCAGGCGTGCCTGCCTGCGACGCAGGCGCCGCGGCCTGCGATCCAGGCGTCCCGGCCTGCGCAGGGGGCGTCGCCGAGGGCGGAAGCCCGATCGCGCCCCGCACCGTCTGCGTCCACGCCAGCCTGCCGAACAGGTAGAGGCACGCCACCTGCTCGTTCGTGAATCGTGCCCAGTCGTAGCGATTGCCCTGTTCCCGCCAGAAGACCTCCCAGGCAGGCTCCCCGCCCGTGCCTTCTTCCCGCAGGACGCACCAGGTGTCGTCGGCCTCGGCTCCCACCGAGACGACCTGGGTGGGCACGCCGATCCTGACCAGCCAGTCGAGCAGCGAATCCATGTTCATCGAGCCGGTCTCCTCACGCCTGCGGCACTGTCTGGGCGACGTCGGACACCGTGGCCGACACTCGCGCGGCAGGCGCGTCCTCGTCGACGACCAGGTAGCCCGCCCGGAGGAGCTCGACCACCGACTGGGTCAGCCGGAATCGCAGTCCACCACCCGGTTGAGCGAACCAGGGCGCCGAGACCGCCCGCCACGCGGGCAGCGGCCGTTGCACCACGTAACGCGCATACGGCCGGTCCGCGTATTCGGGCGGCAGTGATCGGGCCGCGAAGCGGGTGTCGGCCTCCGCGAGCACCCGGCCCTCCGGCGTCCCGAACCGGTCCAGCGCGGTGCCCGCCGCCAGAACGACCGGCTCGCTGCCCGCCGGATCGGCGGCGCCCTCCGGGAACAGCTCTCCCGGTGGCCAGGCGTACTCGGCCGGTGCGGCGTGACCTGTCTCGGCCGCCCGCACCAGGAAACGCCGGTCCCAAGCACGTTCGTGCACGTCGCCGAGCGGATCGTGACCGGAGACCAGGGCTCGGGGACAGGCGCCCTGCTGATCCTCGGGCGCGTGCTGCGGTCTCGCCGCCGAGGTATCGCGCAGGTCGACCAGCTCCGACTGCGGGTGATCCTGTGGTGGGAAGCGGATACCGGGAGCGAAGTCGGTCTCGCGAGGCGGCGCGGGCAGCTGCCGGGCCGGACGCGTGCTGGGTACCGGCAGGTGGCCGAGCGGGAACAGGTTCATGGTGAAGGCGAGCAGCTCGGCGTCGGGCGGCGTCGTCGGTCGAACCGGTCGACCTGCCGCGTTCTGATCGACGGGCCCACCGCCGAAGAGATCACCTGCCTGCGCGATCGGCCCCATCGCCTTGCCCGCCACGGGACCGCCGCCTGCCAGGTGCGCGACCACCGCCCCGCCACCGCCTGCCTGCGCGCCGCCGAAGCCGGGAGCGGCCCCCACGCCGGGACCCGCCGCGAGGCCGGGAGCGCCAGGCGCCGGTGCGCCGAACGGTGCGGGTGCGGCACCGAGGCCCGGCAGACCGCCACCTGCGGCAGGCAGCTTCGGAGCCGGTGCCGGGGCCCCGCCACCGGGGGCCGCAGCGCCAGGGGCACCCGCGCCGGGGGCCGCGACGCCGGGCGAGCCCGCACCAGGCGCGCCCGCGCCGGGGACGCCCGGCGCGACCGGAGCACCGGGCATGCCGGGTACAGGCGAACCACCGGGCAGCCCGATGCCACCGGGCGCGCCGGGGCCGGGCAGCACCGGCATCGGACGTCCCGGTGCCTGCGGTTGTCCGGCCCCGCCGGGCGCAGGCGCCTGGCCGCCACCTGGTGATCCGGCGGGTGGCTGTGGGGCAGGTGCCGAGGGGATGTTCTGCGCGGGCGGCGCGCTCGGCGCCGGTTCCGGTCGGGGAGCCGGGGCAGGCGCGGCGTCCGACGGCGGACCGGAGAACGACGGGGTCAGACTCGGCGGGGCGGGTGCGGCCGAGCCGCCGCCCCCGGAACCGCCTGCGGAGCCGCTGGGCGAACCTGCACCAGCGGGAATGTTGATCGGCCCGGTGTTCATCGAAGGGTCCGGGGTGTAAGCGAGCGGCGAATACGCGGGCGCACCGCCGCCTGGCTCGGACGCAGACGAGTCTGCGGCACGCACGGCCTGGTCCACCACGCCTGCGGGAATCGGCCCGGTGCTCTCGGGGTCGAGATCACGCAGGTCCGACGGCGACGGGCCGCCTGCCTCGAGCTCCTGTTGCTCCACCAGGTCGTCGCCCCAGGTGAAGCCGCGATTCTCGGCCAGCTCGGTGGCCTCGGTATCGGACAGATCACCGGACTCGACCATCGAGTTCACCAGCTCCGACAGCACCAGCGGCGCCGCGTCGTCGAACTGATCGTCCTCGCCGAGGTCGTCGGTTCCGTCGCCGTCCTGGTCGCCCAGTTCCGGCAGCACGGCGTCGGCGTCGATGCCCAGCAACGCGGCGAGATCGGGATCGAGCAGTTCCCCGGCCGTCGCTCCGACGGGCTGGAAAGGAGACAGGTCGCCGGTGTCGGTGTCCACATCGGGCAGTGCCTCGCCCGCCTCCACCTCCACTGCGGCGGTCAAGGTCTCGTTGACCTCGGCGAACTCGGCCTTGGCACCGGCGAAGAGGGAGTCGAGTTCTGCCTGGGCCGAGGCATCGCCGTCGGCGACGGCCTGTTCGGCGGCATCCTTCCTGACCGCGAGCTTGACGAGCCTGCGCACGATCTCCACCTTGGTGGCGGCGATCTGGTCGGCAGCGAACTCCAGCTGTCCGGCCGCCTCTTCGCAGCCGCGCACGATGGACGCGAACCGCCCCTCATCGGCGACGAACAGCTCCCAGTGCTCCCGTGCAGCATCGGCGGCGTCGCCCTCGTAGCTCTCGAACGCACCCTGAACGAAGCTGTGCGCATCGGTCCTGGAGTCCCGCACCTCTGCCGCCGCGGCCCGCCACGCCTCGGCGAGGGACCGCATGTGATCCTCGTCGGCCTCCGGCCAGTGGACCCCGGCACGCTGCGCCACGTCGGCCAGCTCCTCCGGAAGCTTGATACCCATCTACCTACCCCTGTCGAGAAGCGACTGACGTCAGCGAGATCCGGCGTCGGGCGACCCGACCAGGCCTGCGTTGTGCTCGTCCACCCCGGCGTAGTCCCGCGCCGTGGTCTGGAGGCGGTCTCGCATGTCCAGCAGCTGGCCCGGCAGCGCGTCGAGCAGGTCGAGCACCTGGGACGAGGGCTCCCGGTACCGGGAGGAGAAGCTGCGGCCGATCTCGTCGCCGCCCCAGCAGCCCATCTTGTCGGTCACCGCGCCACGCAGCGTCTGCGCCGTGTCCTCGATCGACCCGGAGGTCCCGGTGAGTCTGCCTGCCCGAGTCTCAAGCTGCTCTGGATCAACCTTGAACATTCCTGCGCCTCCCTTGAGCTCGACGACCAGCCCCGCACCGATGTCAGCGCGTCGGTGTCGAGCATCTGCTACCGCCAGCCCTGGTTCTCGAAAACCGTGGACTGGACGTGTCGTCGCTGCATCGACGGTCCGGCGGCCTGCGTCTGACTCGCCTGCGACGCCTCGTCGGTTGCGGTGAGAACGGTCGAGACCACCCCGGCCGCAGCCGACGCGGCGGCAGCCGATGCGGCTTGGATGGTGTGCTGTACGAGTGCGGCCAGCTCAGCCGGGCGGTGTCTTCGATAGGCGTGATCGGCGATCGCCACTCGGTGGACGATCCCGCGATGTCCCACGGTGACCGAGACCGAGGAGTCGGCGCTGGTCACTGTCTCGCTGATCTCAGCAAGACGCCTGTGCACCTCACCAAGCTGCTCTCGACTGCGTCGATACTCGCCGAGCAGCCGCTCGACGCTGGCTTGGTGGTCGGTCACCATAATGCCTCCGGTGGTCCGGCCGCCGACGGATGTACCGGTGTTGGACGGCTTCGTCGGCGATCTGGTTCCCGCGAATTTCTCACTGTTCTCGGCTCGGATCGGGCAACAGGAAACCAACCGCCTGCCGGGCAGGCGTCACCGGGGCGGGGAGGCACCAGGCTTCGCTGTTCGCGGGGTCAGTCGCCGATCGAGGACAGGTCCGCCGCCGGTCGCGCCGCGCCCATGCCGGTGCGCCACGAAGCGAATCGCGGCTCGGGGGCGATCAGTCCGGTGTGGACGGCGTCGTGCACTGCCCTGGCCAGCGCACCGCCGATCCGTGAGCGAGGCCCGCCGTAGCGCTCCGGCTCGCCGTCGAGCGGGCACAGCAGGATGGTGGCGTCGGTGCAGGTTCCGGTGCCCGGCACGCCGACCTCCTGGAAGGCCTGTGCCTTCGCCTCGGCCACGGTGGCCACCGCGTTGACCAACGCACCCTCGGTGAGTCGGACCGGCAGGAAGCAGACGGCGTTGACGGTGCCCGGCGGCGGATCGGTCGGCGAGTCCGGCGCGGCGGCCCAGGTCGGATGCTTGCCGACGCCGGTCGTGACGCAGGCCGACACCCCGTTGTCGGAGCGACTGACCTGCTGGCGGACGTCCACGGCGGTGAGCAGCCCGACTCCGGGCCCGGTGCAACCCAGCTCCGCGCCGATCTCGGCGAGATGCGCGGCCGGATCGGGTCGGTCGTAGTCATGGCGCACGGTGGCGTTGCACGCCCAGCTCCGCTCGCCGATGCCGCCGCCCAGGACGGCCGAGGAGATCGACAGCCACGGGGAGGTCAGCCGCCATGACAGCACCGGAAGTCCCGCCACCAGGGAGAACGTCGGTTCGACGGTCACGAGCGCATCTCCTTCAGGCGGATGACGACGAGGCAGGCGCCCGGCGGGCGGTCGGTGCTCGCACCGCATCGGCCTGCGACGCTGGTGCTCCCCGCGAGGACCGGGGTAGACCGTCTCGCACCTGCTCCGCCGAGCCCTCCCACAGTCTGCCCCCGGTCGGCGTCTGGTCAAGGGTCGGGTCCGGGCGCGGCGAGACTCGGGCGCGCGGGCCTGCTCGGTGCTTCGGCATCAGCGGTGCGACACCAGCGCAGGCAGGCAGACCGGCCGCCCCGGGCCCGGCCGAGACGCGCCACCGCGCTTGCCGAGGAACGCGGACGGCAGCCCTCGATCGGTCCGGCGGCGGCTCTGCTCAGGTGTTCCAGGCGGCGCACCCGAGCTCGCCGGAACGTCGACGAACACCGTCGCCCTCACGAGGCACGGTCGGCGGCGAAGGGCTCCTCAGGAGTCCCCGCCGAGGGCGGTCACCACGCGCGACGCACTCGGCCTGCCCAACCGCTCGGCCATCCAGACGCTCGTCCGGACCAGCGCGTCGAGGTCGACGCCGTGCTCGATGCCGAGGCCGTCGAGCATCCAGACCAGGTCCTCGGTCGCCAGGTTGCCCGTCGCCGATCCCGCGAAGGGGCAGCCGCCGAGGCCGCCCGCAGCAGAGTCCACGGTGGACACTCCGGCGCGCAGGGCGGTGTAGGTGTTGGACAACGCCTGCCCATAGGTGTCGTGGAAGTGCACGGCGAGCTGCGCCGTCGGAACTCCGGCCGTGCCGAAGGACCGCAGCAGCGTCTCCACCTGGCCGGGGGTCGCCACGCCGATGGTGTCGCCCAGGGAGAGCTGCTCACAGCCGAGGTCCAGCAGCCTACGTCCGGCGGCGGTCACCGATGCCGGGTCTGCCGGGCCCTCCCATGGATCGCCGAAGCACATCGACAGATACCCGCGCACCCGCAGCCCCGCCTCGCGGGCCCGACGCACCACCGGCTCGAACATGGCGAACTGCTCGTCCATGCTCCGATTGAGATTGCGGCGGGCGAAGGACTCGGTGGCGCTGGCGAAGATCGCGATGTCCGCCACGCCTGCCTCGACGGCACGGTCCAGCCCGCGTTCGTTGGGCACGAGCACCGGATATCGCACGCCCGGCAGCCTCGGCAGCGCGGCCAGCAACTCGGCGGCGTCGGCGAGCTGCGGAACCCACCGAGGGCTCACGAAGCTGGTCGCCTCCAGCACGGTCAGCCCCGCCGCCGCGAGCCTGCGCAGGAACTCCTGCTTGACGTCGACGCCGACCACGGTCGACTCGTTCTGCAGGCCGTCGCGCGCGCCCACCTCCCAGATGGTCACCCTCGCGGGCAGCGCACCGGGGTCGACGGCGGGCGAGTGCTGCGGCAGCCCGAGCGTGCGGACGGGCGTCATTCCGACCGACGCGGCTGCTGGGAGCGCTGCGGGTAGTAGAAGTCGCCCTGATCGCCTTCGTCGATCTGCTGGTACAGCATTCCGTGCACGCGTTCGACCTGCGGGACGTCGTCGAAGGTGAGCGCCTCGTCCGAGGCCGACTCGATGATCAGCGTGCCGCAGCCGAGGACCCGGTCTATCAGACTGTGCTCGAAACGGACGCTGTTGATCCGGTTCAGCGGGATATCCACGCCGGTGCGATGCAGCACGCCTGCCCGGTACATCACACGCTCGTTGGTCACCACGAAGTGGGTGCTCTGCCAACGGATGAACGGCACCAGAAACAGCCAGATGATCAGGATGGCGCCGATCGCGCCGATCGCGATCCAGCCGATCGTGTTCCATTCCTGGTCGTTGACGAACATCGCCCCGAAGACCCCGGCGGCGACGATCACCAGGAGGGCCACCGTCGGCCAGAAAATCATCTTCCAGTGCGAATGCTTGTGGACGACGACATGCTCGTCGTTGGTGAGCATGTTCTCCGGGTAACCCACGGTCTTTCCTCCAGATCAGGCCCTGCCGTCGTCTCCGACGCGATCACCGTACCGGCGAGACGCCCGTCGCGGGAGCAGGACGGCCATGACGATCAGGGATCGGAGCGTCGCAGGCGTCTCGACACCGCGACCGCCGGGTGGACGACCAGCCGGAACTCCCGCGACAGGCGACCCGCTCCGGGGGAGGATGCGGCCATGGACACGCAGCGAGCGCCGCTGGGACTCCGCTCACACGACTCCGGGATTCATCTGGTCGAACTGGCCGCCGAGGCCATCGACGTGGTGTGTCCGCGCTGTCGGTCGCGCGCGGCGAACACCGCACGGCCGAATGACTCCGCCTACGTCGGCACCTGGCCGCGCAGGCTGACCTGCCCGAACTGCGCCTACTGGGCGGAGTGGGCGTCGGGAGCGGGCAGATACTCGGTGTGGGGCGGCCCGGTGGACCCCTTCTTCGGCGTCCCGCTGTGGTGGCAGGCCGAGTGCTGCGGCGGCCGCACGCTCTGGGCACTCAACGAGAAGCACCTTGATCTGCTGGAACGCCATGTCGCCGCGAGGCTGCGCGAGCGCACCGGACCGCCACGCAACTCCAGCATGGTGTCTCGCCTGCCCGGGTGGCTGAGCGCGGCCGGGAATCGCGCGGAGGTGCTCACGACGATTCGCAGGCTCCGCGCCCGATGATCCGGCCTCCGCTCGGCTTGACTCGGCGATCAGCGAGCGCGCAGATGCACGACGTCACCGGCGGAGAAGGCCTCGGTCCGTCCTGAATCGGAACGGACGAGGAGCCTGCCCGCCTCGTCGACGTCGACGGCGGTGCCGAGCACCGAGTGATCCCCCGCCAACTCCACCCGCACGCGGCGTCCCAGCGTCGCGCTCGCCTCCCGGTAGGCCGCGAGCTGTCCGGACCGCACGACGTCACCGCCCTGGCTCCGCCAGGCACGCTCGACGGTGTCCAGCTCGCCGAGCAGCCGGATCGCAAGTGCGGCCCGGTCGAGGCCCACGGCTCCCTCGGCGCGCAGCGACGTCGCCTGCGGACCGGTCGGCCTGGCAGGCAGCTCATCGGGCTGGTGATCGACATTGAGGCCGAGGCCCACGACCACGGCGGGGCTCGCCGGGCCGCCACCCGCCCGGCCGACAGGCACCACCGCCTCGGCCAGGATTCCCGCGCACTTGCGCTCCGCAGGCCCGACCAGCAGGTCGTTCGGCCACTTCATCGCCGCCTCGACCCCGCAGGCCGACCGCACCGCTCGGGTCAGGGCCAGCCCGGCGAGCAGCGGCAGCCAGCCGAAGTGAACGGGTGAGACGCCCTCGGGGCGCAGCAGCAGACTGAGATAGAGCCCGGCCCCGGCGGGCGAGGCCCAGGCCCGGCTCTGCCGCCCTCGCCCGCCGGTCTGCTCCTCGGCGATCAGCACGACGCGGTCCGGCGCCCCGGCCTGCGCGGCAGCGGCCACGTCCGCGTTGGTCGAACCGGTGGTCGGCACCACGTCGAGCGCGGCGTAGGCGCCTGCGGGCCCGAGCAGGGCCGCTCGAAGGACTTCCTGGTCAAGCGGGGTGCGCTCCGGGTGTTCGGCCATCGGCGGAGCATACGGCCGACAGACTGCGCCGGGTTCGGCGCCGGGGCCGCCCCCGGCGCTCGCGCACGGAGAATCCGGGGCCGGAGCAGGCATCCGAGGCAGGCCGAGAGGACGACCGGTCCGAACGTCGCCGAGACCGTGCAGCCCGGTCAGAGCCGGACCGCGAGAGAAGGTGGCACGGCGAAAGGTCCACGACATCAGGACCGAAGGCTCCTCGCCCACCTCGACGTGGTCCGGCGAACGATGAGGCCCGCCGGTGCTACGAGAGCCGCAGTCGGGCCGGCTAGGCTCGGCCACATGAGCAGCGCAACCGAGCCCGTCGGGGACCTGTCGGACGTCGAACCGGACATCCACACCACGGCGGGCAAGCTCGCCGACCTGGCGCGCCGGAACCACGAGGCCGTGCACGCCGGGTCCGCCCGCGCGGTGGAGCGACAACACGCCAAGGGCAAGCAGACGGCCCGCGAGCGCATCGACATGCTGCTCGATCCCGGCTCGTTCGTCGAACTCGACGAGCACGCAAGGCACCGATCCACCAACTTCGGACAGGAGCACAACCGACCCTACGGCGACGGAGTCGTCATCGGCTTCGGCACCGTCGACGAGCGCCCGATCTGTGTGTTCAGCCAGGACGTCACCGTCTTCGGCGGCTCGCTCGGCGAGGTCTACGGCGAGAAGATCGTCAAGATCCTCGACCTGGCGCTCAAGACGGGCAGGCCGATCGTCGGCATCAACGAAGGCGGCGGGGCCCGCATCCAGGAGGGCGTCGTCTCCCTCGGCCTCTACGGCGAGATCTTCCGCCGCAACACGCACGCCTCCGGCGTGATCCCGCAGATCTCGCTGATCATGGGTGCCACGGCAGGCGGCCACGTCTACTCCCCCGCCTTGACGGACTTCGTGGTGATGGTCGACAAGACCTCCCACATGTTCATCACCGGCCCGGACGTCATCAAGACGGTCACCGGAGAGGAGGTCACCTTCGAGGAGCTGGGCGGGGCCGACACCCACAACACCCGGTCCGGCGTGGCCCACTACCTCGGTGGTGACGAGGAGGACGCGATCTCCTACGTCAAGTCGCTGCTCGGGCACCTGCCCGCCAACAATCTCAGCGAGCCGCCCGTCTATCCGCCGTCGGCCCCGGCGGGACCGGGCTCGATCGCCGAGCAGCTCACCGAAACCGACCTCGAGCTCGACACGCTGATCCCGGACTCGGCGAACCAGCCGTACGACATGCATGAGGTGCTGTCGCGGGTGCTCGACGACGGCGAGTTCCTGGAGGTCCACGAGCGGTTCGCCCCCAACATCATCGTCGGCTTCGGCCGAATCGAGGGGCAGAGCGTGGGGGTGGTCGCCAACCAGCCCACCCAGTTCGCCGGTTGTCTGGACATCGACGCCAGTGAGAAGGCGGCCCGGTTCGTGCGCACCTGCGACGCGTTCAACGTGCCGGTGCTGACCTTCGTCGACGTGCCGGGATTCCTGCCGGGCACCGAGCAGGAGTGGAACGGCATCATCCGGCGCGGCGCCAAGCTGCTGTACGCCTATGCCGAGGCCACCGTCCCGCTGATCACCACGATCACCAGGAAGGCCTTCGGCGGCGCCTACGACGTGATGGGCTCCAAACACCTCGGGGCCGACGTCAACCTGGCCTGGCCGACGGCGCAGATCGCGGTGATGGGCGCCCAGGGGGCGGCGAACATCGTGCACCGCAAGACACTGGCCAAGGCCGCCGCCGACGGTGCGGACACCGACGCGCTGCGCGCTCGGCTCCAGCAGGAGTACGAGGACGCGTTGTGCAACCCGTACGTGGCGGCCGAGCGCGGCTACGTCGACTCGGTGATCGCGCCCTCGCACACGCGCGGCTACCTCGCGCGGTCGCTGCGGCTGCTGCGCGACAAGCGCGAGACGCTGCCGCCGAAGAAGCACGGCAACATTCCGCTGTGAGGTGCCGGAAGTGAGTCCGCTCCGGCGACATGGCCGGAGCGGACTCGGCGGGACGACAGACGGCAGCGGCGAGCGGCCCGATCAGCCTGCGCAGCACGGGGTGGAAGCGGGCAGACAGGCCGACGGGGCGACGAGTCGCATCGGGCGGCCAGAGCGGAGGACGAGGATGACGGATCAGCAGGAGCAGCCGAGGGAGCGTCCGATGCTCCGCGTCGTGCGGGGCGAGCCCGACGACGTGGAGTTGGCCGCGTTGACGGCAGTGCTCGCGGCCGTCGACACTCCGGTCCGTGAGCCGCCGAAGCCGACCCGCTCCGGCTGGGCGGATCGCGCCGCGCTGCTGCGTCGGCCACTGTCGCCGGGCGAGGGGGCCTGGCGTCGCTCCGCCTTCTGAGTGTTCCGGGGCGTCGGTCTCCCGGCCGATGGCCGTTCTCGACGCTCTCGGCTCACGACGACGGCGGCGGGCGGGCCGGGGTCGGGGAGCCGAGGTCGGCGATGGTGAGAACGAACGATCGGCCGGCCGCGCGAAGCCACGAGATCACCCGCGCAGGCGAACTCCGACGAGCAAGGCCGGTGCAGGCCGTGGCATTAGGCTGACGCGGTGAATCTCGACTTGGTCGCCGTCATCGTCAGCGAATACGACTCGGCGATCGCGTTCTTCGTCGACGTGCTGGGGTTCGAACTCGTCGAGGACACGCCGTCGCTCACCAACGACGGACGTGCGAAGCGATGGGTCGTCGTCCGCCCGCCCGGTGCCGCGACCGGTGTGCTCCTGGCCCGTGCCGACGGCGCCGATCAGTCCGCCGCCCTCGGCCGCCAAGCAGCAGACCGGGTGGGCTTCTTCCTTCGCGTTGATGATTTCGAGACGTCCTACCGACGAATGCTGGCAGCCGAGGTCGAGTTCCTGACCGAACCCCGCACCGAGCCGTACGGTCGCGTGGCCGTGTTCCTCGACATCGCGGGCAACCGCTGGGATCTTCTCGGCCCGGCCTGATTTCGACTCCGGCGGGAGTAGGCAGGAGACCGCGCGCAGCCCGGACCACCCGCTGCTCATTCCGTCGCCGCAGGTCTGCGGGGGCCGGCGACTCATCGAGTCGCCCATGCCCCCGCGGCGCCTCGCTTCAGTCCTGCTGAGCGGCGACCTCGGCACGCAGGCGCTCCTCGGCCTCGCGGAGCTCGGGAGTGAACTCCTCGCCGAAGTCCTCGGCCTCGAACACCTGCCGGATCTCCATCTCCTGCTCGCCCTCGGCGGGCGCCGGGCAACGACGCGCCCACTCGACGGCCTCCTCCTTCGACGCCACCTGGATCAGCCAGAAGCCGGCGACCAGTTCCTTGGTCTCGGTGAACGGACCGTCGATGACCGAGGACTTCCCGTCCTTGAAGCGCACCCGGGCGCCCTTGTCACTCGAGTGCAGGCCCTCGCCAGCCAACACGATGCCCGCCTTGACCAGCTCCTCGTTGTAGCGGCCCATCTCGGCGAGCAGCTCCTCGTCCGGCAGCGCACCGGCCTCGGTCTCTTCGGTCGCCTTCATGATGATCATGAATCGCATCGTCTTCTCCTTCGGGTGAGGGCCGGTCGCACAGCACGGCCCTGGTGACCGCGCTGCCCCTGCCTTCACCAGTGCGTCGAACGGCCGAGCCCGGAATCGACATGAACCCGAAGTTTTTTCCGGTCTATCTCGGCAGGGCAACGACGGTGCTCATAATCGCAGGTGAGAGCCGTCGGTCTGACGGAAATTCCCAAGCTGCGGAGCTGGCGGGCCGAGCGGAGGGACCTCGCGGCGTGCCGTCGGACGCCTACTGCTGCTCGGCGAAGCCCGACCAGCACCGGCTCGGCTCGGCTGGATCGTCGGGCCGCGCCGGACCCGGAGTCGGCCGGCTCCAGACCCGTCTGACGGCCGTCCAGCCGTGGCCGGGCCCGCTGCGGCATCGCAGACAGTGACATCACCGACAGCGCCGTCACCAGCAGTGATGCTCGCTGAGAGTTGTCATCTGTCCGCAACGAATGGATCTGTCGCGCCCCTCGTCAGGCCGTTAGCGTGACAAACGACCTTGCCGTGTGATCAGGAGGCACCCATGCCGACGAGAGAACCGACGAGACGATTACTGGCACTGCCGCTGGCCGGTGCCCTGCTGGCCGGGACGGCCCTGCCCGCCGTGGCGGCCGAGGAACAGGCGGCGACCCCGACGACCGTCGACACCGCGTTCACACTCGACGGCGGGGTGAGCGCCCCGATCCACTCCTACGCCGACGCGATCCGCGAGACCGTGTGGGTCGACATCGGCATGGACGGCGACCGCGACGGGATCTCCGACCGGGTAGCGGCCGACATCATCCGACCCGCCGAGCCGGCCCAGGCAGGCCTGCCGGTTCCGGTGATCATGGACGCCAGCCCCTATTACTCCTGCTGCGGGCGGGGCAACGAGAGCCAGCTCAAGACCTACGACGAGTCCGGCCGCCCCGAGGGCTTCCCCCTCTTCTATGACAACTACTTCGTGCCCCGTGGTTATGCGACCGTGCTGGTCGACCTCGCGGGCACCAACCGCTCCGAGGGCTGCGTCGATGTCGGCGGTCCCTCCGACGTCACCTCCGCCACCGCCGTCGTGGAATGGCTGAACGGCGCCGCCACCGGCTACACCTCGCCGACCGGGGACGAACAGGCCTCCGCCGACTGGTCCACCGGCGCGGTCGGCATGATCGGCAAGTCCTATGACGGCACCATCGCCAACGGCGTCGCGGCGACCGGGACGCCCGGTCTGAAGACGATCGTGCCGATCGGAGCGATCAGCTCCTGGTACGACTACTACGGCTCCGACGGCGCGGCGTTCCGCAACTCCCCGGCCGGCCTGGCCCGGACGGTGGAGCAGGGCGGCCGACCCGACTGCGGGCACGTCAAGGCCGAGCTGGACGCGGGCGCGCCGATCAACGGCGACTGGACCGAACTCTGGGACGAGCGCGACCACACCAAGGACGCGGCGAACGTGCACGCCAGCGTGCTCGCCGTGCACGGGCTCGGGGATCTCAACGTCAAGATGATCCACTTCGGCCGCTGGTGGGAGGCCTTGGCGGAGCATGACGTGCCGCGCAAGGTCTGGCTCACCCAGGCAGGCCACGTGGACCCCTTCGACTTCCGGCGCGCGGAGTGGGTCGACACCCTGCACCGCTGGTTCGACCGCTGGCTGCTGGAGGTGCCCAACGGCATCGACACCGAGCCCGCCGCCACCATCGAGCGAGCCCCCGACGTCTGGGCGGACGAACCGGTCTGGCCGCCCGCGTCCACCACCGACGTCACGCTGACGCCGAGGGTGAGCGGGACCGACGGGCTCGGCCACCTCGGCAGGCATCGCCAACCGCCGATGGAGAGCCAGCACATAGCGCGCGGTGCGGGCGGCAACCAGTTCGCCTGGGCCGAGGCACCCGACCAGCCCGCCGACGACCGGCTGCTCTTCTACACCCCGCCGCTGAGCCGGGACGCCCGGATCGCGGGCACCGGGTCGGTGACCGTGTCGGTGTCCTCCTCCCTGCCCGTCGGCCATCTGACGGCGACGCTGGTGGACTACGGCCCGGCCACCACCCGCGACTACCTCGGCAGCGGCGAGGGCATCCGCACCCTGTCCACCCGGTCGTGCTGGGGAGAGAGCACGCCCTTCGACGACGCCTGTTACCGCGACACCGAGACGACCACCGCCGACGTGGACCTGGAGATCTTCGCCCGAGGGTGGGCGGACATCGCCAATCACTCCTCCCGCACCGACGGCGAGGCGTTGGAGCCGGGGCGGTCCTACGACGTCACCTTTCGGCTCTCCACCACTGACCACGTGGTGCCCGCAGGTCATCAGCTCGCACTGATCATCGGCGGCAGCGACTCCCGCTACCTCCGAGCGCCCGCAGGCACGCCCGCCCTCACGGTCGGCCTGCGCGGCACCAGCATCGACGTGCCGCTGGTGGACGGTCAGATCAGCTTCGGGCCGGTCCGTGAAGAGCCGCCGACGGTGCGTGAACACCGCGTTCCCGAGGAGCCGACGATCCTGGTGGGCGGCGACCAGGTGCGGGGCTGAGGAGGGCTTCTGAGAGGCCGACCAGCCGACACGCGGGCCGCCTGATCAGGGCGGCCCACGTGTCGGCCACCATCGTGACCGACCAGGAAGGCATCACTTCCCGCGCAGGGCGGACGAACCAGCGTGACGGCGTTCGCAACGAGTCGGGACTCAACACCGTCACGAGTCCACATCGAATCAGGCCCCTTGATCGAAATTACTGAGAGTACGCATCCTGCCCTGCTTGGGTGAATCAGGGCCCGCAACAGGGGAACTCCCTCACAATTTTCGATTCCTTCGAATTCCCGGCTTAAGCTGGAGTGGCCAGGAGGCAACCCGGCATCCGGCCGAGCCAGTGAGGAGAGGAACATGACTGCCGTACTCGACGGGCACACCGTGCTGCCGCCCTCAGACGACGACACGGACGCCAACCTCAGGCAGCTGGCCTTGATCCTTGAAGAGCCCGCCCATCAGGGTGAGCACGCCGAACTCATCGGCCCCGACGGCTCACGGGTGACGCTGCCGGCAGACCTGCACGGCGTGCTGCGCGACACGGTGGCAGCTCTCTCCGCAGGGCTGGCGGTCACCATCGCACCGCGTCATGCCGTACTGACCACACAGCAGGCTGCGGACCTCCTGCATATCTCCCGCCCCACCCTCATCAAGCTTCTCGAAGAAGAGAAGATCCCGTACACGCGTCCCGGGCGTCACCGACGCATCCGACTCGCCGACGTGCTCGAGTACGAGGAGGGCACCAGGCAGGCCCGTCGCGAGACGCTGGGCGAACTCACGCATACGGCGAGTGAGGACGGCACCGCCGACGACATCGATCACTTCATCCGAACTCGATGAGCTGATGGCCTTTCCCGCATTCCTGGATTCGTGCGTCCTCGTCCCGATCAACCTCACCGACGTGCTGCTTCGTCTGGCGGAGGCGAACACCTATCGTCCGATCTGATCGGCTCAGGTGTTGGAGGAGGTCGAGCGAAATCTGCCGAAGGCATCGGCACGCATGACCGTCGACTCGGCCCGACGCCGAGTCGCGCGCATGCGTACCGCCTTTCGCGATGCGGAGACGACCGGATTCGAGTCATTGATTCCGACCATGACCAACCAGGAGAAGGACCGCCACGTCCTCGCTGCGGCAGTCTGCGCGGGAGCTGCCGTCATCGTCACCGCCAATATGAAGGACTTCCCCGACTCTGCGGTGAAGCCCTACGACATCGACGTCAAACATCCCGACGAGTTCCTGTTGGATCAGCTCGACCTCTACCCCGCTCCGACACTGAACTGCCTGCGCGAACTGGTAGAGGCACGACGACGACCGCCGGAGACGGTGGAGCAGTTCCTCTCTCAGCTCGGCAAGACAGTGCCCGACTTCAGGTCGGCGTGCGGCGTCGTGATGCTGTCGGAGCCGCGCACGCCGACGTGCGATCCGCACGGGCGGCGATCACTCCCTGGTAGGCCTGGCCCGGCCGGACACCGCTCCCGGCATCGTCGCCCGAGGCAGGCGCCTCAACCCAGATACCCGAACAACCCGTTCCACCGCCGCTGGTCCCCCTCGGCGGAGGCGATCAACACCTCGGGATCGATCCGCACGATCTTGCCGCTGTCTGCCGTCGGCAACTGCTGGGCGAGGATCTCCGGCGGTTCGACGTCGCCGCGAGCGGGGAACTCGCCGATCTGGCGGAACACGTCCTGACCACGCTTGGACAGGTTCCACTCCAGGAACAGCTCGGCGGCGTCGGTGTTGACGGCCGAGTCGGTCATCCCGACGAAGTAGTCGTACGCCGCCATCCCTTCCTCGGGGATGACGAAGTTCACCGGCGCGTTCTTGCTGGCGGCGATGTTGACGCTGCTGACGACGGCGGTGGCCACCGGGATCTCGCCTCGGGCGAGGCTCTCCAGCGCCGCGCTGGAGGAGTCGAAGATCCGGGGGTTCTGCTCGGCCAGCGCGGGCAGGAAGTCCGGCCCCAGTTCTTCCTCCTGGAAGCGGTTCAAGGTCAGCGAACTGCCACCCGCACCGACCTGGGTGATGCCCAGTTCGCCCTGCCACCTCGGGTCGGTGAGGTCGTGCCAGGACTTCGGCGCGTCCGCCGGATCGACGAGTGCGGTGTTGTAGGCGAAGGTGTAGAGCGGGTTGAAGACGCGGTAGAAGTCCCCGTCGAAGTAGCGGACGGTGTCGTCGAGTTCGTCGTAGCCTGCCACCCGATGCGGCTGGAACACTCCGGCGTCGCGCATTCGGGTGGCGATGTCGAAGTCCGAGGTGCGGACGACGTCGGCGCCGAGCCTGCCCGCACCCTGTTCGCTGAGCACCCGCTCGGAGAGTCGGTTGGGCACCAGCCGGACCAGGTCGACGGAGATTCCGGTGTCCTCCTCGAAGACCTTGATGACCTCCTTCTCACTGTTCTCCACGTATCCGCTGTACAGCGAGAGCCTGCCTTCCTCGACGGCGGCCTCGAACAGCTCGGCGTCGGCGATGCGCTCGCCGTCGATGACCAGGCCGTCGGAGGTGTCGACGTCTGCCGTGGAGTCGACCACCGGGTCGAACTGCGGCGGGGCACAGCCTGCGGCCACGAGCGCGCCTGCCACGGCGACGCAGGCGAGAATCCTGGTCTTTCTCATCGCGCACCATCCACGGTCTTGGCTCCGAACGACTTGGCCAGCAGCGCGATGATCAGGATCACCACGCAGTAGAGCAGGCTCACGGAGGCGGCACCCTGCATGGCGCCGTTGTCGTAGTTGTCGAAGATGAGGATCGACAGCAGCCGGGTGTCGGAGGTGAACAGGAACAACGCCGCCGACAGCTCCCGCATGCACAGCATCAGCAGCAGCAGCACCGTCGAGACCATCCCGACGCGCATCAGCGGCAGCGTCACCCAGGACACGGCCGTGGCCCGTCGAGCGCCCAACAGCACCGCGCTGTCCTCCAGATCACGATCGACCTGAAGGATCGACGAGGTCACTCCCCGGTAGCCCTGCGGCAGGAACACCGCCATGAAGGCGATGACCAGGACGAACACCGTGCCGTAGACCGGCAGCGGGATCACCAGCCAGGTCCACAGCAGGCCGAGGCCGAGCACGATGGCGGGCACCGCGAGCGGGGCCATCGCCACGAACTCCAGCACTCGACGGCCTGCGGAGTTCGTCCGATAGACGGTGTAGGCGACGACGAAGCTGACGGCCGTGCCCAGCAGCGCGGCCAGGATCGCGGTCACCGCGCTGTTGCCCGCCGACTGGAGGAAGTCCGGGGAGAGGATGAGCTGCCCGATCATGTAGAAGGACAGCGCCCCCGGCTCGGTGAGCTGGCCGAGCGAGGAGACGTACGGCGAACTCTGGAGCGCGGAGATCAGCAGCGCGCCGATGGGGAGCACCACGGCCAGCAGGAAGTACACCAGCGCCAGGCCGAAGAGCGGCCAACGCCACCGGCCGAGCGACACCAGCTTCGTCTTGACGCCCTTGCCGGTGACGGTGGTGAACTTCCGGCGCATCACCGCCCGCTGCTGGAGTGCGGTCACGATCAGCAGGACGGCGGTTAGGGTGATCGCCACCGCGGCGGCCTCGGTACCTCGGGAGGGCGAGGCGTTCATCAGCCGATAGATGAAACTCGGCAGCGTCTCGACCTGGCCGGGATTGCCGATCACCTGGGCGACGGGGAAGTTCTCCATCGTGAGCGCGAAGATCAGCACGCCGGAGCCGAGGATGGCGGGCAGTGCCAGCGGGAAGGTCACCCAGCTCAGCGTTCGCCTTCGCGTGCCGCCGTGGACGAACGCGGCCTCCTCCAGGTCGGGGTTCATCAGGGATAACGCGCCGTGGACCAGCAGGAACGCATAAGGGGCGTAGTAGAGCGCCAGCACCATGATCAGGCCGGGCATGCTGTAGATGTTCAGCGTCACGTCGAGGCCGATGCCCTGGAACACGAGGTTCAAAAAGCCCGTGGCCGGGCTGCCCAGCAGGGACCAGGCCAACGCGCCGACCAGGGACGGCAGGAACATCGGCGCGATGCCGACGAAGTAGAGGAACCGCCTGCCCGGCACGTCGGCCCGCGCGGCCAGGAACGCGAGTCCGCAGCCGATGGCCATGGCGAGCACCGAGGCGAGCGCGGCGATGAAGACCGAGTTGCCCAGTGCTCCCAGCGCCTCCGAGGAGCCGAGGATCGCGAAGTTGTCCAGGGAGAGCGAGTCCAGGCCGATGGAGCCCGGTCGGGGGACGTCGTCGCTGAACGCGGCGAGCGCGATGAACAGCATGGGCAGCACGACGAGGATGCCGAGCACCACGAGGAGCACCCCGGTGGGCACGCCTTGACGGATTCTTCGCACGAGCGTTCTCACGTCCGCACCTCCGAGGGCAGCACCTGGACGGCGGACGGGGCGGCGGAGGCCCACACCTGGGCACCGACCTCCAGCAACGGGGCGGTGCCCTTGCCGACGACGGCGTCGAGTTCCGGCCCGCCCTTGAGCGCCACGCGGTACCGCACCGAAGCCCCCTGGTAGGCGACCACCTCGACCCGGCCGAGCCAGTCGTTGCCGTCGCGCAGTGGATCACCGCTCAACCGGATGTCCTCCGGCCGGATGCATGCCTTGGGTGCGTCGAGGTCCCCGGGCACGTCCTGGGCCAGCACCTCCACGTCATGGCCGGTCAGCCCGAACAGGCTGCCGCCCTCGGCGGTGCCGCGCGGGACGCAGGAAAAGACGTTGGACACCCCGAGGAAGTCCGCGACCGAGGCGGAGCAGGGATTCTCGTAGATCCGCTCCGGTCGGTCGATCTGCACGATCCGCCCGCCCTGCATCAGGGCGATCCGGTCGGCCAGTGCCAGCGCCTCGGACTGGTCGTGGGTGACGTAGACGCAGGTCAGGTTGAGTCGCTGCTGAATCTCGCGCAGCTCCAGCCGCAGCCGGTCCCGGAGGCGGGCATCGAGGTTGGACAGCGGTTCGTCGAGGAGCAGCACGCTCGGGCGCATCACCAGGCTCCTGGCCAGCGCCACCCGCTGCATCTGCCCACCGCTGAGCAGGCTGGCGCCGCGATCGGCGAACTCGGCGAGGCCGACGATCTCCAACGTCTCGGCGACCCGTTGCCGGATCTCGTCCTTGGGCAGCTTCTGCTGCCGGAGCGGGAACGCGACGTTCTGGAAGATCGTCCGATGCGGCCAGACCGCGTAGGACTGGAAGACCATGCCGACGTTGCGTCGATTCGGCGGGACCGCCACGCCGCGCTCGGCGTCGAAGACCACCGTGTCGCCGATCGTGATCCGCCCCCGCGTCGGGGTCTCCAGTCCCGCCACGCACCGCATGGTCGAGGTCTTGCCGCAGCCAGACTTGCCGAGCAGGACCAGCGACTCGCCGTCCTCGACGGTGATGTCGAGGTCGTCGATGGCGACGGCTCCCCCGTAGGCGAGCGTGATGTTCTCCAACTGAACCTTCATGACAGCTCCCTTGCTGTCGGGCCGCCGTGTCAGGGCACGCGGTCCCGAGATTGATGCCCGTAGGCGGTCCTCGCCGTCCTCGCCGGAGGGCGGACGCGGTGCGACGGTCGCGCGCCGCGTCTGCGCCCGAGGAGTGGTCAGGGCGCGAGCGAACCTGGAACGGGCACTCGGACCGGAACCAGCAGTTCCGCAGTCGCGATTCGCCGCGCGGCACGGTGCAGGGTCACCGCTCGTACCGCTCCCGAGTCGTCGAGATCGATGTCGACAGGCACCACGCCCGCCGGGGTGCCGAGCCGGATCGAGATCTCCGACGGCCGGTTCCCGGCCAGTGTCGCCGCGAGCGTCCCCGTTGTCACGACCCCCGTCGCGACCGCTACTGCCGAGGTCAGGCCGATGGCGGGGTGCGGAGCGTGCATCGAGAGCATCCGGACGGCGAGGTCGTGATCGGCAGCAGGCACCTCGACGCCCGCCGAGGTCCGGTACGGCCCGGGGGCTCCGACGACCCCCACCTTCGGCACGCCGTGGCGCACCGGATCCTGGGGAGAGTCCAGCCCCATGCGCAGGGCGCCGAGCCTGCGCAGCCTGCTGAGTTCGGGCACGAAGGCCTCGAACTCCTCGATCGACTCGTGCGCGGTGGCGCCCAGCCGCACGGCGTCGGCGAGCATGGCGGGGGCGCCCGCGTCGATCAGCGTCGCCTCGGCCGAGTCCACCCGGTCCACCGGGTTTCCCGTGGGCAGCAGCCTCCCGGTGCTGGTCCCGGCGGGGTTGAGGAAGCCAAGCGCCACGGGCACGCCTGCCGCCGTCGAGCCGGGGACGGTCTGCCCGCCGAGCTCCGGCACGATGCCGTCCGGGGTGGGGACGGTGGCGGTCAACACGGCTTCGGTGTTGCGATTGCGCATCCGAACCACGGAGACCGGGTCGGTCGCCGGGACCAGCCCGGTCTGGAGCGCGTACAGGCCGACGGCGGTGGCGCAGTTGCCGCAGTTGCTTCCCCACTCCACGCCGACGACGCCGATGCCGACCTGGGCGAAGAGGTACTCGACGTCGACGTCCGCATCGACGGACTTCCGAACGATCGCCGCCTTGGACGTCGTCGAGGTCGCCCCGCCGACGCCGTCGATCTGCCGAGGGTCGGCGGAGCCGAAGGCGGCGGCGAGCACTCGGTCCAGCGACGGTTCGGCAGGCATGGCGGCTTCGTCGAACATCCAGCACTTGCTGGTGCCCCCACGCATCAACGTCCCTGGTAGGCGCAGCACCCGACGTCCTTCCACACTCGTTCGGCGACTCACGGGAGTAGAGACTGCGGCAGTCAAGCCTTCAGTACAATCACGAAGAAGTGCGGTCCCGTTCAGTTCTGCTTAAGGCTTGGGGTCATGACGCTCGACGTTCGACGGATGCTGCTGCTCGCCGAGGTGGCCGCGCACGGCTCGCTGACCGCGGCGGCGCAGGCGCTGGCCTACACACCGTCGGCGGTGTCACAGCAGATCGGCAAACTGGAGATCGAGGCAGGTCAGCCGCTGGTGGAGCGCCATGCGCGCGGCGTGGAGCTGACCTTGGCGGGACGTGCGCTGGTGGAGCACGCGCAGCGGATCGATCGTCAGTTGCAGGCGGCGCGCGCGGAACTCGACGACATCGCCGGGCTGCGCTCCGGCGAGCTGCGGATCGGCTCCTTTCCGACCGCCGGTTCCTCACTCCTGCCATTGGTCGTGCGCGGGCTGGGCCGGGCACATCCGGCGGTGCGGCTCGTGGTGCGCAGCGCGCAGCTCGCGGGGCTGCGCAACATGCTGGAGAGTCGGGAGATCGAACTCGGCCTGCTCTGGGATTACGACTGGTCACGGGTCGACGACCCCTCGCTGGCGCTGACTCCGCTGCTCGCCGATCCCACCGCGCTGATCGTCTCCCACGATCACCCGCTCGCGGGCCGCACCTCGGTGAACCTGCGCGAGCTGGCCGACGAGACCTGGATCACTCGTGCCGATGATCATCCGGTGGCCGAGGTACTGGCCCGCAGCGCACACGCGGCGGGCTTCGAACCACAGATCGCCTTTCACGCGCACGATTACCAGGAGGCACAGGCCATGGTCGCGATCGGCCTCGGAATGGCACTGGCACCTCGACTGGCGCTGACCAATCTGCGATCGGGCATCGCCGTCATCCCGCTCACCTCCGCACCGACTCGACGCATCCTGTTGGCTCGGCTCGCCGCCCGACGGCCCACGCCGACCGAGACGGCGGCGGAACGCGTGTTCGTCGAGGTCGCGCAGGGTCTGGCGACTCAGGTCGGTGCGAGGAGCACCCGGCGGATCGAGACCACCGGAAATCCCGAGCAGCTCGACTGAACCGGGTACGCCGCGTGCGCTCTGGCGACCTGCCGCAGCACACCGGGCAGCAGACAGACGCACGGAGCCGACGAGCGTGCAGGCGGCAGGCAGGGGCGCGACGGCCCCGGCCGCGCGGGAGGCGCACGAACCGCAGGGCGAGACGGGCAGCCACCGGAAATCGCGCACCGCCGCCATGGCCGTCCGCAGCCGAAGACGGCCTCGGTCCAGGCCCGGCCCGGTCCCGGTCTTCGGCGGTCGGCAGCGCACGGGTGAGCCCATCCGCAGCCGACACGGTCGGGACTAGAGTCTCTGCACTGTGCGTCTCATTCTCGCCTCGGCGTCCCCGGCCCGGCTCAACGTCCTGAAGACGGCGGGGATCGATCCCGTCGTGCGCGTCTCCGGCGTCGATGAGGACGCGATCATCCGAGGCCTGCGGCGGGCCGACCCGCCCCGACTGGTGGTGGCGCTCGCCGCCGCGAAGGCGGAGGCGGTCGCGCTCAGCGTGGCCGAGGAGTTTCCCGACGCGGTGATCATCGGCTGTGACTCGATGCTGGCGGTGGAGGGTCCCGACGGCGTCGAGGCCGTCGGCAAGCCGGGCACGGTCGAGGTGGCCCGTGCGCGCTGGGAGCAGATGGCAGGCACGACCGGCGAGCTGCTCACCGGGCACTCGGTCATCCGCGTCGAGGGCGGCAGGACCACCAAGACGGCCGAGGGCATCGCGGGGACGACCGTGCGCTTCGCCGAGCCGAGCGAGGCGGATCTCGAGGCCTATCTCGCGACCGGCGAACCGCTGGCGGTCGCGGGCGGCTTCACGCTCGACGGTATGGGCGGCTGGTTCGTCGAGGGCATCGAGGGTGATCCTTCGAACGTCATCGGGATCAGTCTGCCGCTGACCCGCAGGCTGCTAGAGGCCGTGGACGTGAGCGTGGTGTCGCTGTGGCGTTAGCAGGCGAGGGGCGTACCGCAGGCGGAGCGAGCGCAGGAGACACCGCAGGCAGAGCCGCCGCAGCAGACACCGCCGGTCGCATCGGCGCGGGCGACACCGCGCGGCTGATCGGCGTGGACGCGGCGCGGGGTCTCGCCGTGCTGGGCATGTTCGCGGCGCATCTGGGACCGCATCCGCGCGACGGCGGCGCCGGGGAGGCGATGTGGATCTTCCACGGCTTCCCCTCCGCGCTGTTCGCGCTGGTGGCAGGCCTGTCTCTCGCCCTGCTCACGGGCGGCTCGAACCCGGTTCACGGCGCCGCACGGCGCACGGCGGCCCTGCGCATCCTGCTGCGTGCGCTGCTGTTGTTTCCGCTCGGCCTGCTGCTGGCCGCGCTCGGGACCAACGTGCTGGTCATCCTCTGCTACTACGCGATCTACTTCGTGCTGGCGCTGCCGTTGCTGTGGCTGCGACCGCTGGTGGTGGCGCTGTGCGCCGGGCTGCTGGCGGTGGGCGGACCACTGTTGTCCTTCGCGATCCGGGGCGCCGTCGAGCCGATGAACGGCCCCTTCGAATACACCACCTTCTCGCTCGCCGAGGGCGACGGGCTGTCGGCGCTGTTCGTCACCGGCACCTATCCGGCGTTGACCTGGCTGCCGTTCGTGCTCGCCGGGGTGGTGCTCGGCAGGCTCGACCTGCGTCGGGCACGGACGGCGGCGTGGACGGCCGCAGCGGGCGTCGTCGCCGTGCTGCTCGGCTACGGCGGTTCATGGCTGGTCTCGACCCGCTTCGGTGCCAGGGCGCGACTGCACGAACTCCTCGCCGGCGGCCTGCCGCCCACGCCGTTCGGTTCGCCGCCGCCGGGATCGGGCGAGGCCGTCGCGGCGCTCGACGAGCGCATCCGCTGGGGCATGCTCGGCACGGTCCCGACCACCGACCCGGCCTGGCTCTCGATCGCCTCACCCCATTCGGGGACCCCGTTCGACGTCGTCGGCGCCACGGGCGTGGCGCTGCTGGTCGTCGCGGCGTGCCTGTTCCTGCTGCGCGTCGGGGTCATCCGGCTGCTCTTCAGCCCGATCAGCGCCGTGGGCTCGATGCCGTTGACGATCTACAGCGGCCATCTGGTCGGGTTGGCGATGCTGGGTTCGGTGCCGCCGGAGCTGGACTTCCCGGTACTGATCAGCTTCATCGTCATGGCAGCCTGCTTCGCGATGGTCTGGCGACGGTTCGTCGGCCGAGGGCCGTTGGAGCAGCTCCTGCACTCCTTCGCCGCCCGCGTCGCACCGAGCGACGAGGCCAAGCGCACAACGTAACCAACTGCTTCCCGGCAGTTGAGATAACCCATTCAGGTCTCGCCCGTTGGTGTGAGCGTGCCTACAGTCAGTCGGCAGAAGGAATTTCCTGCTCCTGACAGGCGTGGAATACCAGCGTTATGCGCATCCGATCGCGACGACCGTTGCTGACCAGCCGCCGACACGTGGATCTGTGTCGGCAGGCCAGCGCCGTCTGTCCGGGTTGACGGCTCACCCCATCCGGCTCGTCAAGTCCGGTCCGTCACCCTCACCCGCGAACTCGCTCGGAGCGTCCTCGTGTCCTCTGTCTCTGCCGCGCCCGCACGACGAAGACTCGTCAAGATCCCCCTCGCCGTTCAGATCCTCCTCGCGCTCGCGCTGGGCGTGGTCCTCGGTCTGACCGCGCGGGCGCTGAGCCTGGAATGGCTCACCGTCACCCTCCAGACCCTCGGCTCGACCTTCGTGAGCCTGCTCCAGGTGACCGTGGTGCCCCTGGTGTTCACCGCGATCGTGGTGAGCATCGCCAGCCTGCGTGACCTCGGCCGAGGGCCTGCCGCGGTCGCCCGCCTCGGCGGCAAGACACTGCTGTGGTTCGCCACGACGGCCTTCATCTCGGTGCTCATCGGCATCGCGACCGGGCTGATCAGCAATCCGGGGCGCGGGCTGGAGCTGACCCCGGACCCGGCGGCCGTCGAGGAACTGGCCGAACGCGAGCCGGGCAGCTGGCTCGACTTCGTCACCGGGCTCGTGCCGAGCAACCTGTTCGCCGCCTTCGCGGAGGGCGCGGTCCTCCAGGTCGTGGTGGTGTCGGTCCTCGTCGGGGCCGCCGCCTACAGCCTGGGCCGACGTGCGGAGCCCTTCGTCGCCGTCAACCGCTCGATCCTGGAGATCGTGCAGAAGGTGCTGTGGTGGCTGGTTCTGCTGGCCCCCATCGGCGTGCTCGGTCTGATCGGCCGCGCCGTGGCGACCTACGGACTCGGCGAGACGCTGGCCCCGCTGGCTCGGCTGGGCATCGGCGTCTACGTCGCCTGCCTCGTGGTGCTGGTGGGCGTGTACCCGCTGCTGCTGCGGGTGTTCGCCAAGGTCCGGCCCAGCATCTACTTCCGCAAGGTCTGGCCCGTCCTCCAGTTCGCCTTCGTCTCCCGTTCCTCCGGAGCGACCCTGCCGCTGACCCGCCAGACCACCATCAACCTGGGCGTCGACCGGCGCTACGCCGACTTCGCGGTGCCGCTGGGCGTGACCACGAAGATGGACGGCTGCGCGGCGATCTATCCCGCCATCGCGACGATCTTCATCGCGCAGGTCTACGGCGTGCCGCTCTCCCTCGGCGACTACGTGTTGATCGCCCTGGTCCCTGTGGTGGCGACCGGTGCGAGCGCAGGCGTGGCGGGCTGGTTCACCGCACTGACCCTCACGCTGAGCACGGTCGGCCTCCCGCTGGAGGGCATCGCGCTGGTACTGGCCATCGACCCCATCCTGGACATGATCCGCACCGCGACAAACGTCGCGGGTCAGATCACCATCCCGGTGCTGGTGGCCCGCAACGAGGGACTGCTGGACGACAAGGTCCTCAACTCCACCGAGAGGCACCTGCTCGACCCGAGGGCCACCGCGCAGCCCTCCTCCGACGAGACGGACTCGAAGCAGGAGGACGCCGAGGCGGCGGACGGGTCGGCGCAGGCGTCGGCAGGTGACGGCGACAAGGTCGGCGCCGCCGAGAGGCGCTGACCGTCGGCGAGGATGCGACGACAATGAGCAGGGCGTAGGACCCGCTCGGGTCCGGCTCTTAGACTCCACGGGTCACGTCTCGTGAAGCCCGCAGGCCACCGACGGCCGTCGGGTCGAGGAGGGAGCATCGTGCCCGATCCGGTAGCCGAGAAGGTCGAGAAGGCCTCCGAGCAGGTCCGCGCCCAGCCGTTGCGCAAGGTACTCGTCGCCAACCGGGGCGAGATCGCCGTCCGAGTCGTGCGAGCCTGCCGGGATGCAGGCCTCGGCAGCGTGGCGGTCTACGCCGACTCGGATCGGGATGCACCGTTCGTCCGGCTCGCCGACGAGGCGTTCGCACTGGGCGGCAGCACCGCCGCGGAGAGCTATCTGGACATCGGCAAGATCGTCGACGCCGCCCGGCGCAGCGGCGCCGACGCCGTGCACCCCGGTTACGGGTTCCTCTCCGAGAACGCCGACTTCGCCCAGGCCGTCCTCGACGCAGGTCTGATCTGGATCGGTCCCGGCCCGCAGGCCATCCGTGACCTCGGCGACAAGGTCACCGCACGCCACATCGCGATGCGGGCGGGCGCCCCGCTGGTGCCGGGCACCAAAGAGCCGGTGTCCGGACCGGAGGAGATCCTCGCCTTCACGGCGGAGCACGGCCTGCCGGTGGCGATCAAGGCGGCCTTCGGCGGCGGCGGACGCGGGCTGAAGGTGGCCCGCACCGTCGAGGAGGTCCCGGAGCTGTTCGACAGCGCGGTGCGCGAGGCACAGAGTGCGTTCGGGCGCGGCGAGTGCTTCGTCGAGCGTTACCTGGACCGACCTCGCCACGTCGAGGCGCAGGTGCTGGCCGACCAGCACGGCACGGTGATCGTCGTCGGCACCCGCGACTGCTCATTGCAGCGCAGGCATCAGAAGCTCGTCGAGGAGGCACCGGCGCCGTTCCTCACCGACGAGCAGCGCAAGACCATCCACGAGGCCGCCCGCGCCATCTGTCTCGAAGCCGGCTACCACGGTGCAGGCACCGTGGAGTTCCTCGTCGGGACGGACGGGACGATCTCGTTCCTCGAGGTCAACACCCGCCTTCAGGTAGAGCACCCGGTCAGCGAGGAGACCTCCGGGATCGACCTGGTGATCGAGCAGTTCCGCATCGCGGCAGGCGAGCGACTGACCTACGACGGCGACCCGGCCCCACGCGGCCACTCCATCGAGTTCCGCATCAACGGGGAGGACGCGGGCCGGGACTTCCTACCCGCCCCCGGTGCCGTCACCCGGTTCGTCGCCCCGGCGGGCCCCGGCGTCCGCGTCGACGCAGGTGTGGAAAGCGGCAGCGTCGTCGGCGGTCAGTTCGACTCGCTGCTGGCGAAGCTGATCGTCACCGGCAGCACCCGTGAGCAGGCGCTGCGCCGGGCGAGGCGGGCGCTGGACGAGTTCGTCGTCGAGGGCATGGCCACCGTGCTGCCCTTCCATCGCGCGGTGGTGGCCGATCCGGCGTTCACCGCCGCAGACGGCTTCGCCGTGCACACCCGGTGGATCGAGACGGAGTTCGACAACACGATCCCGCCGTTCGCAGGCCCGGCCGAGACCGATGCCGAGGCACCGGCGGAACGACAGACGATGGTGGTCGAGGTCGGCGGTCGCAGGCTGGAGGTGACACTGCCCGCCGGTATCGCGGGCGCGGCACCGGCGCAGACGAAGACCGCACCCCGCCGGAGGGGACGCGGCAGCACGAAGGCCGCGGTCTCCGGCGACGCCGTGACCGCACCCATGCAGGGCACCGTCGTCAAGCTCGCCGTGACGGACGGGTCGGTCGTCGCCGCCGGTGATCTGCTCGTCGTGCTGGAGGCCATGAAGATGGAGAACCCGGTCGTCGCGCACAAGGCGGGCACGGTGAGCGGACTGTCCGCGACGACCGGGGCCACCGTCGGACAGGGCAGCGTGTTGTGTGAGATCAAGGACTGACGACGCGGCGAGCCTGCGGATCGAGGGCTCGGCGAGCGGAAACGAGGCGAGCGCCTCCCGGCACCTGGCCTCGCCCGGCGTCGGCTCCGTCGCTCGCCGAGCCGTCTGGTCGCAGCGGGCGGCCCGGCCTCGACGCGCTTCAGCCCTCGACGGCCGGGGGCAGAACTCGTTCTCGTCCCGGCAGATGGGCCGCCGCCGCCCGCGTCATGACGGGGTGATCGCGGGCCCGCACGGCGCGGCTCAGGTCGGTTGCTCGATCAGGACCCGCCCAGATTGGTGGGCGCGGACGGTGAGGAGAGACGCGGAAAGGTACTAGCATCGGAGCTTGTGGAGGACTTCTTCTCGCCCGAGGTGCGGATCGGCGATGCCGAACGCGAGGAGGCGGTCGAGGTCCTTGGCAGGCACCTCGCCGACGGCAGGCTCGACATCACCGAGTACGGCGATCGCTGCGCCCGCGCCTCGACGGCCAGAGTCCGGAGCGACATCGCGGCGGTCTTCGCGGATCTGCCCCAGCCGCGCCCCGCATTCCTGAATCCTCGCCCTCCCACGCCGCCGCCCGCCCCTCGGCCAGTACCGCAGGCGTCCGCGCGTCCGCAGCGGCATCCGCTGGACAGAGCATTGATGACCGTGGTCTGGCTGGTGGCAGCGCTGCTCGCGGTGTTCACCAGGAATCTGTTCATCCTCGCGCTGCCGCTCGCCGTGACCGCGGTCCTGCGATGGCGCTGACCGTCGGCGACGCGGCCGGTCGCTGACGCAAGGCCCGGACGGGATCTGACGCAGCCTCGAACCGACGACCGTCCGTCGACGACCCCGAGTGCCTGCCCGGTTACGGTACGGCCATGACCGAGCATCGTCCTGCCTTCGCGGCCCGATGTGCCGTCGGGCTGATCATCGTGCTCATCGCCGCGGCCTGCACCGACAGCGGCGGCGGACGCGCGGCCCACACGAATCCGCCGCACCTGTCGGCGCCGCTGCCCAGTACCCCGTCGGCATCGCCACCGCCGCGTCCGCAGGAGATCAGTCTCGTCGACGTCGATCCCTGCACGCTCCTGACCGAGGCGCAGCGCAGCCAGCTCGGTTTCGACCGCCCGCCGCAGCCGGGGGTCGAAGACGGATTCGGTGATGCCGCCACCTGCAGCCTCCGCAACAGTCAGGGCCGCATCGGCGCTCGGATCGCGCTGGTCACCGTGGAGGGCGTGGGCGTGTGGACCGACGACACGGCGCAGGTCGACGTCGAGCACGTGGAGGTGGCGGATTTCCCCGCCCTGGTGGTGCGCACCCCGATGATCGACACGGTATGCAACGTCGAGGTGGACGTTGCCGAAGGACAGTTCCTCGACGTCCTCTATCGGGACGACGGAGCGCAGCCGCCGACGCCGCTGGACCAGTTGTGCGCAGGTGCACAACGCATCGCAGAGGTGACGATTACGTCGCTGACGGCCGCCAGATGAACTGTCTTCGCAGGCCAGCAGCCCCTTCACGGTGAGCTACCACGCTGCGCATGTGAACCACTCCACAGTGTCATGAATTCGGGCTAAGGTGAGTCGATCGATGCCGAGCTGGAGGTATACCCATGCCATCCACTTCCATTCCCGGCTCCGACTCGACGACGCCGGTGCCCGGCGCAGGCGGTGTCGGCGCCGACCAGCTCTATGTGGAACCGGAGGCGATCCCGGACATCACTCGCTCGCTCCAGACGGCACTGGACCAACTGGGCCCGCAGATCGAACATGCCTTCAACGATCTGCGCATCGTGCCGTGGGCGGGCGACCCGGTCAGCCAGGAGGCGGCCGAGCAGTTCAACGAGTTCTCCTTCGGTGGCAGCGAAGCGGCCTTCGACGCGCTCTGCGGGTATCGCGACCAGCTGCAGTCGGCGGCCGGAACCCTGGAAGAGGCAGAGGCGCAGTACCGCCGCATCGACGACGACAACGCGGACCTACTGGAAGCCAACGGATGCTGAACACTCACGTCGGGGGTGAGCTGGAAGCATGAGCGGGCGACACCGCTGGAACGGCTACACGCACCAGGAACTGTACGAGAAGATCAATGTGGGGCCGGGGCCGTCGGCTTCGGAGGCGTCAGCGGACCGCTGGCTGGCCGTCGCGCGCGCATTGACCGTGATCAGCGCCGATGTGCAGCGCGCCATCGCCAAGTCCGGCCCTCGTTGGACGGGAGCGGCGGCCGACGGCACCAGGGCGGGTCTGCAACCGCTGGGCCAGTGGGCGATCGAGGCACGCGGCAGCGCCGAGACGATGCGGGCGGCCGCGGAACGGCAGGCGGAGAACATCAGCAAGGCGCGGGCGGACATGCCCGCACCGGTCGCGGCTCCGACCGGGCAGCCGACCGAAGCGAGCGGGCTGTCCGCGTTGTTCAGCGGCCAGATCGACTTCGAGATCCGGGAGGCGCTCAGCGAGGCTGCCGAGGAACGGGCGTTCGAGGTGATGACCAACTACGAGATCAGCACCGCGGGCATCACCGGCTCGCTCACGCCGTTCACCAGACCGCCGGACGTCGTGATCGCCCCGCAGGAGATCGTGCGCGGCGACGGCGCCTACATCCCCTCGGCACGTTCCGGCACGTCCACACCGACCGGCCGAGGCACCCCTGCCACTCGGCGGGCGCCGACGAGCACCCGTGCGCCCGGTGGGCGGGCACCTGCGAGCAGGACGCCCGCGTCCGGTGCGGGATCGGAACGGCGTGCCGTGACGCGCAACGGTCCGGTGACCGCGCCTAGGTCAGGTCACGTCGGAGCGCCCGCCCAGCACGGCGCGGCCCCGCAGGGCACGCCGTCGGGCGCAGGCTCGGCCTCCCCGCAGCAGTCGGCGCCCCGTGCCGCCCTCGTCTCGCCGACCTCGGTGTCGCTCGGCGGACCGACGGCGTCCATCGCCCCGTCGGCCGTCGTCCCGACCGGCTGGCAGGCAGGCGCAGGCGTCGCGGTGATTCCACAGGCGCGAGTGGACGATGAGCCGCCCTCGCCGAACGGCCACCCCGTCGTCGAGGCCCAGCACAGATACCTGGAGTCCACTGGAGACATGTTCGGCGAAAGCTTCCTGGTCAGCCCGCCGGTCCTCGGCGCAGGACCGGCGTGACCGAAGTGGATCACGATCAGACTCCAGCGTCGATCGATCTGACGGCGCTGGAGTTCGACGTGCTGTGGGAACACCTGCGGCCGGGTCGGATGCCGCTGGCCGTCAAGGTCCCCTCCCCCGGCCGGACGCACGAGGAGCGGACCAGACTGGCGATGGGGGTCTGGTCCTCGCTGGCCGAGCGCGCGCTGGGCAGACCGGGAGCGCTGGACGAAGCGCTGGTCGCACTGATCACCGCGCTGGGCAGACCCGATGTCGAATTGGACGGCAGGCTCTGGCTGGGCGGCCGCGAGATCCGGGTGATCGCGGCGATCTCCGGGGAGACCGGCGTGCGGGCCGTCCTCGACGGCGGGACGCTGAGCCTGACACCGGTCGTCCGAACAGGACTGACCAGGGCCGTGCTCGACGTGCTGCCCGCCCGACCGCCCGGTCTCGGCAGCTCGGTCACCCTGCGCAGCGTCGATCTCGATCACGCGGCCCGCGCGGCGGGACACGACCCGGACGCGCTGACTCGCCTGCTGACCGGAACGGACCTGCGGGCGTCCGATGCCCAGACGCTGGGGAACATGGTGCGCACCGCAGGGGATCGCGGCCAGTTCGGCTCGGCGGCCCGCAACGCGTGGGGGCGACGGCTGCGTGCACCCAGGGTGGTGGCCTTCTTCGACACACCGAGCGGCCGGTACCTCCAGTCACGCCGCGAGGCGCCCGACGGCACCGAGTGGAGCACCGTGGCACCTGCGGGCATCCGCATGCTTCATCACCAGGTCGAGGAACTGCTCACCGAGCCGGTCGAACAGCCTGCGGAGTTCCCGCTCTTCGTCTCCTGAAGACCCCGGACTCGGCACAGCACGGGCCGCTGCGAGTCACCGGGCAGGCGATCTCCGGCTGCCTGCGGCCCTCATCCGCTCCGCCTGCCAGGCCGCGATCCGCCCGGCATTGCTCAGGTCGGTTCCTGGATCTCCGGTCTCGCCTCCGGCGCTGCGGAGCGCCGCGCGTCGGCGGCCTGGTCGTCGGGCTGGCTCTGCGAGTCTCGTTCCGCGTCGACCCGGGCGGTGTAGATCCGAACCTCCTCGGCCACCCTCGCGTCGTCCCAACCGAGCACCTCGCCCATCAGCCGTGCCACCGACTCGGCGCACTCGATCCCGCGATGCGGGTACTCGATAGAGATCCTCGTCCGCCGAGTGAGCACGTCCTCCAGGTGCAGCGCGCCCTCGTGCCCGGCGGCGTAGACCACCTCGACCTGGAGATAGTCCGGCGCTGAGGGAATCGGCCGCAGCAACTCCGGGCGGCCCTTGGCCTGCGCCAACACCTGGTGGATCAGCGAGCCGTAGCGATCGAGCAGGTGACGCACCCGATACGGGTGCAGGCCGTGTCGAGCGGCGAGCTGGTCGGCCTGGTTCACCAGGGCGTGGTAGCCGTCGGCCCCCAGCAGCGGGACCTTGTCGGTGATCGACGGGGCGCTGCGACCGGGCAGGTCGACCGCCACGGCGTCGACCGCATCGGCCGCCATCACACGATAGGTGGTGTACTTGCCGCCTGCGATGGCGACCAGACCGGGCGCGACGCGGGCCACGGCGTGCTCTCGCGAGAGCTTCGAGGTGTCCTCGCTCTCCCCCGTGAGCAGCGGACGAAGCCCGGCGTAGACGCCTTCGATGTCCTCGGGCACCAGCGGCGTCGCCAGCACCCGGTTCACGTGTTCGAGGATGTAGTCGATGTCGTTCTTGGTCGCCGCCGGGTGCGCGAGGTCGAGATTCCACTCGGTGTCGGTGGTGCCGATGATCCAGTGGTTGCGCCAGGGGATGACGAAAAGCACGGACTTCTCGGTCCGCAGGATCAGCCCTGCCTCGGCCACGATGCGGTCGCGCGGGACGACGATGTGCACGCCCTTGCTGGCCTTGACCCGGAACCGACCCCGGCTGCCCGAGAGCTGCTGAAGCTCGTCGGTCCACACCCCGGTGGCGTTGACGACCACCTGCGCGGTCACGTCGACCTCATCGCCGGTCTCCACGTCGCGCACGCGCACCCCGGAGACCCGGTCCGCCTCGCGGAGGAAGCCCACCACCTGCGTCGACGTTCGTACCACCGCGCCGTAGTGCGCCGCAGTCCTGGCGACGGTCATCGTGTGCCGTGCGTCGTCGGCCTGGCTGTCGAAGTACCGGATGCCGCCGATCAAGGCGTTGCGCTTGAGCGCGGGGAACAGCCGCAGCGCTCCCGCCCTGGTCAGGTGCTTCTGACCAGGCACGGAGCGGGCGCCGCCCATCGTGTCGTAGAGGAGCAGTCCGGCGGCGGTGTAGGGACGTTCCCAGAGCCGGTGGCTCAACGGGTACAGGAACGGCACCGGCTTGACGAGGTGGGGGGCGAGCCTGGTCAGCATCAGCTCGCGCTCGCGCAGCGCCTCGCGGACGAGGCCGAATTCAAGCTGTTCAAGGTATCGGAGGCCGCCGTGGAAGAGCTTGCTCGACCGGCTCGAGGTACCCGACGCCAGATCACGAGCCTCGACCAGCGCGACGCGCATGCCCCTGGTCGCCGCGTCGAGCGCGACGCCCGCGCCGGTCACACCACCGCCGACCACCACGACGTCGAAAGAGTCCGACCCGAGCCGGGACCAGTTTCGACGTCGTTCGGCGGGCGTGAGCGCCCCCGTCTCCATCGCGGCCTGCGCCTCCGCCGCGGCGAGTCTGCTGCTCTCGGCCGCAGGCCTCTGGTCGAACTGCTTCGCCACCGGGCTCGCCTCCCTGATCACGGGCCGTGCCTTCACGCCTGCGTCGTCTCGGTCGCGCTGATCATCTCGACGTCGCGGCCACCACGCTACCCGTCGGTAGGCCCCGGCGGTGGACGGCGGACGAAGCGACGTCGTCAAGCACACCATGCGCCGCAATTCTTCGCAGGACGCGGCTGTTCGACCGTAGACAACGTCGTTACGGGCCAGTAGCGTCCGCGATCATTCCAGGTTGCCGCACCGTTGCTCGCCTGGCCTGCCCAGCGACCGCAGGTGTGTCGACCCATACTGACGGCCATAGTCGGGGAGGCCAGCGCGATGGGTTTTGCGGAGATCTTCGTCTGGGAGATGCTCGGCACGGCCACTCTCATCCTGTTGGGTGCGGGTGTCGTGGCGAACGTCAATCTGAGGAGAACACTGGGGTTCGGGGGCGGATGGCTCCTGATCGCCTTCGGCTGGGGCTTCGCCGTGTTCGTCGGTGCGAGCGTCGCCGATCCGAGCGGCGGGCACATCAACCCGGCGGTCACCCTCGGGCAGGCCATCGCGGGAAACACCTCGTGGAGCGCACTGCCCGCATACTGGTCGGCGCAGTTCGTCGGCGCGTTCATCGGCGCCGTCCTGTGCTGGCTCGCCTACAAGCTTCAGTTCGACACCCATGACAAGCCCCAGGACACCCTCGGGATCTTCGCGACCGGCCCGACCGTGGACAACAAGGTCTGGAACACCGTCACCGAGGTCATCGCCACGTTCGTCCTGCTGCTCTGGATTCTGCTGAGCCCGGCAGCGTCGGAGGGCCCGGACGGCACGGTGTTCGGCAACGCCGCGCTCGGCTACGCCGGGGTGGCCTTCCTCGTGGTCGCCATCGGCTCGTCGCTCGGCGGTCCGACGGGATACGCCATCAACCCGGCTCGTGACCTGGGACCTCGGATCGCCTACGCGGTGCTGCCGATCAAGGGCAAAGGCACCCCGAACTGGGGGTACTCGTGGGTTCCGGTGGTCGGCCCGCTGATCGGCGCCGCGCTCGCGGCGCTGACCTACCTGGCACTGCCGATCTGACCAGCGCGCGACGGCAACACTGACAGACTGACGACGTAGCAGAGAGGCGAGCATCGTCATGGCGAAGTACGTGGCCGCGATCGACCAGGGCACCACCTCCACCCGGTGCATGATCTTCGATCACGCGGGCCGGGTGGTCGCGGTGGATCAGCGCGAGCACGAGCAGATCTTTCCCAAGGCGGGCTGGGTCGAGCACGACCCGGAGGAGATCTGGCGCAACACCCGTCAGGTGTGCGCGGGGGCGCTCGCCAACGGAGACCTCGTCGAGGCCGACATCGCGGCGGTGGGCATCACCAACCAGCGTGAGACCACCGTGGTCTGGGACCGCAAGACCGGGAAGCCGGTCTACAACGCGATCGTCTGGCAGGACACGAGAACCAACCGGATCATCGAGCAGCTCGGCGCCCTCGGCGGCGGCCAGGAGCGCTACCGCTCGGTGACCGGACTGCCGTTGGCGACGTACTTCGCGGGTCCGAAGGTCAAGTGGATCCTCGACAACGTCGAGGGGGCCAGGGCACGCGCCGAGGCCGGTGATCTGCTGCTGGGCACGATGGACACCTGGGTGCTCTGGAACGCCACCGGCGGTGTCGACGGCGGGCTGCACCTCACCGATGTCACCAACGCCTCGCGCACGCTGCTGATGAACCTGGACACGCTCTCCTGGGACCCCGAGATCGCCGCCGAGATGGGCATCCCGCTCTCGATGCTGCCGGAGATCCGCTCGTCCTCGGAGGTCTACGGCCAGATCCGGGAGCGCGGCGCACTGGCCGGGCTGCCCATCGCGGGCATCCTCGGCGACCAGCAGGCCGCCACCTTCGGGCAGGCCTGTCTGAGCCCCGGCGAGGCGAAGAACACCTACGGCACCGGCAACTTCCTGCTGCTCAACACCGGTACCGAGAAGGTGATGAGCCAGAACGGGCTGCTCACCACCGTCTGCTACAAGATCGGCGACGCCGACACCGTCTACGCGTTGGAAGGCTCCATCGCCGTGACCGGCTCGCTGGTCCAGTGGCTGCGAGACAACCTCGGGATGATCGGCTCCGCCGCCGAGATCGAACGGCTGGCAGGCGGGGTGGAGGACAACGGCGGCGCCTACTTCGTCCCGGCGTTCTCCGGGCTGTTCGCGCCGTACTGGCGGTCCGACGCCAGAGGGGCGATCGTCGGGCTCACGCGGTTCGTCAACAAGGGGCACCTGGCCAGGGCCGTGCTGGAGGCGACGGCGTTCCAGTCCCGCGAGGTGATCGATGCGATGAACGCCGACTCCGGCGTGGCGCTCACCTCGCTGAAGGTCGACGGCGGCATGGTCGTCAACGAGCTGCTGATGCAGTTCCAGGCCGACATCCTGGGCGTCCCGGTCATCCGGCCGGTGGTCAACGAGACCACCGCGCTCGGCGCCGCCTATGCGGCGGGGCTCGCCGTCGGCTTCTGGGGAAGCGAGGACGACATCCGCCAGAACTGGGCCCAGGACAAGCAGTGGGACCCCGAGCTGGACGCGGAGAGCAGGGAGAAGCACTACAAGAGCTGGAAGAAGGCCGTCACCAAGACCTTCGACTGGGTCGACGAGGAGGACTAGAGCGAACTCGTCGCCGACGGTCCGCCGCGGCCGTCGGCGACGGGGCTCGTCGACTTCGACACGGTGGGCCGATCAGCATTCGCGCGGGCAGGTCCGGCGTCAGTCCAGGTCGTCGTGGCGCATGAGCTGTCGGCCCGCCTCGGTGATCGACCCGGTCAACGAGGGATACACCGAGAAGGTCTCCGCGAGGTGGTCGACCGTCAACTGGCTCTGCACGGCCAGAGCGATCGGCAGGATGAGTTCGCTGGCATTGCGCGCCACCACGACGCCGCCGATCACCACTCCGGTCGCCGGGCGGCAGTACAGCTTCACGAAGCCCCAGCGCAGGCCCTCCATCTTCGCGCGCGGGTTCGTCGCCAGCGGCAGGGTGATCTTGCGCGCCGGGACCTCTCCCGAGTCGATCCGCTGATGGCTGATGCCGACCGTGGCGATCTCCGGGTTGGTGAAGACGTTCGAGGCGACGGTCTTGAGCTTGATCGGGTTCACGGCCTCGCCGAGGGCGTGGTACATCGCGATCCGGCCCTGCATGGCGGCCACCGAGGCCAGCAGCAGGACGCCCGTGCAGTCACCCGCCGCGTACACCCCCGGCGCCGAGGTCCGGGAGACCCGGTCGACCGGGATGTGACCAGAAGAGTTCGGCGTGATCCCGATCCGCTCCAGGCCGAGGTCGGCGGTGTTGGGCACCGAGCCGACGGTGAGCAGCGCATGGCTGCCCTCGACCGTGCGGCCGTCCTGGAGCCGGACGAGCACGCCGTTCGCGGTGCGCTGCACCGACTCGGCCCTGGCGTGCTTGACCACCGCTGTTCCGCGATCCGCGAAGACCTCCTCCAGCACGGCGGCGGCGTCGGCGTCCTCGTGCGGCAGCACGCGGTCCCGACTGGAGACCATGGTGACCTTGACACCCATCTCGGTGTAGGCCGAGGCGAACTCCACGCCGGTGACCCCGGAGCCGATCACCACCAGGTGTTCCGGCAGTTCGGGGAGGTCGTAGATCTGCCGCCAGTCCAGGATGCGCTCGCCGTCGGGCTCGGCACCGGGCAGGATTCTCGGGTTCGCTCCGGTCGAGATCAGCACCACGTCGGCCTCCAGGACCATCGTGCTGCCGTCCGGCTGGTCCACCACGATGCGGTGCGCGGCCAGGCCGGTGACCACGTCGTCGAACCGGGCACGACCCGAGATCAGCCGGATGTTCTCGCGCCGCATCCGCGCCCGGAGGTCTGCGGACTGCGCCAGGGCAAGGCCCTTCACCCGACCGTGTACAACTGGGAGGTCGACGCCGACCTCGCCCCGCACGGTGTCGATGCCGAGCTGGCCCGCGCTGCGGGCCGTGCTGCGGGCCGACGCCGAGGCGATGAAGGTCTTGGACGGCACGCAGTCGTACAGCACGCACGCGCCGCCGATGTTGTCCTGCTCGATGACCGTGACCTCGGCGCCATGCGGCGCCGCGACCAGCGCTGCCTCGTATCCCGCCGGGCCTCCACCCATGATCACGATGCGCGTCAACGGTCCTCCAACCGACGGGATGGTCCAGGAGTAAAGACCAGCACACCGTATCCGGGCGTCCCCATTCGGACGAGCACGGCCGGCCTACTCCGACCGGATGAGGAGCCGATGGTCAACCTCAGCGGTCCGATGCTCGTTCTGGAGCTAGGCTGTCTCCCGTGCCGCTCTACGCCGCGTACGGATCGAACATGGATCCGTGCCAGATGATGGAGCGAGCCCCGCACTCGCCGATGGCGGGCACCGGATGGCTCGCGGGATGGCGACTGACCTTCGGCGGGGAAGACCTCGGCTGGGAAGGGGCCCTGGCGACCATCGTCGAGGACCCGGACTCGCAGGTCTTCGTCGTCCTCTATGACGTCAGCGCCGAGGACGAGAAGCAGCTCGATCGCTGGGAGGGGTCGGAGCTGTGGATGCACCGCAAGGTGAGACTCCGGGTGGACACCCTGGAGCGGTCGACGCTGGCGTGGTTCTACGTGCTGGACGCCTATGAGGGCGGGCTGCCCTCGGCGCGATACCTCGGGGTCATCGCCGACGCGGCGGAGGCGGCGGGCGCACCCACCGAGTACCCGACCGAGCTGCGCAAGCGACCCTGCACCGGCATCGGTCCCTGAGTCGATCGCCCTGCCCGGCGACCCGATGTCGGTCTCGACCGAGACGTGTCGTCGTGGCACGGCGGGCCCTGCCGTCGGTGCCCATGGCGCGTGCTGAGCATCGTCGACTGCGACGGAGCCTGCGCCGCGCCGATGTCCCGTGCGACGTATCCCCGTCACCGATCGGGATTCCTCGACCGGCCACCGGCGGCCAGGTTCGTGTCCGCCGGTGGCGGCGAACCGGTCGCCGACTCGACGCCGCAGGCGTGGCGGGACTGTCTCGCGACGCGGCAGGCGTGGCGGCTCCTCCGACGGACAGCGCACCAGAACGAGCCGAGACGCCACCGACCTCGGCCGGTGCCAGCCGGTGCGTGCGGCCGAGAGCCGCGAAGACAGGCTTGAGCGGGCCGGACACCGCACAAGCGCGATCGAGCGCCGACGACGTCGACAGTCGATCGACCGGCCCGACGCCCACGACTGGACACTCAGGACGAGGCCTGCGGCGCCCCTGCCGATCGGACGCCGCGACGAGGCCGGAACGAAGGCAGGCCCCGTCGACTGCGGTCGGACTCCCGACGCGCGGACTCCCGGTGTTTCGGGCTCCCCGCCGACGGCAGGGCGATACGCCCGGAATGCGGCGGACCCCGTGGAGACACCTCGACGGGCCGACGGCGCCAGGCGCCACCCGGCGACACGCGAGGCCGAGACCGGGCGCACCCGGCCGGGTCGTCCCGGCCGGGGCGGCGTGCTTCAGAGCTGGCCGTCCTCGGCGCCCGCCAGGACGAACAGGTCCTCGACGTGGCGGTTCAGGATGCGGCGAGCCGCCTCGCCCTCCACGGCCACCAGCCAGAGGCGTTCCCAGACCCGGACGTAGAGGGCCAGCTCGTCCGGATCGGTGATCTTCAGCTCGCCGGTCACCGTCTCGACCATCGCGGTCTCGTCGACGATCCAGAAACCGTGTAAAGGCACGAGGGGAAGACGTCGATTCAGCGGAATCAGACCGAGGCGCAGATCGGGCGTGCCGATCGCGGCGACCAGTCGATGAAGCTGCCCGGCCATCACGTCCCGGGAGGCGACCGGGTGGACCAGCGCGGATTCGGCGATGAGGATCTCGATGCGCTTGCCGGGCTCGTAGAGCACCTGCTGCCTGCGCATCCGAGCCCGGACGGCCGCCTCGATGTCGTCCGGACCGCCGTGCAGCTCCAGGCTGGTCTGTAAAACCTGCCGCGCGTAGTCGGCCGTCTGCACCAGACCGGGGATGACGTTCAATTCCATCGCCAGGATGCGATGTGCCCGCCGGTCGCGGTCGATCGGCTCCTCCTGCCGGACCAGGTGGCCGGAGCGAACCTGGTTCCGCCAGCTCAGGTACTCCTCCTGAAGCTCGGCGAGATCCTCGACGAAGCCCGCTCGGCTCGCCTCGTCGAGCGAGACGGCCTCCAGCCAGGCAGCCAGATCCTCCTGGGTCGCGGTCTGGCGACCTCTCTCGATCTTGCTGACCTTCGACACTGCGGACCAGCCGCAGGCCAGCGCCAGCTCCTTACCGGTCAGGCCCGCCTGCTCCCGCAGCAGACGCAGGCGTTCTCCGAGTTCCTCACGACGTTCCTCGAAGCTGCTGCCCACACTTCTCATCGCCTCTGGTCAACTGATCGTCATATGCTCGCTGAGCGGAACGGCGTGGCTCCAGGCACGGAGCCGATGCGCACGGTACTGCTCGACCCTGGCGACGTCGGTCGTCACCTCGATGCCGGTCAGCGTGCCCGCTCCGAAGTGCATCAGTGCCAAGACCGCGTCGTCGAACAACCAGAAATCCTGTGCGGGCAGCCGCAGTCCTCGCGCCCGCTGAGCCGCGAGGACACGGATGTCCTCACCCGCCGCCTCGTTGTCCGGCGCCACCGCCATCTCGAAGCGCTGGTAGTCGGTCGGCGGATACGCCACGACGCGCACGCGTGCGAAGCTTCGGCCCTGTCGGGTCGACGCCGTGACCGACCGCAGCCACTCGGTCATCCAGGAACGATCCTCGCCGAGTTCGCCTGCGAGGAACCGTCGGTACGGCTCCGCCTCCGAGACCTCGCGGTACTCGGCCTGCGTTTCGAACCGCCAGGCAGATCGCGTGAAGCGGGCGAACAGCCTGGCGAGTTCAGCTCCGTCTAGGAGACGGCGCACGGTACTTCCTTCGAGGCGAATCCCAGCAACTCCGTCGGAATCTCGACTGCTCCCTCGTTGATCGGCAGGCCGCGTTCCCGCAAGACGCGCAGCGCCTCCGGGTCGACGACCCTGGTGCCCTGGACGACGTAGGTTCCGCGGTCGGTCAGGTACAGGTTCGGACAGTTTCCGGTCGTGGACGTGGTGCCCAGGAACGTCAACTCCACGATGACATCCTCCAAGTCGTGCAGGTTCTCATCGTATTCTCGCAGGCTTCCCCGGTTTGATCATCATTCTTCCGCACATGTTCGTCCGAACGAGTGACGGCTTCGAGCATGTTCTCGAATTTTCTTGCCATTTTCTCACTCGATTGGGGAAACTACCTACACAGAAGAAGGTGCCGCGATCGAGGGAACGGCCATGCTGAACCTGTCATCGACCTTGGTGTCACTGAGTGCCGCGCTGCTCATGGGCGGTCCGCTGGTGATCTTGAGCCTCTTCGCGCACCGCACTGCGACGCATCGGTCTCCCCGGCAGTCCGCCCCGGAACCGCCTCGCTGCGAGCCGACCCGGGCAGTCCGCCTCGGGACTTCGGCGTTCTCCACTCCGAGACGATCGCCCACCGCGAGCAGGAGCAGGAATGAACGGCATCGGCGCCCTCGATCAACGGCCCACCGGGCCTCGGCTTCTGCTCGTCCGCTATCTGCCGGGCCTCGTCGGTGAGACCGCGCGCCTGGTGCACGTCTGTCCCGCGCCGCAGACGGTCGAGAGCATCCCCGACGTGCTCACCGCCTACTGCTCGGAGCGATTCGAGCGCGAGGACGTGGAGCTGTTGGAGGGCATGAGCGGAATGCCGTGTACCTGGTGCCTGCTCCGGTCGCCGTGAGGACCGGGCGGTCGCCGAGCCGCCGCAGCGGCCGGGCGACCCCTACGACGCCGCCCCTGTCTGTCGTGACCCCGACCCGTCAGGCAGGGGCGGTACCCACTTCCGCCGCACCGGCGCCGCCGGCCTCGGCCGTCAGCGAGGCCAAGGCCGTGTGCGTCAGCACCCGGATGCCGGTCAGCAGCGCACGCTCGTCCAGGTCGAAGGAAGGCTGATGGAGATCACGCTGTCTGCCGGTCCCCGACCACACCCCGAGTCTGGCGAAGGCGCCGGGCACCTGCTCCAGGTACCAGCCGAAGTCCTCGCCGCCGGAGGACTGCTCGGTGTCCACGACGGCGTTCTCGCCGAGGGCCGCCGTGACGCCCGCCTGGATCAACGCCGTGCTCGCAGGCTCGTTCACCAGCGGCGGCACGCCGCGTTGATGCCACAGCTCGTAGGAGACGCCGGTCGGGGCCAGCAGCGCGGCCACCAGCTCCTTGATGAGCGGCTCGAGCTTGGCCCACGTCTCCCGGTCCCCGGTCCGCAGCGTGCCGCGCAGGACGCCGTCCTGCGGGATCGCGTTGGGCGCCTCGCCCGCATGCACCGCACCCCAGACCAGCACCGTCGAGGAACGCGGGTCGACCCGCCGGGACAGCAGCGTTGGCAGCCCGGTGATCACCGTGCCCATCGCGTGGACGAGGTCCCCGGTGAGGTGGGGGCGCGAGGTGTGCCCGCCCGGCGAGGTGAACCTGATCTCCATCAGATCACTGGCTGAGGTGATGGGTCCCACCCGCGTGCCCACCCTGCCGACCTCGAGGCGCGGATCGCAGTGCAGACCGAACACCCGGTCGACGCCGTCGAGACCGCCTGCGGCGATCACGTCCAGCGCACCGCGCATGACCTCCTCGGCGGGCTGGAAGAGCAGTCGGACCCGGCCGGGCAGCGACGGCGCGGCGGCCAGGGCCAGCGCCGTGCCCAGCAGTACGGTGGCGTGCGCGTCATGCCCGCAGGCGTGCGTGACGCCCGGCACGGTGGAGGCGTAGAGCGCCCCGGTCGACTCCGTCAGCGGCAGCGCGTCGATGTCCCCGCGCAGTGCCACGCAGCCGGGTCCCGAGCCGACGTCGCAGATCAGCCCCGTTCCACCGGGAAGCACCCTCGGCCGCAGACCTGCGGCGGTGAGCTGCTCGGACAGGTAGGCGGTGGTGCCGTACTCCTGGAGCGACAGCTCCGGGTGGGCGTGGAGATGCCTGCGCCACCGGAGGACGTCGGAGCCGTGCTCGGCGAGCCAGGCGTCCAGCCAGGACGGCCCGTGACCCGCGCCGATGTCCTCCACTCCCGCCATGGTCGGGGCTGCCACTCCCGCCGGGGCGGAAGGTACTGAGGTGACATCGCCGAGTAGCGCCTTGGCGCCGCTCACCCCTGCAGGCAGGGCAGAGGCGAACTCGGGGTCCGAGTCGACGTCGGTATGGATCTGAGTGTCGTAGCGCGAGTCCAACACGGTCATGCCGCACCTCCTGTCGCGGCGGACTTTCCACTAGTGGCGAGCCTGCGAGCCGCGCCCGCAAGTAATTCGGCCCGCAATCCCTCGTTCGTGGCGGCGGAGACCACCGTCCACGCCATGGCCGTGGCACCGTCGAGGACGGCGCGATCGGCCGATTCGGTGCTGCACGCCGCCGCGAACTCCGGCTGGTGTGGCACCGCGTCACCGCAGTCGATCGAGATCGTGGGATGGATTCCCGGGATCAGGCGGGTGACGTTACCCATGTCGGTGCTGCCGACGACCCTGCTCGCCTCTTCATCCCGACCATCGGGAGTACGACCGAGTTTCACGATCGCCTCGCGGTAGGCCTCCACGAGGCGGGGCTCGGCACGCAGCTCGGCGTAGTCCGGGGAGATCGCGGCGGCCTCCCAGTCGGCACCGGTGGCGACGGCTCCCGCTTCGAGACAACACCGGATCCGGTGTTCGAGTCGACGGAGCGAGTCGATCTCGGCAGCGCGTAGGTTGAACATCGCCGAGGTGTGCGCGGGCACGATGTTGGGCGCGGCCCCGCCATGAGTCACGATACCGTGCACCTGCTGGCCCGGTTCGAAGTGCTGTCGCGCCAGCCCGATGGCCACCTGCGCGACGGTCAGCGCGTCGGCGGCGTTCACTCCCAGCTCAGGGGCGGCTGCGGCGTGTGACGCCCGCCCCCGGTAATGCACTTCGAGGTCGGCGATCGCCTTCGATCGAGGCTCGCACATCTCGTACGGCGAGGGGTGCACCATCATCGCCATCGCGGCGCCGTCGAAGACACCCCGTTCGAGCAGCAGGACCTTTCCGCCGCCCACCTCCTCGGCGGGCGTGCCGATCAGCCGTACGGTGATGCCCAGTTCGTCCGCGACGGCGCTCAACGCCAGGGCCGCCCCGACCGAGGCGGCGGCGATGATGTTGTGTCCGCACGCGTGGCCGATCTCGGGAAGCGCGTCGTACTCGGCGCAGACGGCGACGACCAGCTCTCCCCCGCCCGCCGTGCCGACCATCGCGGTGTCGAGTCCGCCGACGCCCCGCTCCACCTCGAAGCCGTGGTCCGCGACCAGCTCGGCGACGGCAGCCATGCTCTGATGCTCGGCGAAGGCGAGCTCGGGATGGGCGTGAATCCGATGGGAGAGGTCGATCAGCTCCTCGGCATGCCGTACGACCGTCTCAGCGCAGATGTCCCGGAGCGAGGGCTCGCGATCGGGTGTCATGCCAACCCATCTTGCCCCATCACCGCCCTCGTATCGCCCGAACGGAGGTACCCATACCGACCGACGGTGGGATTCCTGCGGCAGGTGGGGCTGATGATACTGCTGGGACGAAGTCTCGCGACGTCACGACCGACCGAGCACGGGTCGCCCCGAGGCGGCTCCCAGCGCAGGGGACGGCGTGGTGCGGGTGGTGCTTCGGCGACCACGACCGGCCGCTGCCGGCAGGCATGGAGGACAGGCGCCGGGCTCGGCAGGCGACCACGGCCGGTGGAGAACCGGATCTTCGCGACCGGCGGGGCGAATCTACCTCGACGAAGGACAGAACCGGGACGGGGCGTCCCCCGTGCTCACCACGAGCACCGGGGACGCCCCGTCCGTCTGCCGCCGCCCACGCTGCGGCCGGACCTTCTAGTCGGTGGAGTTCGACTCAGAAGCGCAGGTCGGTCAGGTACTGATAGCCCACCCGCGCCGTCTCCAACGGATCGGTCGGGTTGTCGTGCTCGACCACGTACTCCCGGACCCCGGTGAGCCAGGTCTTGCGGAAGATCTTCCCGAAGTCCACCGTCCCGGTTCCGAGGTCGGCCCACGTGCCGTCCTCGGCACGGTCCTTGACGTGGAACTGCTTCACGCGACCGAAGTTCTTCCACACGAACGCGCTGGGGTCGACCTCGGCGTCGATCACCCAGAACAGGTCCAGCTCGAGGTAGACGTTCCAGGACCGGGCCTGCCGGGTGATGATGTCGATCGGCCGCTGCCTGCCCTGCACCGGCTCGAACTCGTGGGCGTGATTGTGGTAACCGAACTGGAGGCCCGCCCGCCTGGCCTGCTCCCCGGCGTCGTCGAGCTGCCTGGCGAAGTCCCGCCACTCCTGCGCGGTCTCGAAGTCCGCGTACGGCACGGCCAGGTACTGCTGGCCGAGAATGCGCGCGTCCTCCAGCGTCTTGCCGAAGTCACCGTCGATCCCCGAGTGGCTGGAGGTCGCCCGCAGGCCGAAGCGGTCGAGCAGCGCCCGGAACTCGGTCGCCGTGCGGCCGTAGGTGCCTGCCAGCTCCACCTTGCGGTAGCCGATGGCCGCCAGTTCCCGCAGGGTGCCCTCGGTGTCCTCCTCTAACAGCGACCGCAGCGTGTAGAGCTGGATGCTGATGGCGTCCTTGGGCACTCGGAGCCGCCCCAGCGCCGCCGTGCTCGCGGACGCGGCGTCGGCCGTCGTGCTCGCCGCAGCGGTGCCGCCCAGTGCGACCGCGGCGCCGAGGCCGAGCGCGGCACCCGCCGCGCCTCGGAGCATCGACCGTCTGGTGAACGAACCGTCGTGTGTCATCGTTGACCTTCCCTCATCACGATCCCCCGACCCCCGGGTCTGTGGTGTGTTCAGCTCTTGGAGCTGAACGCGGCGTCGAAGGCGGCGTTCGGCTTGTCGAAGAGCAGCCCCTTGATGAAGCCGACCGCCTCGGCGGCGCCGCGAAGCCGGTCCATGCCCGCGTCCTCCCACTCCACCGAGATCGGTCCCTGGTAGCCGATGTGGTTGAGGGCGCGGAAGGACTCCTCCCAGTTCACGTCGCCGTGACCGGTGGAGACGAAGTCCCAGCCCCGGCGGGCATGCGCCCAGGCCAGGTGAGAGCCGAGCCTGCCGTTGCGACCGTCGAACCGCTTCTTCGTGTCCTTGCAGTCCACGTGGTAGATGCGGTCCGCGAAGTCGAGGATGAAGCCCACGGGGTCCAGGTCCTGCCACACGAAGTGCGAGGGGTCCCAGTTCAGGCCGAAGGCCGGTCGCCTGCCGATCGCCTCCAGCGTGCGCTCGGTAGTCCAGTAGTCGTAGGCGATCTCCGAGGGATGGACCTCGTGGGCGAAGCGGACGCCGACCTCGTCGAAGACGTCGAGGATCGGGTTCCACCGGTCGGCGAAGTCCTGGTAGCCGTCGTCGATGACCTCCTGCGACACCGGCGGAAACATCGCGACGTACTTCCAGATCTTCGATCCGGTGAAGCCGACGACCGTGTCCACGCCGAGCTTCGCCGCCGCCCGCGCCGTGTCGGCCATCTCGGCGGCGGCCCGCTGCCGGACGCCTTCCGGCTCGCCGTCGCCCCAGATCCTGGCGGGCAGGATGTTCTGATGGCGGTGGTCGATCGGGTCGTCGCACACGGCCTGGCCGACGAGGTGGTTCGAAATCGTCCAGACCTTCAGGCCGTGCCGGGCCAGGATGTCGAGTCTGCCCTGGACGTAGTCGTCCTCCGCGAGGGCACGATCCACCTCGAAGTGGTCGCCGGAGCAGGCGATCTCCAGGCCGTCGTATCCCCATTCGGACGCGAGTCGACAGACCTCCTCGAACGGGAGGTCGGCCCACTGTCCGGTGAACAGCGTGATGGGTCGGGTCATCGCGGATTCCCTTCGGTGTGTCGTCACCAGGTGTCGGTTGTGTCGGGTGTGGTGGGGCGGCGGGCCTCCCGCCGGGCGCTCAGCCGCCGCGCGCCTTCTTCCTGATCCGTCGGCCGTAGAAGACGAGGGCGAACAGTGCCGCGGCGACGAGCAGGGCGATCACCTGTCCGCCCGCCTCACCGCTGAACAGCGAGCCGTCGCTCCCGGTCCCGTCGCCGGGCGCCGAGGTCTCCGTTGCGGGCGCCGTCGTGTCTTCAGCGCCCGAGGCGTGCAGCACCGGCGTGCCTGCGACGGGAGATGCCGCAGGTCCTGCGGGCGTCGCCGATCCGACGGCGGCCGTCGCGACACCGACCGGGATTAACATGAGCAGCAGCCACAGGGCGGCGGCCAGCAGGGATCGAGGCGCTGTGCGCATCGCGTCCTCCTGTCTTCGAGTCCAAGCAGGGCATCTCGACACACCGAATGAGAGATCCGACGGTGTCGAGTCTGCCCGGCCCCACGGCTCATGGTCATCCGACTTCGGGTTTGATCTGCGAGCTGTCGACGAGCGGTCAGGACACCTGCCCGTCCAGCCCCTGCAGCCGCAGCAGCAGATCGCGGACGTCCGTCGCGGCCAGCCGCCCGTCTCGTTCCACCTGCTGCGGGACCTGCTGGTCCGAGCAGAGCAGCACCGGACCGTCCTGTGGGGAGTCCGGAAGTCGCCCATGCGATCCGCGTACCGGCGACGGGTCGAGCGGAACCACGTTCATCGCGTACCGCAGGCCGACCTTCTTGCGTACCAGGTTCGTCGCCGCCTTGGCCTTGACCATCGGGTCCGCCGGGTCGAAGAACAGCTCCGCCGGGTCGTAGCCGGGCTTGCGGTGGATCTCGACGCCCTTGGCGAAGTCGGGCGCGGAGGCATCGTCCAGCCAGTAGTAGTAGGTGAACCAGGCACGCGGCTCGGCCACCGCGACGAGTTCCCCGGCGCGCTCGTGGTCGATGCCGTAGCGGGCCTGCTGTTCCCGGTCGAGGACCTCGTCGACGCCGGGCAGTCCCGCGACGATGTCCCGCACCCTGGGCAGGTCGGCCGGGTCGGCGACGTAGACGTGGGCGACCTGGTGGTCGGCCACGGCGAAGGCCCTGGAGGCCCAGGGGTCGAGGTACTCCATGCCCGCCTGGCGGTAGACCTCCAGCAGTCCCTCGCGACGCAGCGCGCGGTTGACGTCCACCGGCTGGTCCGCCGAGGTGATGCCGTACTCGCTCAACGCCACGACGGAGGCCTGCTGCCTGCGCGCCTCCAGCAGCAGCGGCGCCAGCTCGGCGTCCACGGCGCGGGCGGCGGCGATTGCCTGCGGCGAGTCGGGTCCGAACCGCTGAAGGTCGTAGTCGAGGTGCGGCACGTAGACCATCAACAGCTCGGGCCGGTGTCGTTCCAGGACGCGGGTCGCCGCCTGGGCGATCCATCGACTGGAGGCGATCGACGCCGTCGGGCCCCAATACTGGAAGAGCGGGAACTCGCCGAGCTCGGTGGTGAGCTCGTCGTGGAGCGTCACGGGGCGCGTGTAGCAGTCGGGCGACTTGCGGCCGTCGGCGTGGTAGATCGGCCGGGGCGTGACCAGCATGTCCGTGGAGGCGCCCATCGCGTACCACCAGCAGATGTTGGCGGCCCGATAGCCGGGGTGGGCCGCGCGGGCGGTCTCCCACACCTTCTCGCCCTGGACCAGCCGATTGTGCTGCCGCCACAGGTAGACCTCGCCGAGGTCCCGGAAGTACCAGCCGTTGCCGACGATGCCGTGCTGCGCGGGCATCCGGCCCGTGAGGAACGTCGACTGGACGCTGCAGGTGACTGCGGGCAGCACGGTGCCGAGTTCGGCCTGCCAGCCCGTCTTGCCGAGCGCGGCCAGGTTGGGCATGTGCGCCAGCAGCCGGGGGGTCATCCCGACCACGTCGAGCAGCACCAGTGGCTTCATCCTCGTACCTCCTCCACGTCGCTGATCAGGTTCTCGGCCGCCCAGGTGAGCTCGGCGGCGATGCCGTCGACGAGTTCCGCGTCGGAGCGTGGCGTCGTCTCCGTCGTCTCGGCCGCCGCCTGACTGGTGCCTGCTCTGGGCAGCACGCTCCAGGTGTAGGTCTCCACCTCCACGTGCGGCCGGAACTCCTGAGCGTGTCGCAGTGCCGTCACCGCCTCCCGCAGCACCCAGGTCGTCGAGCGCAGCGGCGCGACGGGCTGGGCGTGCAGCGGGACGTGGAAGTGCACCCGCCACGGCCCGAGACCGGGCAGTTCGCTCGCCGCCTGCGGCAGGTCGTCGACGGCGCGGATCTGCTGGTCCGAACCGAGTTCTCGCACCTGATGCAGGTAACGCGGCTCGTCGAAGTGGGCCAGCGCCGCCTTGGTCGCGGGGCTCTGGGGACGGTCGACCTGGAGGGCGGCCGAGGCCTGCACCTTCACCACCTCGAGTCCGGCCGCCTTGATCGAGGCGATGGTCTCGGTCGGGTCAGCGAAGGACACCGCGAGATGACAGGTGTCCAGGCAGAGCCCGATGTAGGCCGGGTCGACGCGACCGGACAGCCAGCCCACGGCGTCGGCGACCGTGTCCAGCACGCAGCCAGGCTCCGGTTCGACGGCCAGTCGGATCGGGCGGCCGATCCGACGATGCAGCTCGCGCAGGCCCAGGGTCAGCTCGTCGATGGCGCCCAGCGCGAGCATCTCGTCGGCGATGCTCCACGGCAGGCGCCAGCCCAGCGGCAGCGTGGAGATGCTGCCGTGGTCGGCGTCGGCGGGCAGCAGATCGGCGAGGACGGTCGCACAGTCCAGCGTGTACTTGAGTCGGGAACGCTCCGTCCACCTCGGCTGATAGACCGCGTGCTTCACCACCTGCTGGTGGAAACCGCCGTAGGGGAAGGCGTTGAGGGTGTGCACCTCCAGGCCCCTGGCCCGCAGTTCCGAGGCGAGCCTGGCGCGCGCGTCGGCGTCCTCGGCCAGACCGGCGGCCACGTCGGCGGCCAGCCACAGTCCGACGCCGAGCCGATCGGCGCCCAGCCTGCGGCGCACCGGCTCGGCGTAGTCGTCGAGCTGGGCGAGGATGCCCGACAGGTCCTCCGCCGGGTGCACGTTGGTGCAGTAGGAGAGCGTCATCTCGCACCGCCTGAATCGGCGCCTTCCGCCGGACTCGGGCGGACAGCAGACCCTGCCGGACTCGGGCGGACAGCAGACCCCGCCGTCCCGCCGAACGTGGCCGGGTCAGGACAGGCGCCGCGCAGCACGGAGTTGCCCTCGAAGGTCCCCGACGCCGTGTCCGCCGACGCACCGAAGCCGGGCAGTTCGGACAGCTCTAACCTGCCGCTCTGCCCGTAGAACTGCACCGGGTTGTGCCACAGGACGGTGTCCACCTGGTCTTCGGAGAAGCCTGCGGCGAGCATCGCCTGGCCGGTCTTGTACGTCTTCAGCGGATCGGATCGGCCCCAGTCGGCGGCCGAGTTCACCAGGACTCGCTCGGTGCCGTACTCCTTGAGCAGCGCGACCATCCGGTGCTCGTCCATCTTGGTGTCCGGATAGATCGAGAAGCCCATCCAGCAGCCCGCGTCGAGGACGGCTTCGATGGTGACCTCGTTGAGGTGATCGACCAGGACGTGCTCCGCGGGCAGCCCGGACTCGGCCACCACGTCCAGCGTCCGCCGGGTCCCCTTGAGCTTGTCCCGGTGCGGGGTGTGCACCATCACGGGCAGCTCGTGTTCGCCGGCGAGTTCGAGCTGCCGGGCGAAGACCCGGTCCTCCTCGGGAGTCATCGAGTCGTAGCCGACCTCGCCGACCGCGACCACGCCGTCCTTGGCCAGATACCGAGGCAGGACGTCGAGCACGTCGACGCAGCGCGGATCGTTGGCCTCCTTCGGATTGAGCGCGATCGTGCAGTGATGGCGGATGCCGAACTGCGCGGCGCGGAATCGCTCCCAGCCGATCAGCGCGTCGAAGTAGTCGGTGAAGGAGGCGACGCTGGTCCTGGGCTGGCCGAGCCAGAACGCCGGTTCCACCAGGGCACGGACGCCTGCGGCGTACATCGCCTCGTAGTCGTCGGTGGTGCGCGAGGTCATGTGGATGTGCGGGTCGAAGATGCGCATCAGTGCTGCCTCCCCTGGTCCTGCGTCGGCTCGCTCGGCTGGTCGGTGTGGGGACCGCTCGGCCGGTCGGCGGGCTCGGGTCCGGGTCCGCCGATCAGGTCCAGTGCGTCGGCGGGCACCTCGCGGCCCGCCGCGCGACGCTCGGCCGCGTAGTCCTCGATCATGCGCAGCAGTTCGGCGTCGGTTCGCTCGGCCAGCGCGGCGACCGCCGCCAGAGGAACCCCGGTGAACAGGCACTTCAGCACGCCGTGCCGCCAGGTGTGCGCATCGAGATGTCGGCCTGCGAACGGGCCCATCGCGGCGGCGACCAGCCGGACGTCGTTGGCCCGGAGTGCATCGCGGACCAGGATCAGCGCAGCGTCGACGAGCCGGTCCCGCTCCTCGCCGGGCTCCTGGACGGAGGTGAGGACGTCCAGGCCGCGCAGGACGCCTCGGCGTTCGGCGTCGTCGCCGTAGCGGTAGAGGTCCGCGATCTCGGTGGCCAGCCGCGTCGGCGAGCAGACCGAGGCGAGGACGCCGAGCAGGCCGATGCGGGTCAGATCGTCCTCGGTCCCGTGCACGAGACCCTGCGGGTCGGAGTCCGGCCGCAGCACCGCCCGGCCGACCTTGCGCCCCACCGCGGGGAACAAGGTGCGGATGGCGGCGGGATCGGTGGTGATCCGCTGGGCGGCCTCGGCCTCCCACGGTGTCAACGAGTGGGTCTGATGCTCGCTCACCTGCTGCCTCCCGAACTCCGAGGGTGCGCCGTCTGTTGGGGCGTCGAGTCCGCCGATGCGGTGATGCTCGACCGGGCCGAGGCGATGGCGCTCGGCCCGGTCGAGGACAGGGGAGCCGCCGGGGCCGTCACGACAGCGGAAGTCCGGGCCGTGGTCCCGGCAGCGCGAGCCTGTGTCATGGTCCCGGACCGCGCGGCGGGGACGTCGTGCGCGGCCGATGCGGCCTGCGCGCCCGTCTCGGCCGTCGCCTGGCCCCGCCGACCGGCGGGCAGCGCGGCCCGCAGCGCGGCCAGCGAACGCCGGGCGACGGTGGGCGCGGCATGACTGTGCCTGGGCAGCTCGACGGCGGCCAGGCCTCGATAGTCGATCTCGTGCAGGGCGGCCAGCGTCGCGGCCAGGTCGAGTTCGCCCGTGCCGAACTCCAGGTGCTCGTGGACGCCCGGCATCATGTCGTCGAGCTGAACGTTCACCAGCAGCCCGCCCGCCAGCCGGATGCACTCGGCGGCATCGACCGGTTCCACGGCGACACAGTGCCCGACGTCGAGCGTCAGCCGCAGCGAGTCCGGCTCGCCGAGGTCGGCGCGCAGCGTCAACGCCTGATCGAGGCGCTCGATGACATGACCGGGCTCCGGCTCCAGGCCCAGCGGCACTCCGACACGGTCGGCCTCCGCCAGCACCGGTTCGAGTCCCTGCCTCAGACGTCGCCAGGTCAGCTCGGCACCGCTGCCGTCCTCGTCGACGCCCGACCAGCAGGAGACGCAGTCCGCGCCGAGGTCGGCGGCCACCCGCAGTGCCCTGGTGAGGAAGTCGATCCGGGGGGCCTGGTCGTCGCAGACGAGCGTCGGATGGTGCTTGCGTGTCGGATCCAGCAGATATCGGGCGCCGGTCTCCACCACGACGCGCAGTCCGAGCTCGGCCAGCCGAGTCGCCACCCGGTCGGTCTCGTCCCGCAGATCGGCGGCGAAGGGGTCGAGATGGGCGTGGTCGAGGGTGAGGGCGACTCCGGTGTAACCGAGGTCGGCGATCACGGCCAGTGCGTCGAGCAGCCGATGGTTGGCGAAGCCGTTGGTGCCGTAGCCGAGGTCGAAGCCCGGCCCGGTCGGTCCCGAGTCGGGCCGGGACGTCGCGGCGGCGTGGGTCGTCACATCGGTCATCCCCGCGTCCCTCCCCGAATTCCGTGCCAACCGGTCGGTACGGCGGCGACGGTCCCCGTCCGCCGTCGCCCGTTCCGCACGGCCGCCGTCACGTGGGGCTCACCTTGCGGGCCAGCGCCCGCGCGGCGGGGAGCACGCCGACGATCAACGCGGCGGCCTTCGCCGCACCGCGCCGCGCCGCGATGCCCGCCTGCAACGGCACCATCCCGTGGATGCCCGCGACGGTGGCGGCCCGGACCCGTTCGGCGGAGGGAGTCCGCGCGGCGGCGAGCTGTGCCCGGCCGACGAGGCGTCCATAGCCGACGCCTGCGGCAGCGCCGAGCACTCGATGCAGCGGAGACTTCGCCGGGCCCAGCACCGTGGCCGAGGCGGCGACGCCGGTCGCGGCCAGTGCGGCCCTGGCGGTGCTTGTCGAACCGCCGTGCACCTCACCCGCCGACAACGCGGTGATCCCCGCAGCGTGACAGGCCATCGCCCCCGCCGCCGGGAGCGCGCCTCGCAGGTTGCCGGGGGCCGCGCCCAACAGGACGTCGAGTCCTCGACACAACGCCATGCCCAGCGGCGCCGCCGAGGTCGGCTTCAGCACGGTGTCGTACGCCCAGATCGCCGAGGAGAGCGCGACCGCCACCCGCGCGCTGTCCCGCCCGCCCGCCAGTGCCGACAGACCGATTCCGGTACCGGCCAGGCCCGCGGCGACGGCCAGGGCGCCCGACGGGGAGATCCGTCCGGAGGGGATGGGCCGCTCCGGTCGCTCCACGGCGTCCAGTTCGCGATCCGCCCAGTCGTTGAGGGCCATCCCCGACCAGTACAGGGCGACCGACGCCAGCGGCAGCAGCAGCCGACGACCGCGCAGCGGCGTCCCGGAGGCCGCCGCGCCCGCGATGGTGTCGCCGAGCACGGACAGCCCGGCGGGCGCCCGCACCAGTTCGACGAGCGTCTTGGTCCGGTCGGCGACGCTCATGCCTGCGCCCCGGCCTCGGGATTCGCTGAGCCTGTCGCGGAACCGGGCAGGCCGTCGGCGTCGCCTGTCAGGCTCACCCGCAGCTCGTCGACCCAGTGCGCCAGTTCCCTGGTCTGCTCGGCGAACCGGTGCTCGTCGCTACCCAGCGGGTCCTTGAAGAAGAAGGCCAGCGCGCCCAGCGGCCCCGACCGGCCCGCCGCATGGGCGGCCGAGGTCAGGCGGGCCAGGTCGAGGACCAGCGGTGCGGCCAGGGAGGAGTCGTAGCCGGTCCAGGTGAACTGCAAGGTCATCCTGGCGCCGAGGAAGCCCTCGAAGGAGACGTGATCCCAGGCCGTCTTGACGTCGCCCATGTCGGGGACGTTGTCGATGTGCAGCGGCGCCGTGACGTCGGAGCCCAGGAGTGCGGCGAGCCCGCGTGCCTTGGACTCGAGCTTGCTGGCGGCGAACTCTGGATCGCCGAGGGTCGCGCCGTCGCCGCCGCCCAGCAGATTGGTGCCCGCCCAGGAGCGGACCTTCAGCGCCCTGGCGGTGAACATCGGGGCGAGGACGGTGCGCAGCAGCGTCTCGCCGGTCTTGCCGTCGCGTCCCGCGTAGGGCAGGCCCTTGAGGTCGGCCAGCTCACGCAGCGCGGGCAGGGTGATCCCCGTGGAGGGGGTGAAGTCGACATAGGGGCAGCCCGCGCGCAGTGCCGCGTACGCGGCCAGCGAACTGGGCGGCAGCACCGTCCGCGTCGGGTCGGCCAGTGCCTGTTCGAGCGCGGCGAGGTCCTGGTGTTCCGCGACCAGCGGAACCGGCGGCTCGGTGGAGGCGAGGTTGACGACGACCACCCGGCGTAGACCGTGCCGTTCCCGGAAGGAGACGAGGTCGCCGATGAGCGTCTCGGCCGCCTCGGCCTGCGAGCCCGTGTGCAGGGTGGGGTGATAGCCGCAGCGGATGTCGGAGTCGACGACCCGCAGTCCCTCGGCGATGCCGCGCAGCACCGAGGCAGGCACGAGACCTGCCGCGCTGAGCTGCTCGGCGCGCTTGTCCAGGGCGGTGTCGACGATGTCGTGGCCGCCGATCACCAGTTCATCCCAGGCAGGCAGCGGAGCGACGTCGAAGGGAGCGCGCTCGGTGACGCACCCGATCGGCTCGACCAGGCCTGCGCGTAGGGCCAGCAGACCGCTGATCACGGTGGTGGCCACCGACCCTCGGGCTCCGATCAGCCAGAGACCGGTCGGCCCCACACCATGGGGACTGTTCATGTCGTGTGCCACCTTTCTTCCCCCTCACGTGCCCCGCCGTCGGGTCGCACGTCGGACTGCCGGGCGGGAGCACGCCCCGAGGAGAACTCGGGACGCGCCCCGCCCGACAGCGAACGGTGCGCCTGCTCACCGCAGGCCGTGACCCGCGGTGAACAGGCAGTTCCTCACTCGGCGTTGACCGACTTCGTCAGCACCGCGACGCCCTCGATCGAGGCGATCACGGCCTCGGCGTCGCGGACCAGCACCGTGCGGACGTCGGCGTCGGTGACCAGCGTGGTGTCCCCGGCCAGTGCGGCGAAGGACGCCAGGCCCTCGATCGCCCCCAGGTCGTCCCCGGTCGCCTCGGCCAACCGGGCAGCGGCGAGCTGCTCGGTCAGATCCCGATGCGCGTACAGGGACAGCCTGTTGGTGGCGCGGAACCGGTCGACGAGCTGACCGATGTCGCGCAGCGAGGTGGTGGTGGCGAAGGTGACCGACTGCTCGGCCGTGTTGCCCGCCCGGTCGACGGCGCTCACCGAGATGTCGTGAGTGCCGAAGGGAAGCTGGTAGAGCGGGACGAGCCTGCCGGAGCGGATCTCCTCACCGTTGAGGGTGCCGATGACCGAGTCCACTCCGGAGGTCGAGTCGTCGACCTCCCAGGACACGAACAGGTCCGTGGCATCGCCGTAGACCCTGCCCTCGGCGACCCCGGCCAGCAGCAGCGTCGGAGCGGTCGCGTCCAGCAGCACGGTGGCCGCCTTCTCCGCCTCGACGTTGCCCGCCGTGTCGACGGCGCGGTAGAGCAGCGTGTGCTCACCATCGCCGCTGATCTGCACGGCGGACTCGTACTCGGTCCACTCCCCGTCGTTCAGGCTCCATTCGAGCCGGGCGACGCCGGAGGCCTCGTCGGACGCGGACAGCTCGACGGCGACGTCACCGTCGTGCCAGCCGTTCTCGTTCGGCGCATCGGCCAGGACCGCTTCGGTCAGCGGCTCGGTCGCGTCGATCCGCAGCTCCGTGGACTGCGTCTCCTCCACGTTGCCCGCGACGTCGGTGGAGCGGTACTCCACCGTGTGGATGCCGTCCCCGGCAACCGCGAACGGCTCCGAGTACTCGGTCCACTCGCCCTCGTCGATCCGGTATTCGGTGCTCGCCACTCCGCTGCCCTCGTCGGCGGCCGACAGGCTCACCGACAGGGGCGTGGAGGTGAACCAGCCCTCGGCACCGTCGGCCTCGGCCGGGTCGGTGCTCAGGGTGGTGACGGGGGCGGCCTCGTCCGCGATGTCGGCGACCTGGATGTCGCGGAAGTAGACGTCGTCGCCGTCGCCGTGGTTCTGGATGCCGACGTATCCGTTGGTGAGGTCGCGGTTCTCGTCGGTGCTGACGAAGTCGTTGATCAGCACGTCGTTGAGGTAGACCTTGATGGTCTGGCCCTCGACCACGATCTCGTAGGAGTTCCACTCGCCGGGCGGGTTGAGCGCGGCGTCGCGGGCCTCGAGGTCGGCGCCCTGGAACGTGTAGATCGCACCGGTCGTGCGGTCGTCGGCGTCCGTCGCGTCGATCTGAATCTCGTAGCCCTCGTCGACGGCCACCCACGGGTCGTCACCGGGGTCCGGGAATCCGACGAAGACGCCCGAGTTGTCGTCGCCCGTCATCATCCAGTCGGCCTTGAAACTGTAGGAGCCCAGCTCCTCGCCGTGCCAGAGCAGGCCCATGCCGCCGGTCGAGAGGATGGTGCAGTCGTCCTGCAGGACGAACTCACCCGGTCCGGCCTGGTTCCAGCCGTCCAGCGACGCCTGCGTGCCGTCGAAGAGACTGCGGTAGCCCTCCTCAGGGGTGCCCGGCTCACAGCCCGGCTCGCCGGGATCGTTGCCGCCCGGCTCGGTCACACCCGGACCGTCGAAGCGGATGACGTCCAGGTCGAACAGGGCGCCTTCGCCCCCGACGAACACGAAGAACAGCTCGTGCGAGCCGCCAGGGTCGGTGACCGGCGTCGGGTCGATGTCGACGTGGGTGTTCCAGTCGCCGGTGTTGGCGACCTCGACCGTCTGGAGCAGCTCGCCGTCCGGTGCGCCGGAGCGGACCTCGATGGACCCGCCCGAACCGCCGGAGGCGACGCGGTAACCGATGCCGTCGACACCGTGCAGGTTCACCGGGTCGAAGGAGATCCAGTCACCGTTCTCGATGTTGCCGACCTGGCCGCCGCCCGAGGCGCCCGCGTGGGAGTCGATGACGTCGACGCCCTCGCTGTTGTGGAAGAACTCCGCCTCCTTCGACTTCGTGTGCAGGATGTTCTGGTCGGAGCCCTCCAGGGCGGGCACGCCCTCGGCGCCGTCATCGGTGTAACTGGCGTCGATGACGCCGAAGATGTTGGCGTCCGCACCGTGTCCGTCGTCGGCGACGGTGGTGATGGTGCCCTCACAACCGGTCTCCCGGCTGAGCGGGTGGCCGTGGTTGTCATGGCCGAGGATGTACTCGACGACGACGCGTGAGCAGTCGATCTCGCCGTCCTCGGGGTCGGTCACCGTCACCTGGAAGGGAACCTGGTCGCCGAAGGCGAAGACGCCGCCGTCGACGGGGAACTCCAGCTCCACGGTCGGTGCCGTGTTGCCTGCCGTGATGGTCACCGTCGCCGCGCCGGTCAGGCCGTCGGTGTCGGTCACCGCCAGTCGAGCCTGGAACTGGCCTGCCTCGGTGTAGGTGTGGCTGACCGGGCCGGCCTCGGTGGAGTCAGTCGTTCCGTCGCCGTCGAAGTCCCACTCGTAGGTGAGCTCCTGGTCGTCCGGGTCGACGGTGCCGGTCGGGTCGAACTCCACGGTGAGCGGAGCCGGACCGTTGGTGACGTCGGCCGACAGCGCGACGCTCGGCGTCCGGCCGCCCTGGGTGTAGTCGATCCGGTAGACCGCCGAGTCCGGGGCCCCGCCGAAGTAGCCGCTGCCGTAGTCCAGCACGTACAGCGATCCGTCCGGGCCGAACTCGATGTTCATCGGCCTGGTCAGTTCCATCGAGTCGAAGAACGGGGCGATCGTGCCCGGTTCGCCGTTCTCGCCGACGTCGATGGTCTTGATCCAGCCCCGGTCCCACTCGTAGGCGAAGTTCTTGCCGTCGTAGTACTCCGGGAACTTCGTGTCGACGGCCAGCTCAGGGTCGAACCGGTAGACCGGGCCGCCCATCGGGGACTCGCCGCCGTTGCCGAACTCCGGAACCGAGTTGCCGTCGTAGGGAATCCACGCGGGGTCGGCGGGCGGCAGCTCGGTCAGCCCGGTGTTGTTCGGGCTGGTGTTCTGCGGTGCCGCGCAGTCGAAGGCCTCGCCGGAGGTGCTGGTGGCGAAGTCGTAGTCGATGAACGGCTCGTTGTCGCCGACACAGTAAGGCCAGCCGAGGTTGCTCGGCTCGGTGATCAGGTTGAACTCGACCAAGCCGCCCGGGCCTCGGTCCGGGTTGGCAGAACCGGCATCCGGGCCGTACTCGCCGAGGTAGATCCAGTCGGTGACCGGGTCGACCGCGAATCGGAACGGGTTGCGCAGGCCCATCGCATAGACCTCGGGCCGGGTCAGCTCGGTGCCTTCCGGGAAGAGGTTGCCCTCCGGGATGGTGTAAGAGCCGTCCTCCTCCACCGTGATCCGCAGGACCTTGCCCCGCAGGTCGTTGGTGTTGGCGGAGCTGCGCTGCGCGTCGAAGGCCGGGTTGCGGTCGGCCCGCTCGTCGATGGGCGTGTAGCCGGAGGACTCGAACGGGTTGGTGTCGTCGCCGGTGGACAGCAGCAGGTTGCCCTGGCTGTCAAAGTCGATCTCACCGCCCGCGTGGCAGCAGATGCCCCGGTCCGCGGGGACCTGGAGGATCTCCTGCTCACTGTCGATGTCCAGCGTGCCGTCGTCGAGGAGCTTGAACCGGGAGAGTTGGTTGTGACCCTCGAACGGTACGAAGTCCTCGGCCGTGCCCGTCAGAGGCGCATCGCCGGTCGGGGTGTCCAGAACCGGTGCGTAGTACAGGTACACCCACTGGTTCTCTTCGAAGTTCGGGTCGATCGCGACGCCTTGGAGGCCGTCCTCGTCGTTGTTGTAGACGGGGATCTGGCCTGCCAGCGTGGTGGTGGCCTCCGGCGTCGTCAGGAAGATCTCGCCGTACCGCGAGGTGTGCAGCACGCGCCGGTCGGGGAGCACCGCGAGTCCGATGGGCTCACCGGTGACGCCGTCGCCCTGGGCCAGGGTGATCTGGTCGAAGTCCTCGTCGGCCGGGGCCTCGGGGTCGGGGTCGTGGCCGCCGTGGTCACCGCCGCAGTTCGCGTCCACCGCGCCTGCCGCGCTCTGGATGCCGCCCGCGAGGTGCTGGCGGAACTCCGGCTCCGAGAAGGACTCGATGGTGTGGCCGCCGCCGGTGTACCAGGACCGGCCGCCGTCGATCTCGTGGCACCAGGCGATCGGGTGATCGCCCATCGCGCCCGAGCCTGCGTCGTACGAGGACTCGTCCAGCGCGGCGAGGACGTGGACGTCCTCCCGAGGATTCTCCTGGTAGTTGTACCACTCGTCGGTGCGCACCCACTCCTCCGGCAGATGTGCGCTGGACGGGTGGTCGTGGTCCTCGACGTGAACCGTGGCCTCTTGGATGTGCGGGTGAGAGTCGAAGTAGGCACCCACCAGGTCGCCGTACCAGGGCCAGTCGTACTCGGTGTCCGAGGCCGCGTGGACGCCCGCGTAACCGCCGCCGCCCTGGATGTAGCGCTCGAAGGCGCCCTGCTGCTCGTCGTTAAGCACGTCCCCGGTGGTCGACAGCCAGACGACGACCTCGTACTGGGCGAGGTTGTCGTCGGTGAAGTCCTCGGCGTCCTCCGTCGCGGTGACGGTGAAGCCGTGCTCCTCGCCGAGCTCCTCGATCGCCGCGATGCCCGCCGGGATCGAGTCGTGCCGGAACCCGGCGGTCTTGGAGAAGACGAGCGCGTCGAACTCCTGGTCACCGCCGTGGTCCGGCGGGTGATCGTGATCGTCGCCTGGATCGTGTCCCTCGTGGGCGGCCTCCGGTGCCTGCGAGATCGGGTCGAGCCGGTTCTGTCGGTCGGAGACGTCCGGCCGTGCGCCCAGTCCTGCGGTCGGGAGGGCGGACGCCGTGCCGCTCACTCCCAGTGCGGTCAGCAGGGAGAGCGTCACGATTCCTGCCCGCCGCGCCAGCCTGCCGCGTCGCCCGGTGTGCGCGCGCGGTCTCTGGCTTAACACATACTTATCGGAGTTGCTTTCCAGTCTGCTCCGTTGCACTGGTATTTTTCTCCTTGTTGTCACCGGATCTCGCCGATCTGCGACCGAGGTCGTGGTCGGCGAGTTGGGGCTGTCGCTAGCGGCTGGTGCCTCCTTCGAATCAGACCGGTGAAACAGCCTGCCTCGGCCGCCACCGAGGCAGGCTTTTCCCTTCTTCGCAGAACCCCCCCGTGCGCCTTATCCTCGGGCGCCGAACAGGTGTTCCAAGGCCAATTGGTCGAGTCGCTCGTAATGGAGTCCGCGCTGACCGGCCTCGACCGGGTCGAACTCCTCATCACGAAGGTCGGACAGGGTCTCACCAGGAGCGAGAGTCGGGACGGCGAGCGAACCGAGTCGCGAGGCGCTCATCGCCTCGGCCACCTCGGGGTCCGCGCGAAACGCCCTGGCCCGCTCGGCGAGGATCAGGTAATTGCGCATACAACCCGCCGCCGAGACCCAGACGCCCTCGTCGTCCTCGGTGCGCGGCGGCTTGAAGTCGAAATGCCTCGGGCCCTCGTAACCGCCGTGTTCCAGCAGGTCCACCAGGAAGAACGCGCTTTTCACGTCGCCGTTGCCGAAGCGCAGGTCCTGGTCGTACCTCGGCCCGTTCTGTCCATTGAGGTCGATGTGGAACAGCTTGTCCTGCCACAGCGCCTGGGCGACGCCGTGCACCATCGACATTCCCGCCATCTGCTCGTGGCCGACCTCGGGATTCACCCCCACCATCTCGGGGTGTTCGAGAGTGCTGATGAACGCGATGGCGTGGCCGATGGTGGGCAGCAGCAGGTCGCCGCGCGGCTCGTTCGGCTTGGGCTCCAGCGCCAGCCGCATCGAGTAGCCGCGCTCCCTGATGTAGGCACACACCAGGTCGAGGGACTCCTTGTAGCGGTCGAGCGCCACCCGGATGTCCTTGGCGGCAGCCGACTCGGCGCCCTCGCGGCCACCCCAGACGACATAGGTGCTCGCACCCAGTTCGGCGGCGAGGTCGATGTTGCGCAGCATCTTGCGCAGTGCGTACCGACGGATGTCCCGGTCGTTGGCGGTGAGCGCACCGTCCTTGAACACCGGCTGGCCGAACAGGTTCGTCGTCGCCATCGGGACGACCAGCCCCGTCGAGGCCAGCGCGCCCTTGAACGCGGCGATGATCTTCTCGCGTTCGCTCTCGCTGGACCCGAAGGGAATCAGGTCGTCGTCGTGGAAGGTGATGCCCCATGCGCCCAGCTCGGCCAGCTTCTCGACGGCGCGCACCGGGTCCAGCGGCGGACGGACTGCCACGCCGAACGGGTCGACGCCCTGCCAGCCGATGGTCCACAGTCCGAAGCTGAACTTGTGCTCCGGACGCGGCTGGTACGGATCGATCCCGTCGGTCACTGCTGCTGACGTCGTCATACGTCACCCTTCGAGTCGGCGATCGTGGTCCAGGAGGAGGACTCGGCGGCACTGCGCTCGACAGCGTGCAGGACACGCTGTACCTGAGCACCGTCGGCGAAACTCGGCGTCGGGTCCACCCCGTTGCCGATGTCGGTCAGGAAGTCGGCCACCTCGTGAGTGAAGGTGTGCTCGTAGCCGAGCCCGTGACCGGGCGGCCACCACGCCGCGAGGTAGGGATGGGTCGGCTCGGTGACCACGATGCGTCGGAAGCCGCCCTCGGCGGCGTCCACCGTCTCGTCGTGGAACCACAACTCGTTCATCGACTCGAAGTCGAAGGACAGGCTGCCCGCCGAGCCGTTGATCTCCACCCGCATCGCGTTCTTGCGACCGGTGGCGAAGCGGGTCGCCTCGAAGGTGGCGATCGCCCCGCCGGAGAACCGCGCGAGGAACAGCGCGGCGTCGTCGACGGTGACCTCGCCGTACTCCACCGGCTTGGACGAGTCCACGGCGCCCGCGGTGAGGCCGCCCGCCGCCTCGACGGGCAGCGGCCGCTGCTTCACGAAGGTCTCGGTCAGCGCCGAGACCCCGGTGATCGTCTGTCCGGTGATGAACTGAGTTGCGTCGATGATGTGGGCGCCGATGTCGCCGAGCGCCCCGGAGCCCGCCTTCTCCTTGCGCAGTCGCCAGGCCAGCGGGGCGTTCTCGTCCGACAGCCAGTCCTGGAGGTATACGGCGCGGACGTGCCGGATCGTGCCCAGCCGCCCGTCGGCGATCATCTTCCTGGCCAGCGCCAGCGCGGGCACCCGGCGGTAGTTGAACGCCACCATGGAGCGCACGCCCCTGGTGGCGGCCTCGGCTGCCGCACGCACCATCTCGTCGGCCTCGGCGACCGTGTTGGCCAGCGGCTTCTCGCAGATGACGTGTTTGCCCGCGGCGAGCGCCGCGATGGCGATCTCGGCGTGGGTGTCACCCGGAGTGCAGATGTCGACGATCCCGACGTCGTCGCGGGCGATCAGCGCCCGCCAGTCGGTCTCGACGGACTCCCAGCCCATCCGGGTGGCCGCCGCCTGCGTCTTGGTCACGTCCCTGCCGCCGAGCACCGCAAGTCTCGGGGCGAGCGGGACGTCGAAGAAACGGTGCACGCTCCGCCAGGCCTGGGAGTGGACCGCCCCCATGAAGGAGTAGCCCACCATTCCCACGCCGATGCCGTCGCTGCCTGCCATGCGCGTTCCTCACCTTCTCGATGCGTAATGGCACGGCGAGGACGGCGGGCAGGCAGGCCCGACCTTAGGTGCCCTCGCCGTACGGTTGATCAGGACTCGAAGCCCACGTCGCGGTAGTCGGCCACATTGTCCGCTGTGACCACGGCGGAGTAGGTGGTCAGCGAGGCGGGAATCTCGTGCTCCGCGAGATCGCCCATGCCCTTGCTCTGGCCGAGCAGCCGGGCCATCGACACCGCCGAGGAGCACATCGAGGGGCTGTAGAGGACGGTCGCGGCGACCACGCTCTCCGGGTCCTCGATGTAGTTCATCATGTTGATCGAGCCTGCACCGCCGACCACGAACAGCTCGTCTGGGTTGTTGCGGCCCGCGCTGTCGATCGCGGCGAGCACGCCGATGCCCTGGTCGTCGTCGTGGTTCCACAGCGCGTCGATCCGGGGCGCCGCCTGGAGCAGGTTGGCCGTCTCCGACTCGCCGGTCTCGACGGTGAACTCGGCCGCGACCCGGTTGGTGACGCTGAAGCCGTGCCGCTCCAACGCGTCGGCGAAGCCCTGGCTGCGCTCCTGGGTCAGCGGCAGCGAGTCGATGCCCGCGACCTCGGCGATCACCGGGTCGTCGACACCGTCGGCGATCAGCCGCTCGCCGATGTAGTTGCCCGCGTTGACGCCCATCCGGTAGTTGTCGCCGCCGATCCACATCCGGTAGGCCAGCGGGCTGTCGAAGATCCGGTCGACGTTGATGACCGGGATGCCTGCGTCCATCGCCTGCTGGCCCGCCGAGGTCAGCGCGGCGCCGTCGTGCGGGAGGATGATCAGCACGCCGACACCGGAGTTGATCAGCGTCTCGACCTGGGCGATCTGCTGGTTGACGTCGTTGGTGCCCTCGGTGGCGTTAAACACGACGTCGGAGTAGATCTCGGCCTGGGCCTGGGCGTTCCGCGTCATCGCGGCCATCCAGCCGTGGTCGGCGGCCGGTGCGGAGAAGCCGATCGTGACCTCCTCGCCCGGCTCGGCGTTGTCACCGCCGCCCTGCGCGACGGGCTGCGATCTGTCGCTCGCCGGCGCGGCGTTCGACGTACAGGCGCTCAGCAGGACTCCTGCGCCGATGGCAGTGCCACCCAACAGGAACCGACGGCGAGCGAACAGCGGGTTCTCGGACATGTGTTCTCCATTGAACGTGTCGACGGGACTGTGTGGCAGGCAGTGCTGACGGTCCTTGCGTTCTCGGTGCTGCGCTGACCGCCGTTCTCGCGGCGGGTTCGGACGTGGGTAGCCGTCCCCCGCCGCTATGTGGTCCGGTTGGTGTTCAGCGTGCGGTACTGGAGCAGCACCGCGATCACGATGATCACGCCCTTGGCGATGTTCTGGATGTCGGTCTCCAGGTTGTTCAGCGTGAAGATGTTGCCGAGCACCGTGAAGATCAGGACGCCGATCAGCGTGCCGAACATCGAGGCGCGGCCGCCGCTGAGCAGCGTGCCGCCGATGACCACCGCGGCGATCGCGTCGAGTTCGTAGAGCAGTCCGTTGCTCGCCGCCCCCGAGGTGGTCCGCGCCACGACCATGATCGCGGCGATGCCGCAGCACAGCCCGGCGAGTCCGTAGACCATCGCGAGGTGCCGCTTCACGTTGATACCCGCCAGCCGGGAGGCCTCGGGGTTGCCGCCGACGGCGAGGGTCCGCCTGCCGAAGGTGGTGCGGTTGAGCAGTACCCAGCCGACCGCGAAGACGACGGCGAAGATCCAGATCAGCACCGGGATGCCGAGGAAGTCGCCCCGGAAGAAGCTCAGGAAGTCCTGCTCGGTGACGACCTGGGTCTGCCTGCCGCTGATCCGCTCCGCGAGTCCGCGCGCCGAGGCCATCATCGCCAGCGTCGCGATGAAGGGCACGACCTTGCCGTAGGAGACCAGGATTCCGTTGATGAGACCGGCGGCGAGTCCGACGACCAGACCGCAGACCACCATCATCCCGAAGCCGAAGGACTGCGTGGCCACGGTCGTCATCCACACGCTCGACAAGGCCACCATCGAGCCGACCGAGAGGTCGATGCCCCCGGTGGCGATGACGAAGGTCATGCCGATGCTGACCACGCCGATGGCGGCGGAGAGCCGCAGCACCGTCGAGATGTTGCCCTCGGTGAGGAAGAGGCCGTCGGAGGTCAGGTAGCCGACCACGCACAGCAGGAGCAGCACCCCGAGCAGCCCGAGGATGCGCACGTCTGGTCGCAGCCCACCGCCCATGGCGGCGAAACGGGCGGTGGGCTGCGGTACGGACGACTCGGGCGAAGGCGCCTGCCCCGAGCCGGTCTTCGTAGAGTCGTCCGTAGTCTTGTCGTCGGAGCCGAGGACCGAATTAGGCTTGTCGGTCACGCTGCACTCCCTTCCATCACCATGTCCAGCACGTCGGCCTCGGTCAGCTCTCCGGCTGCCGCCTCGCGCACCAGATGCCCCTCGCGGAGCACCAGCACCCGATCGGCGAGCCCGAGAACCTCCGGCACCTCACTGGAGACCAGGACCACCGCGACACCGCTGGCGGCCAGTTCACGAATGAGCCGATACAGCTCGGCACGGGCTCCCACGTCGACGCCCCGGGTGGGCTCGTCCAGCAGCAGCACTCGCGTGCCGTGCACCAGCCACCGCGCGACGACGGCCTTCTGCTGGTTGCCACCGGACAAGGTGCGGATCATCCGACGCGGGTCGGCGGGCCGCAGATCCAGTTCCTTCAGCTTCTCCTCCGAGTCCGCCAGCTCCCTGGCCCGCTCCGAGAAGCCGAACCTGCTGTACCGGCCGAGGCTGGCCAGCGTCACGTTGTGTGCCACCGACATGTCGAGCAGCAGAGCCTGACTCTTGCGCTCCTCGGGTGCGAGGCCGACGCCTGCCGACACCGCCGAGGGCACGCTGCCCGGCCGCAGCCTGCGTCCGTCCACCGAGACGTGCCCGGTGGTCGGCTTCCTGGCGCCCGCGATGGTCTCCAGGATCTCGCTGCGGCCCGCGCCGACGAGCCCGGCCAGACCGAGCACCTCGCCTTCGCGGACGGTGAAGTCGATGGGCTCGAATTCGCCAGTGCGGCTCAGGTTCTCCACCCGCAGCACCTCGGCGGCGTCAGGTGCGACGTGTTCGGGGCGGCTTGGGAAGGCGGCGTCCCACTCCTTGCCGGTCATCAGGGCGACCAGCTCCGAGGTGGACGTACCCTGTGCGTCGAGGTCCCGCGCGACGGTCCGGCCGTCCTTGAGGACGGTGACCCGATCGCCGATCCGACGGATCTCCTCCATGCGGTGGGAGATGTAGACGACGGCGACCCCGTCTGCGGTCAGCTCCTCAACGATGCGGAACAGGTTGTCCACCTCGTCGGCGGCCAGCGCGGCGGTCGGCTCGTCCATCACGATCAGTCGGGCGTTGTGGGCGAGCGCCCTGGCCATCGAGACGAGCTGCTGGCCTGCCGCCGAGAGCCCGCCGACCTCGCGGCCGGGCCGGATCTCCGGGTGGCCGAGCCTGCGCATCAGCTCGGCGGCGGCCTTGTTCGCCGCCCGTCTCCGGGTGAAGCCCGCCGAGGCGAGTTCGTGGCCGAGGAAGATGTTCTCCGCCACCGACAGGCCGGGGACCAGGTCCAACTCCTGGTACATGGTCGCCACGCCGAGGCGCAGGGCGGCCACCGGGGAGCTGAGCTTGGCGACCTCGCCGCGCCAGCGGATCTCGCCCTCGTCGGGCTGGTGGGCCCCGGCCAGGGTCTTGATCAGGGTGGACTTCCCGGCGCCGTTCTGGCCGAGCAGGCAGTGCACCTCACCAGCCCGGACACCCAGGTTCACACCGTCCAACGCCCGCACGCCGGGGAAGATCTTGACGATGCCGGACATCTCCAGCAGCACCTCGGCCGTGGAGTCCCTGTCTGGGGAGTCCTGGCCTAAGGAGTCCGGGCCCGAGGCGTCGGGCCCCGAGGAGTCCGGCCCCGTCGGGGTCGACTCCGTCGTGGAGTCCTTGTCTGTCATGCCGGAGCCTCCGTCGCTTCCGCTGCCTGAACCGGGGCCAAGGTGGGGTCGTCGAGCACTCGCTGCATCGCCGCGTAGGCGCCGCCGCGACTGGCCGCGTTGAAGGCGAGGCCGGACGGGACCAGCCGAGCGCCTGCGGCATCCGGGCCGAGCACCCTGGCGGCGACCTCGCGCCGAGCGGGCTCGACCAGCCATTCCTGGAGTGTCGCGAAGTAACCGCCCAGCACCACCACCGCCGGGTTCAGCACGTTGACCAGGATCGAGATGCCGATGCCCAGTGCCGAGCCGATCTGCTGCAAGGCGTCCAGAGTGCGGCGGTCGCCGCGCTCGGCACGCGCTCGGATGATCGTCAGTCGTTGTTCGAGGTCCAGCGCGGGATCGCGCACCGGGTCCTCATGGGTCGAGACGGCTCGGAGCAGGGCGATCAGCCCCACCTGCGTCTCCCAGCAGCCACGCGAGCCGCATGAGCAGTAGGGACCCATCGGGTCCATCGCCATGTGTCCGACCTCGCCCGCCGAGCCGAACGCGCCGCGCAGCGGAATTCCGTCGGCGATGATCCCGGCGCCGATGCCGGAGGCACCGGTGAGGTAGAGGAGGTCCTTGACGCCGACCACGTTGCCCGAGGTCTGCTCCGCCAGCGCCGAGAGGTTCGCGTCGTTGTCCACGGTGATCCGGGCCAGCGAGTAGCCGATCCGGCCTGCGAGGCCGTCGGCCATCGGCACCTTGCGCCAGCGCAGATTCGGGGCGAGCTGGACGACTCCGGTCGCAGGGTCGATCAGGCCGGGCACGGCCACCGTGATCCCGGCGGTCCACGCGCCCTCGGCGTCGACGGCGGCCAGCACCTTCCTCGCCAGCTCGGCGAGCTGGTCGAGCAGCCGTTCCGGTCCGAGTGCGATCACGTCGCCGGGGACTCGACATTCGAAGATGGCCTCGCCGGTCAGGTCGATCGCGGTGGCGGCGAGGTAGTCGACGTTCACCTCGAGCCCGATCCCCGACACCGTCTTGGGCTGCACCTCGACGAGCATCCCCGGCCTGCCCTGGCGGCCCGCGACGATCCCGGCGGGGCGGACGAGGTCCCGCACCTCGAGTTCCGCGACGAGATTCGACACCGTCGCCTTGCTCAGGCCGCTGAGTCCCGCGAGCTGTGCGCGCGACTGCTGACCGTGGCCACGAAGCAGATCGAGGATCAGCGCAAGGTTCGCCTTGCGCAGCCCGGCCTGATCGACCGGGCGATCCTGCTTGCCTCGCACCAGAACCTCGCTTCGTTGGGTGGTTCATCAAACTAAGGTGGCCCAGCTCACTCGTCAAGGTGAAGTACCAGGAACTTCCATCCGAGCCACTCGATCAGAGCAACACATCCGGGCACACTTGTGAACTATCCCAACGAAAGTATGCTCAGTTGAGACCTTAAGTTCGTCGACGATCCGTGAGCCGAAAGCGGTTGCCACCACGACGAGTGACCGGTTCGGGCCGAGTCGATCAGTTGGCGCCGCCCCTCGCTTCGGGCCCGCGAGGGGCGCTGCGGGGGCACGGTCGCGGCGCACGAAGCGGGGACACGGAAACGACTCGGGCCGACGTCGCGTTCGACGCCGTTCGACGAGATTCGACGCATTCGACGCCGAGCGGCACGACGACGGAAGATCCGCGCGCCACCGCCCGCGGCAGGCAGGGCGGCGAGGGCGGAGTGCGCGCGACATCCGCACGATCGGCGACGAGTCAGAGTCGCGGGAGCCGGGCGCCCTGCGGTGGACCGGATCGGCCTCACCAGGCTTGGAACTGGGCGAATCGACTTGGAACGAGCACACGAGAGTCCGCGAATCCGGTGAGGAGCGTGCAAGGAGAGGCGCTCAGCGTGGTGATCTTCCGCCCCGGAGAAACGGGCCGCAGGCCCAGCTGGCGTAGCAGGACTGGGAGCGCTCCCAGATGACGTGCACGTTCGTCCACTGCGGTTGCCGTTGCGCCGACTCGAGATCGCGAGGACGGCGCATCCGGGCAGAACGCAGCCAGGGCATCGGAAGGCGTCGGGTCGCGCCGATGGCGAGGACCTAGTGCGGAAGGGCCGGGCGCGGTCCGCCTGCCGGGCTGAGCGCAGAGTGACGACGACACAAGGGACTGCATGGCACCGACGAGCGTTGCGATCAGGAGCACATGGCGCTCGCACCCGCCCGGCACGCACCCTTCAACGCGCGGCTCACCCCGCCACCTCCTCGCGGCGCCCGCCCCGGTCTCCGCTGCGTGACCTGCCACTCAGCCCCCCTCCGCCGATGGCCGATCACGCCGGCCTCGCGGCCCGGGCCGGATCGCTTCGGCCCGAATCACCGGCCATCCGGATTGCCAACCGGACCATTGGTCCGTATCGTCTAAGCGGACCAGCGGTCCTATTGAGGCAATCAGGAGGATTCATGACCACTCCTTCCGCTCTCGACGTCTTCAGACAGGCGCTGACCTCGCTCCAGACCGGCGAGGTCCAGGCCTGGCTGGATCTGTGCACCGAGGACGTCGTCTTCGAGTTCCCCTTCGCCCGCCCAGGACAGCCGCGCAGCGTCGAAGGCAGGCAGGCGCTCGGCGAGTACCTCACGGGCGTCATGTCGCGCACCCATGTCGACGGGTTGAGCAGCCTGGAGACGCACCAGACCCTGAACCCCGACGTCGCGATCATCGAGATGACCGCGACCGGCACGGTCGCAGGCACCGGGGAGCCCTACCAGATGTCCTACGTGGTCGTGCTGACCGTGCGGGACGGGTTGATCGCGCGCTACCGCGACTATTGGAATCCCCTCGACGCTCCAGACCAGGACGTCGTAGACCACGACGCGGCGGACCAGCACCCGGCAGGCCAGGAGGGCGGCAGGACCGAGGCGATGCGAGCTGACCAACTGTCCGGGCGTGTTCTCGTCACCGGCGCGAGCGGCACCACCGGGAGCCGGGTGGCAGCCAGGCTGGCGGCGCGCGGGCTCGAGGTGATCTCGGCCAACCGCGCCGGAATCGGACCGGCCGGGACGGTCGGCACCCGGTTCGACTGGCACGACGCGAGCACTCACCCCGACGCGCTCGTCGGCGTCGACCGGATGTATCTCGTGGCACCCGGCGACGACGGCGACCCGCAGGCAGTGATGCTGCCCTTCCTGAAACTCGCGCGTGACGCGGGCGTCCGCCGGGTCGTCCTGCTCAGCACCTCCGTCGTGGCCGCCGGGGGCCCCGGCCCTGGCATCGTGCACGAGGCCGTCGCGGAGATCTTCGACGAATGGGCGGTCCTCCGCCCGAGCTGGTTCATGCAGAACGTCCTCGGTGACCACGTGCACGCCCAGAGCATTCGCGCGGACTCCGTCATCACCACGGCGGCCGGGAACGGGCGGGTCGGCTTCATCGACGCCGACGACATCGCCCGCGTCGGCGTCGAGGCGCTGCTGTCGCCGACCCCGCTGAACACGGATCTGATCCTGACCGGGCCTGCGGCGCTGAGCTATGACGACGTCGCCGCCATCCTGACCGAGGTCAGCGGCCTGCCGATCACTCACGTGACCGATGATGCGGACAAGCTGCGAGTCCGCTTCGAGGCGGTCGGGGTGAACCCGATGATCGCCACGTTCCTGGCGCAGCTCGACGTCGCGATCGCAGGCGGGATCGAGGACCGCACAACGGATACCGTGTTGCGGGTGACCGGCACGGCACCTCGCTCCTTCCGCGAGTTCGCCGCCGCCGAATTCCGGCTGTAAGAGCCTGTCTTCGATCCCGCTGGAGTCGTGAGCGGGGGTCGGCGTGGCTGAGCTGCCAGGCGGAGAAGGGAGCCTTTGCGGAGCTATGGTGACCGAGAGACAACGCCGCAGATCGCCACGCCTGCCCCCGCACAACACGAAAGCGGGGACCGAGGACAGGCTCTAAGACGTGAGGAGTGGCCGTGGCCGGCAGGGAACGAGCGGATGCGGCGCGCAACCGGCAGGCGATCCTCGACGCCGCGGCCACGCTCCTGGAGACCTCCGCCGATCCCCTGTCGATCACGATGAACGACATCGCGGCCGAGGCGGGCGTGGGAAAGGGCACGTTGTTCCGTCGCTTCGGCGACCGGGGCGGGTTGCTGACCGCGGTCTTCGAGGCTCGCATCGCTGCGTTGACCTCGGCCATCCAGGAGGGCCCTCCGCCGCTGGGTCCTGGCACGCCTGCACCGGAGCGGATCATCGCGGTCTTGGACGCCCTCGTCGAGTTCAAGCTGAACAACCGGCAGATCACCCTCGCGATGGAACACCTCGAGCCGGGTTCCGCAGGCAGCGGGTGCTTCGACACCCCGAACTATCGCATCGCGCATGCCCTGTTCACCGAGCTGCTCGTGGACATCGTCGGCGCCGACCAGGCGGACTGGATCGCCTTCGCGCTGCTCTCCTACACGCGGATCGACGTCCTCGACCACCTGGTCAGCTCGAAAGGGTGGACCGGTACTCGTATCCGTCGCCAGATCGGCGACCTCGCAGGCCGGCTCATCGCGCCCTGAGCGCGAACGGCCGGGCCGCCTCGGCCACCGATGACGGGGTTCACCGCAGGATTCCCTGGTGCAGTGCGCGCAGGACCGCATTGGTCCGGTCGCGCGCGCCGAGCTTCACGAGGATGGTCGAGACGTGGTTCTTCACCGTCCCCTCGGCCAGGAACAGGGCCTCGGCGATCTCACGATTGCTGTAGCCCTCCGCCATGAGTCGCAACACCTCCCGTTCGCGTTCGGTCAGTTCCTGGATCTGGTGCGTGCCTGCGCCGTCCGGCGTCGGGCCGGACCGGATCGCCCGCAGCATGCGGTCGGTGATGGACGGCGCGATGAGGGTTCCGCCGTCGGCCAGCGTGTGCACGGCGCGGGTGAGCTGCTCGACGGTGACGTCCTTGAGCAGGTAACCGCGCGCCCCGGCCCGCAGGGCGTCCAGGACGAGCGAATCGTCGTCGAAGGTGGTGAGCACGAGGACCGGGATCTCGATCCCGCGCTCGGCCAGCTCCCGAAGGGTCCAGATGCCGTCAAAGCGGGGCATCCGCAGATCCAGCAGGATCACCTCGGGCGTAGTCGCCGCGATGACCTCCAGCGCCGACCGGCCGTCGTCGGCCTCGCCGACCACGTCGACGTCGGCGATGTCCAGCAGGGTGCGGATGCCGTGCCGTACGAGGGTCTGGTCGTCGACCACCACCACCCGGATCATGTCGGCATCAGCGCGGTGACCTTGAAGCCCCGGCTGCCGTCGAAGGTCACGTCGCCGCCGAAGGCCGTGAACCGCTCGGTGAGCCCGCGAAGCCCGTTACCCGCCATCGGTTCAGTGTCGCCCCGTCCATCGTCCACCGCCGTCAGAACAGTGCCCGCCGAATCGGCCGACACCTCGATCCACAGTTCTCGTGCCTCGGCGTGCCGGATGGTGTTGGTGACGATCTCCTGCACGGCCCGCACGAACACCGCCGTCCGCTCCTCGTCGAGCCGTACCTCGGGGTCGACGTCGATCGACACCTCCAGGCCGGGCAGGCCGCGTCCGACCTGGCGCAGCAGTTCGGTGAGGTCCGCAGGCTCGACGCGCAGTTCGCCCACCGTGGCCCGGACGTCGGCCAGCAGGTCACGGGCCACCCGGTCGGCGCGGTCGACGTGCTCGCGGGCCCGCTCGCCCTCGCGATGCCGGGCCGCCTCAAGCTCCAGGGTGAGGACGGTCAGCTGGTGGCCGATGACGTCGTGCAGCTCGCGCGAGATCCGCAGTCGCTCGGCAGTGCGGGCGGACTCCGACAGCAGTGCCGACGCGGCCCGAAGGTCGATGTGCGCCGTGGTCAGCTCGCGGCGCATCTGCTGTTCGCGGATGAGCGTGAGGGAGCTCAACATCGTGGCCAGCTGGATGGCGATGTAGAAGCCCACGATCGTCATCGACTCGGTGGGCGAGGCGTTCACCAGCATCATCAGTACGACGAGCACCACGGTGTTGAGCCCGATGACCGTCAGCCCCACCGGCGGCGGCACGGCGTAGACGCTCACCGCCACGGTGACGACCAGCAGGATCGGCAGCAGGCCCATGTCCGGCGCGGTCAGCACCACCGCCCAGGACGACACGACGGACACGGCGAACATCGCGTACCTGACCCTGCGCGGCCTTTCGTCCGCCGCGATCAGCAGGGTCCCGAGGAACACCACGAACAGGGCGAGCCACCAGCCCCTCGGGATGATCAGTGGAGTCGTGCCGATCAGCACCATCCCGCCCACCCCGACCGAGACGACGAGCATCGCCAGCCCAGACCACTGATCCAAGCTCAACCGCCGCATCAGGCCACCCTAGAAGACGCCCCGGCACCCCCGCCCGTGCCGAAAGTCATGGCCGGAGTTCCTGACTTCCGGCACAGGCGCGGCACCGGTCCGACTGCCTAGCGTCTGACGGCATGACAGCACCGGAACCGGCAGTTCACGCCGAGGCCCTGCATAAACGCTATGGCGACAAGATCGCGGTCGACGACGTGAGCCTGCGTGTCCAGACCGGTGAGGTGCTCGGCATCCTCGGCACCAACGGTGCGGGCAAGACCACCACGGTCGAGATGATCGCCGGGCTGCGCAAGCCGGACAACGGGCGCGTCCGCATCCTGGGCCTAGACCCGCAGCGCGACCGCGCCAAGGTCCGGCAGCTCCTCGGCGTCCAGTTGCAGCAGGCCACGCTGCACGGGGCGTTGACGGTCGCCGAACTCATCGGCCTCTACCGCAGCTTCTACCCGAACCCTCGGCCCGCAGACGAGCTGCTCGACCTGGTCGGTCTCCAGGAGCAGCGCCGCGTCCGCTTCGAGAAGCTCTCCGGCGGTCAGCAGCAACGACTGTCCATCGCCCTGGCCCTCGCGGGCAGGCCCCGCGTGGTGATCCTCGACGAACTCACCACCGGTCTCGACCCACGGGCCCGGCGGCAGATGTGGAAGACGATCGATCGCCTCCGCACCGAGGACGTCACCATCCTGCTCGTCAGTCACGCGATGGAGGAGGTCGAACGCCTCTGCGACCGCGTCGCGCTCATCGACGCGGGGCGCGTGATCGCCCTGGACACCCCCGCGGGCCTGGTCGCGGGCGCGGGCGCGGAGAACCTCGACGACGCGTTCCTCGCACTCACCGGAAAGGAACTGGAGGACTCCGAATGAGCACCGCGATCGAAGCCCGTAGGCCGGGTATGAAGGCGTGGCTGACGCTGATCAGGTGCGAGGCCAAGATGGTCGCGCGGGACACGGCGGGCCTCGTCGTCCCGATCGGGCTTCCGCTGCTGATCCTGGTGATGAGCGCCTCCTCGGCGGGCGACGAGGTCGTGAGCAACGGGCGGACGGCGCTGGATCTCTTCGTCCTCCCGCTGGTGCTGACCATGGTCATCGCCACCGTCGGCATCATCAACATGCCCAGTTTCCTGGCCTACTACCGCCGCACCGGCATTCTGCGCAGGCTCTCGGTCACGCCCGCCTCCCCGAGCATGGTCCTGATCGCCCAGGTCATCGTGAGCGTCATCCAGACCGTGATCGGGCTGACCGTCGCGGTCGCCGTGGCGTTCCTCGGCTTCGGCGCCAACCTGCCCGCACACCTCGGCACGGCCGTCGGCGTCTACCTGCTGGCCATGGCGGCGATGTACGCCGTCGGCATGATCGTCGCCGCCATTGCGCCGACGCCCAATTCGGCGGTCGCGATCGGCCTCGTCACGTTCTTCGCCTTCGGTGCCCTCGGCGGCATGTTCGGCGGGCCGGATTCACTTCCGGACGTGCTGGCGAGCATCGGGGAATGGCTGCCCTTCGGCGCGGCGGTCGACGCCCTCGCCGCCGCCTGGGTCGGAGCCGCTGTCGAGGCGTCCCAGTTGATCAGCCTCGGTGCGACCACCGTCCTCGGCGCGGTCATCGCGGCCGTGTTCTTCCGCTGGGACTGAGCAGGGCACGCGCCAGACGCGGGGCTCGCCGACGCGCCGCAGGTCGTCGCGGGGATCCACCGGAGGCCGGGCGGACCGGCGAGCTGCACGCCCGAACCTCGCCCGCTCGGGGCAGGGACTAAGACGCGGTCTCGGCCCTGGCGCAGGCCCCGTCGCGAGATCCGCACCGAGTCGAGGCAGCCGGTCCGCCCGACCGGCTGCCTGGGCGGCGAACATCCCGCTGCGCGCAGCGAGAATCGGAACGACTCGGCGGCGACCGACGGGGCGGGCTGCCTACGGAGGCAGCCCCCCGACGCGTCGACGCCGCGACCCGCAGGCACGCCTGCCGACCACAGGGTCGCTCAGGTCGTGACGGCGAAGGCCCGTTCGCTCGCGGTCCACGCGGCACCGATGACGCCTGCGAGATCGCCCAGCTCCGAGAGCACGATCGGCAGGTTGCCCGTGGCCAGCGGCATCGACCGGCGATACACCGAGCTGCGGACCTCCGCGAGCAGCTGGTGACCGAGCCTGGCGACGCCGCCGCCGATCACGACCATGCCGGGGTTGATGAAGCTCACCAGCGAGGCCACCACCTGGCCGAGTCGCCGCCCGCCCTCCCGCACCAGGTTGACCGCCGCGAAGTCGCCCGCGCCCGTCGCCAGTGCGACGTCCCGCGCGGACAGCTCGCCGTGCCGGGACAACGACTCGGCCAGGAACTCCGAGCGACCGCTGCGGGCCAGCGTCAGGGCGTCCCTGGCCAGCGCCGCACCGCCGAAGTAGGCCTCCAGGCAGCCGGACTCCCCGCAGGCGCAGGCCGGGCCGAAGTCATCGAGCCGGATGTGCCCGATGTCGCCCGCCGTCCCCGCGACGCCGCGATAGACGCGGCCGCCGAGCAGGATGCCGCAGCCGATGCCGGTGCCGACCTTGACGAAGATCAGGTCGTCGAGCGAGCGGGCGACGCCCGCATGCCGTTCTCCCAGCGCCATCGCGTTCACGTCGTTGTCCACGGTGACCGGGCAGCCCCACTGCGACGCGAGCCGATCGCGCACCGGGAAGCGGTCCCAGCCGGGCATGATCGGCGGCGCCACCGGCATGCCCTCCCGGAAGCTCACCGGCCCGGGCAGGCCGATGCCCGCCGCCAGCAGCCGACCCGGCACCTTGGCCAGCGCCAGGGTCGACAGCGCCACCGCCCGGTCCAGCACGGCGACCGGGCCGGAGCGGACCTCGCACTCCTCCACGAGGTGTTCCAGCACCTCGCAGTACGGGTCGGTGACGGCGACGCCGACCGAGGTCGCGCCGATGTCGACCGCCAGCAGGCGCAGCGAACTCGACAGGCCGACCAGGGTCGACCGCCTGCCGCCCCGGCTGGCCGCAGGCCCGCCGGACTCCACCAGCCCCAGCTCGGCCAGCCGGTTGACCTCGGCCGCCAACCGCGCGCGCGGCAGGCCCAGTCGTTCGCCCAGTTCGACGCGCGACATCGGCCCCTCGTCGCGCATCAGTGTCAGCAGTCGCGACTGGTCGTGCGTCTCCACCCGAGGTGGCTTGTCACCGATCGGCTGTCTCGGTGCTTCCATCGGTGGACTGAATCCGTCCATGTACTGTCCGTCGCGCCTGCGCGTGTGCTTCCCACACGGCCGAACCCGACCCCTCCTCCGCTTCGAAGCGTACGGATTCCACGGGCCATGCCGGTGGGTGCTCCCCGCCTGCGAGCGCCCACGCCGCCTGCCTGGCCGCACCGAGCGCGACGTACTCGCCGGGCTCCGGCACCTCCACCGGCACGCCGAACAGCTCGGGAGCGACCTTCTGGACGGCGGCGGATCGGGCGGCGCCGCCGACCAGCAGCACCCGCCGCACCGCGACGCCCAGGTCACGCAGGGCGACGAGCCCTTCGGCCAGGCCGCAGAGCATTCCCTCGACGGCCGCCCGCGCCAGGTTCTCCGGCGTCATGTTGTCCCGGCGCAGCCCCATCAGAGTGCCGGTCGCATCCGGCAGATTGGGGGTGCGCTCCCCGTCGAGGTAGGGCAGCAGGGTCAGCCCGCCCGCACCGGGCTCGGCGCGCAGGGCGAGTGCGTCCAGTCCTGCGAGGTCGGTGTCCAGCATCGCGGCGGCGGCCGTCAGCACCCTGGCGGCGTTCAGCGTGCAGACCAGCGGAAGGAATCGGCCGGTGGCGTCGCAGAAGCCCGCGACGATGCCGGTGGGGTCCTCGGTCGCGTCCTCGGTGACCGCGAAGACGGTCCCGGACGTGCCCAGCGAGATCACCACGTCGCCGGGGCCTGCCGCCAGGCCCAGGCCGGCAGCCATGTTGTCGCCGGTGCCGGCGCCGAGGACCGCGCCGCCGGGCCCTCGGCCCGCCGTCTCCACCGGTCCCAACACCCTGGGCAGCCGGGGCTGCCTGCCGCCGAAGGCCTCGCCGAGCACGTCGGGCAGCCAGACGCCCTCGCGGCCGGAGAAGTATCCGGTGCCGGAGGCGTCGCCCCGGTCCGTGCAGGCCTCCGCCGTGCCGCCGCCCGCGAGACGCCAGGTCAGCCAGTCGTGCGGTAGCAGGACGGAGTCGACCCGATCGGCGTTGTCCGGCTCGTGGGCGGCCAGCCAGGCGAGCTTGGTGACGGTGAAGCTCGCCACCGGCACCAGCCCGGTGCGGCGCGCCCACGTCTGCGGCCCGTCGGCGGCGACCAGTTCGGCGGCCTGCGGCGCGGATCGGGTGTCGTTCCACAGCAGTGCGGGCCGCACCGCCTCGCCCGCCGCGTCCACGGTGACCATGCCGTGCTGTTGTCCCGCCACCGAGATCGCCGCCACCGGCTCGGACAGCCCGTCGACGACCTCGGCCATCGCCTGGTTGCAGGCGGTCCACCAGTGTTCGGCGTCCACCTCGGTGCCGTCGGGATGCGCGGCGCGGGCCTGGCCGAGAATGCGGCCACTGTCCGCGTCCACCGCCAGCACCTTCGTCGACTGGGTTGAACTATCGATTCCGAGCACCACGGTCATGACTGCTGATTCAACCTCACGATGGCGGTCAGGCGACAGGGACGAGCGACTGATCCTCTGCGGAGACCGCCCGACGCGGCGGCCGAGCCTGACAGACGCCTGACGGCGTCGCGTCGCCGTCGTCATCGGGCCAGACGCGGTGAGCAGCGCCGACACCGCAGGATGTGGCGGGCCTCCGACGTCAGTCGACGACAGGCGCCGGGATTCGCGGGACACGGTCGGCGACTGCCGGCCGGGCGACCGGACCGGGTCAGGTCAGGTCGAGTCCGGCGGCGGGGGTGCCCCGTCGGCCGCCGGACCAGGCAGGCCCGCCTCGTTCTGCACGGCGGTCGCGGATCGACTCACTCGGTCGGCGCGGTGTCGTCATCCGGTGCCGCACCGACCGGCACCCCGCGGAGGAGGGCCAGCGCCGTGTCGAGCCCGCGCGTCGCCGCCGCCACCGAGCCGTCGCGACCGGCGAGCAGGGACAGTGTCATTCCCTCCGACAGCAGCCGGAGCAGCCGGGCCGCCCCCTCCAGGTCATGGCCTGCCGGGATCTGGCCGATCTGCTCGGCCGCCTGCAGAAGAGCGAGCATGTCTCGATAGGACTGCGCGTCGTCCTCCGCAATCATCTCGGCGATCTCGGGACGGCTGCCGAAGCGTTCACCGAAGGCGATGATGAACCGCCAGTCCGCGCGCCGCTCCTCGTCCATCGGCAGCGCGGCCCGCAGCAGGATGAGAAACGGCTGTTGCTGCCGCTGTTCCACCGCCTCGGTGATCCGGCGGGCCATCGCGTCGATGCACGCGCGATAGGTGAACAGCAGCAGCTCGTCCTTCGTCTCGAAGAGCCGCTGGACCATCCCCAGCGAAACCCCTGCCTCGGTGGCCACCGCCCGCATCGAGGCCGCGTCCATGCCCTCCGATACGACGACGCGCAGCAGCCCCGCCGCGATCTGCCGCCGTCGCTCCGCCCGATTCGCGGTGCTCGCCACCTGGTGAAACCTCCAGTCTCCCCATCATCGATACAGGCGTATCGATTTACCGATACAATCGTATCGATCTTACCGCCGTTCCAGGAAGAGGCGACGCCATGGCCGCCGCACGACCGTTCCGCCTACGACCGCCCCGACACCGGCTCGACCGCCGAGCAGTCGGGTGGTGGTCCGCCAGGGCGGTCCTGCTCGCGCTCCCGCCCGTGCTGCTCCTCGCCCTGCTGGCCTGGCTCATCGAACCCGCGAGGTTCTGGCTGGCCATGCCCGCCTGCGTCCTCGCCGTGCCGGGACTGGCGTATCTGCTGGTGATGCCGCATTGGCGGTACCGCGTGCACCGCTGGGAGACCACGGAGATCGCCGTCTACACCCGCAGCGGGTGGTTCTGGGAACAGTCGCGGATCGCCCCGCTGGCGAGGATTCAGACCGTGGACACCCTGCGCGGCCCGCTGGAGCGGATGTTCGGGCTCGCGACGGTCACCGTCACCACCGCCTCGGCGCGCGGCGCACTCACCATCGCGGGTTTGGATCACACCCTGGCGGAGGAGATCGCCGAGCGGCTCACCGAGCAGACCCAGGCCGCCGAGGACGTGACGGGAGACGCGACATGACCGCCGCCGACGAGCGCTGGCATCGCATCGACCCACGCACCCCCGTGGTGAGCTGCGGCTACCTCTTCGCACTCGTCCTACCCGTGACCGCGCTGCTGATCTATCGGGGCGTACCGGGCTGGATCATCTGGCTGAGCGTGGCGCCGCCGACGATCCTGATTCCGCTGTACGAGGTGCTGCGGGCACGGATGACCCGGTATCGCGTGGCGGACGGCCGCTTCGAACTGCGCAAGGGCGTCGTCTTCCGCAGCAGGCGCAGCGTGTCCCTCGATCGGGTACGCAGCGTGGACGCCACCGCCGAGCCGCTCGGCAGGCTGCTCGGGGTGACCAGCGTCCGCATCGGCACCGGGGAGAACGTCACCGACGAGGACTCGGCGCTGCGCGTCTTCGCGCTCGGGCGGTCGGTGGCTCACGAGCTCCGGGCAGCGCTGCTTCCTCGGCAGGCGACCGAGCGGCAGACCGTCGTGCTGGCCCGCTGGGAGATCGCCTGGCTGCGGTTCGCGCCCTTCTCCTTCGTGAACCCGCTGCTCGGGCTCGCCGCGTTCGGCGGCGGCTACGAACTGCTCGACATGCTCGGCGTCGACGTGGACGGCACGGTGATCCCGGCGGCGTTCGCGACGCTCGCGGAGTTTCCGCTGTGGCTGAGCATCGGCGGGCTGGTCCTGCTCGCGCTGGCGATCGGGACGGTGGCCGCCGTCGCGCTCTACGTCGAGTCGTGGTGGCGGCATCGGCTCACCCTGTCGCCCGCTGCGATCCAGGTGCGGCGCGGCCTGCTTACCACCCGGAACATCACCCTCGAACGCAGCCGCCTGATCGGCGTGCAGCTCCGGGAGCCGCTGTCGCTGCGCTGGGCGGGCGCCGCCTCGGTTCGAGCCGTCGCCACCGGACTCGGCCGCGACGACGACGAGCAGAGCAAGGACCGCAGCACCCTGCTCCCCCCGGTGCGCTGGTCGCCTGCGCGGCAGGTCGCGGCTCGGATCATCGGGCGCGAGGCCTTCCCCGTCGACGCGGTTGATCTGCGGCCCCATCCTCGAGCGGCCCGACGACGCCGGATCGGCTGGGCGCTGGCCGGGGTGGCGGCACCGCTCGCCGTGCTGCTCCTGCTCGGCGTGCTGCTCACCGACGTCCTGCTGCACATCGGCTGGTGGTTCGCCGGATTCGCACTGCCCGTCGCCCTGCTGCTGGCCCTGGACGCCTACCGCAGTCTCGGCCACGCCCACGACGCCGAGTTCCTGGTGTCCAGGAAGGGGTCGGTGAGCCGGTGCACGACGGCCCTGCGGCGCACCGACGTCATCGGCGTGACGATCAGCCGGTCCCCGTTCCAACGCCGCAGCAGTCTGATCAACCTGACGGCCACCATCGCGGGCGGCAACGGCGCGTACCGGGTGCCCGACACCGATCAGGACGAGGGGCTGGAGTTCGCCCGGCACGCCGTCGGCGGACTCATCACGCCGTTCCTGATCCGCGACTGACGTCGAGGGCGTCGCCGCGATCCGACGTCGCCGGGCGGGACGGCGCCGGACGGCGGGACACCGGCGGAAGCGCACCCCCGTGGCGATCGACGACGGATCGATCGGCGCACAGCCCGAGGTGGGAAGGCGCCCACCAAGCCGGTCGGGGCGGCAAGGCCGCCGATGCCCACCGCCTCGGCGGCGACCCGCGCCGCCCCGGCCGAGGGCCGCCGCGCCCGACCTCAGCCCACCGAGCCGCTCTCCCCGCGCTTCTCCTTGGCCAGTCGTTCACCCAGCTCGTCGATCACCAGCGACTCCGACCGGATCGCACCGGAGCGGTAGGCCGCCCGCCCCACCATCTGCGACAACACCGGCGCGGTGATCATCTGGAACAGGCCGACCAGGATCAGCCCGGAGGCGTAGATGAACTCCAGCTGGATCGCGGTGCCGATCAACAGCAGCAGCAGGCCGAGAGTCTGCGGCTTGGTGGCGGCCTGGAGCCGGGAGGTGACGTCGGGGAACCACAACACACCGAGGGCACCGAGGACGCAGAACATCGCGCCCCCGATGAGGCAGATCGAGGACACCACATCCGCGAGGCTCATCGATGCGTCCCCTTCCGCTCGACCATTCGCACGGCCGTCATCGAGCCGACGAAGCCCAGCAGCGTCACCGCGACGAGCAGGGCGATGTTGGAGCCGTCGGCCTGGACGGCCATGCCCACCGCCGTGCCGCCGACGATCAGGATCACGAACACGTCCACCGCCACGATGCGGTCGAGCGTCGTCGGCCCCCGCACCAGCCGGACCACGATGATCAGGCCTGCCACACAGAGCAGCGCCAACGTGATCGCGAAGACGATCTCCATCTCAGCCGTCCTCTCTGCCGGTGGAGCCCCCGGCCCGATCGCCGAGTGCTTCCGGGGTGTCCGCCGACTTCGGCGGCACCAGGTGGTCCAGGGCCAGGACGTCCTCGTCCGATCCGATGGCGAGCACCACCAGGCGCTGCAACCCCAGGACCTCACGCCGGACCCGGTCCGCGTGGGCGCTGTCTCGGAGTCCGACGGCATAGACGTAGAAGACCCTCTGCGATCGATCGATCTGCAGGACGAACTTGCCGGGACCCAGCGAGACGAGGTTGGCCGCGGCGACCACCACGTGATCGATGTCGGAGGGCACCGGCACCGCGATGATGCCCGCCTTGGTGCGCGGGCCGTACCGGATCGACTCCCAGGCGACCTGCAGGGCCGAGGTGAACAGGTCCACCAGCAGCCAGACCAGCAGGTACAGCAGCCGCAGCGGGCGGACCCGCAGGCGAGTCGCGATCGCGGGCATGGGGAAGGTCATCACCACCCCGATCGCGATGATCAGCCCCGCCAGCGCGGTCGGGACGTCGAGCGTGCCCCAGAGCAGCACCCACACCACGGTGAGCCAGAGGATCAGCGGCAACCGCAGCCAGGCGTGGCGACGAGCCTTGCGTGTCATGGTCATCCCGCGTCCTCTCCCAGCACAGCGGTCACGTAGGGGCCGCCGTCGAGCAGGTCGGTGGCGGCGCGGGCGCTGATCTCGGACAACGGTCCGGCGAACACCGCGATGAGCACGCCGAAGACGACCAGCGACCCGGTGGCGACGACCATCGACTTCGACGTCGAGCCGGTGCCGATGATCAGCTCGTCGGTCGGGTCCGGGTCGGCGTGCGGCGCGCGCGCCTTGCCCCAGAACGCCAGGACCCAGATCCGCGCCATGGCGTACAGGGTGAGGAAGCTGGTCAGCACGGCGGCGGCCGTCGCGACGTAGGCCGTCGTCGTCCCGACACCGACGCCGCCCTGGAGCAGCACCAGCTTCGCCACGAAGCCCGAGAACGGCGGGATGCCCGCCAGGCTCAGCGCAGGCAGCGCGAACAACACCGCGACCAGCGGGTACGCCTTCGCGATGCCGCCCATCCTGCGCAGCGCCACCGTGCCGGTATGTCGGGTGAGCAGACCACTGACCAGGAACAGCCCGGCCTGGACGGTGATGTGGTGCACCACGTAGAGGATCACGCCCGCCAGGCCGATCACGTCGTAGAGCCCCAGGCCGAACAACATGTACCCGATGTGGCTGACCAGCAGGAACGACAGCAGCCGGTTGATGTCGTTCTGCGCTATCGCGCCCAGTGCACCGATGATCATCGTCACCAGGGCGATGATCAGCATCAGCGTCCAGCTCTGCTGATGGTCGAAGACCAGGGTCTGGGTTCGGATCAACGCGTAGACGCCGACCTTGGTCAGCAGCCCGGCGAAGATGGCCGTGATGGGCGCGGGAGCGGTCGGATAGCTGTCGGGCAGCCAGAAGTGCAGCGGCACCATCGCCGCCTTGATGCCGAACACCACGACCATCATCAGCGCCAGCGCGGTCTGGATTCCGGGCGGCAGGTCACCGACCCGACCCGCCAGGTCGGCGAGGTTCACCGTTCCCGTCGCGGCGTAGACCAGGCCGATCATGGTGATGAACAGCAGCGACGAGGTCAGGCTGACGATGATGTAGGTCATCCCGGCACGTATCCGGGTGGCCGTGGTGCGCCGGACGATCAACACGTAGGACGCGGCGAGCATGATCTCGAACGCGACGAACAGGTTGAACAGGTCGCCCGTCAGGTAGGCGAGGGCGACGCCCGCACACAGCACCAGGTACATCGGGTGGAACGCAGTGCTGGAGGTGTCCCGACCGTAGTCGGTGATCCGCTGGCCGATCGAGAAGATCAGCACCGCGAGCATGACGACCGCCGAGACGAGCAGCAGCAGGGCGGCCAGCCGGTCGGCGATCAGCGTGATACCGAACGGCGCGGCCCAGCCGCCCATCTGGAGCACGACCGGCCCGTCCCGGTCGGCTATGTACAGCAGGAAGCCCGCGTTCACGGCGATGAAGGTCAGTACCAGCACCCCGAGCATCCGCTGCAGATTCGCGAAGCTGCCCAGGACCAGCGAGAGGGCCGCCGCCAGCAGGGGGAGCAGTACCGGCAGCGCTACGAGCACGTTCACCGAACGGCCTCCTGTTGGTCGTCGGTCTCGGAGTCGTCGTCGTCCTCGTCTTCGGAGAGCCGCTGTTGGAGACGTCGAATTCGTCGGTCCTCGACGTCGTCGCGTACCTCGTCATGGCCGAGCAGCACCGAGGAGCGATAGGCAAGAGCGAGAAGGAAGGTCGACAGGGCGAAGGTGATCACGATGGCGGTCAGGGCCATCGCCTGCGGCAACGGGTCGGTCATCTCCTCGACGGGGACCCCGTTGATGATCGGCGCCCTGCCGGGCGGCCCACCCGCCGCCTGGAGGAACAGGTTCGCCCCGTGGCCGATGATGACGGTGCCGATGACGATCCGCATCAGCGACCGCTGAAGAATCAGATAGAAGCCGACCGAGTACAGGACGCCCAGCGTGAGCGCCAAGACGAGGTTGATCGAGCCCCCCGTCATCGCGCCACCCTCCGCGTTCGCACGAGCTGTTCCTCGATTCCCGCGCCGAGGGTCCGCAACAGGTCGATGACCACCCCGACGATCAGCACGTACACCCCGATGTCCAGCAACAGGCTGGTCACGAACGTGACCTCGCCCAGGACCGGCAGGGTGGCCTGAAAATAGGTGGTCTCCAGCACGACACCGCCGAAGAACGTGGGCACCAGCCCCGAGAGGACCGCGAGGCTCAACCCGAGCCCGATGATCACCGGCGGCCGGAGCCGGACGGCCTCGCGCATCTCCAACGGCCCGCCCGCGACGTAACGCAGGACGAAGGCCTGGCCCGCGACCAGTCCGCCGGAGAAGCCGCCGCCCGCGCGGTTGTGCCCGGCGAAGAGCAGGTAGAGGGAGAGCACCAGGACCGTCGGGAAGAGGAGCCGCACCGCGACCTCGAGGAGCACCGAACGCTCCCGACCGTCCCGCGCGTCGCCTGCGAGCAGCCAGGCCTCTCGCGGCGTGTCCCAGTCCTCCCAGGACAGCCGCCGCGCCATGGAACCGGTCATCGTCGTCCCTCCTCGTCGTTCGTCGGCCTCGAGTCCGGGGACTCCGACCCGTCCGCAGCGGATGAGGCGTCTTGTCGGCCCGCCTCGGTGGGGCCGTTCGCCGAGTCCCGTGCGATGGCCTGTGCCGCCGGGCTGTCACCGACCTCGAACGCGGCGTCCTCCCCCGCCGCGCCGCCGCTGGCGCCTGCGCCGCCCGGCGTCGCCAGCACGGCCTGATCGTCGGTCTCGGGCAGCGACGGCGTCCTGGTCCGGCGGACGGCGAGGATCAGGCTCGCCACCCCGGTGGCCGCCACCGCGAGCACGGTGATCTCACCGACGGTGTCGAAGGCTCGGAAGTCGACCAGGATCGCGTTGACCACGTTGGTGGCGTGTGCACCCTCCGGCGCGTTGGCGATGTACTCCTCGCTGGAGGTGGGCGGCGCCTGCCGCGCACCGGAGAAGATCACCGTGGAGATCGCCACGAAGCCGCCCGCCGCCACCGCGATCACCACCTTCGGCCACCGCAGCCGCTTGGCCGACTCGATCTGGGTGAACCGCGCGGGCAGCTTCCGCAGCACGAACACGAAGGCCACCAGGGTCAGCGTCTCGACGAGGAACTGAGCCAGCGCCAGGTCCGGGCCTCCGTCGACGATGAAGAACGCGCCGATCGCGTAGCCGATCGCACCGGTCAGCAGCACCGCCGTCATGCGATGTCGCACCATCGTCAGGGCGATGGCCGCGATGCACACCAACACGGCGAGCGGGACCTGCACCGCGGAGTGCCAGAGCTGCTGCTCCCCGAGGAACGTGGTGCCGGTCAGCACCGCCGTGCCGGGGATGAACAACATCGTGAGCAGGATGATGCCGAGGTAGGTGGGCAGCGAACCCACCTGGAGTCGGCCGGTCACGCCGTAGGAGATCACCTCCAGCGAGAGGACCGAGCGGTCGTAGAGCGTCTGCGCCTGCAGGAAGTGCGGGATCTGCGGCCCGCTCTCGGCGCTGGACCGCTCACGGAGCCGGTAGAGCAGCACGCCCAGCACCACGACTACCACCGACAGCAGCAGCGGCAGGTTGAATCCATGCCACAGCGCCAGGTAATAGCTCTCGCCTCCGGAGCGGAACGCCTCGGCGTAGGGCGTCACCAGCCCGTAGACCGGGGCCGACCACAGCCCCAGCACCAGGCCGGCGAGCGCCGGGATCGCGGCGGGAAGCACGAGTCCCAGGGCCGGGGAGGGAGCGGCGATCGGCTCGACGCCGGGCTTGTCGCCGAAGGCGCCCCAGACGAGCCGGATGCTGTAGGCGACGGTCAGCACCGAACCGACGACCAGTCCCGCCAGCACCAGCAGATCGACGGTGCCCCCGCTCTCCAGGAGCGCCTGGAAGGCCGCCTCCTTGCCGAGGAAACCGAGCATCGGCGGCAGCCCGGCCATCGAGCCCGCCGCGAGCACGGCCAGGACGGCCAGGCCGGGGAATCGTCTGCCGAGCCCGGACAGCTTCCGGATGTCCCGGGTCCCCGTCTGGTGATCGATGATCCCGACGATCAGGAACAGCGCCGCCTTGAAGAGCCCGTGCGCCAGCAGCATCGTCGCGCCCGCGATGGCGCCGATATAGGTGCCGGTCCCCGTCAACACCATGAGGAAGCCGAGCTGACTCACCGTTCCGTAGGCCAGCATGGTCTTCAGATCGTGTTGGAACAGGGCGCGGACGCCGCCGATCAGCATCGTCCAGATGCCGATCACCGCCACCGGCAGCCACCACGCGGTCTGATCGGCGAAGGCAGGTGCCAGCCGCGCGACCAGGTAGACGCCTGCCTTGACCATGGAAGCCGCGTGCAGGTAGGCGCTGACCGGCGTCGGCGCGACCATGGCACCGGGCAGCCACGGGTGGAACGGGACCTGCGCCGACTTCGTGAAGGCGCCGATCAGGACGAGCACCACGGCGATCGTGACGCCCCCGCCTGCGGGCGGATCGGCGACGATCTCCGAGATGCGGAAGGTGCCTGCGGCGTGGCCGAGCATGATGATGCCCATCAGCATCGTCAGCCCGCCGAACACGGTCACCAACAGGGCCTGCACCGACGAGCGGCGCATCTTCTTGCCGGTCCCGTCCTGTCCGACCAGGAGGAAGGAGCAGACCGTCGTCAATTCCCAGAAGACGTAGAGGCTGATGAGGTCGTCGGCGACGACGAGACCGAACATCGCGCCCGCGAAGGCGAGCAGCAGCGAGGAGGTCCGTCCGATGCCCTCACCGTGCGAGCCGAAGTAATAGACGCAGTAGACGAGGATGAGCGCGCCGAGCCCCGAGACCAGAAAGATCATCAACATCGAGAGCGCGTCGAGACGCAGCGCCACTTCCAGACCGATGCTCGGCGCCCAGGCGAAGGTCTCGACGGGCGCCTCTCCCCCCAACACGGCGGAGAGCCTGCCGAGAGACCACAGCAGTGTGGCGGCCGGGACGATCGCGGCCAGCGCGAAGGCCCAGCGGCCTATCCTGCGCACAAGCATGGGCAACAGGCCCGCAAGCAGCAGGTGAGCCGTCACAAGCAGAAGCACGCGAACCTCCTCCCGCACGGCTCCGCCGCCTGGTCGAGTTCGCTCATCGCTCCTCCGTGACTCGGGTGGATCGCCTGGTCACGACCCACGCAGGCACGTGGCATGGCGGACTGTCAGGTCCGTCGGGCACTGCGCGGGACAAGGGAAATCCTACGGTCGCTTAACCGGGCTTCTTGCATCGGCACAGCCGATCGCCGCCGTTCTCGAGGATCGAGAGCGCGTGAGACTGGTGTGAGGGCAGCGCGGAAAGCGGCGTCGAGCCCGCTCTCACGGTCGACGTCGCCCACTGGGCGCAGGCTTGCGACCTGCACCGATACCGGGTTTGACCCTCTTGCGTCCGCTAAAAGACCTCCGAGGGGACGTACGTCCCCCAGACCGAGCGCAATGCGTGACACACCTCACCGACGGTAGCCCGCGCGACGAGCGCTCGCTTCATGGGGTATAGCACGTTGCCCGTCCCCTTCGCCGTCTCGGTCAGCTCGGCGAGCGCAGACTTCACCTCCGCGTCGTCGCGCTCGGCCCGGAGCCGGGCGAGCCGGGCGGCCTGCGCCTCCTCGATGGTCGGGTCCACGCGCAACGGCTCGTAGGGCTCCTCGACGTCGATGGTGAACCGGTTGAGGCCCACCACGACCCGCTCGCCGCCGTCGATCTCGCGAGAGTTCTGGTACGCGGTCTCCTCGATCTCGGACTTCTGGAACCCCTCCTCGATTGCCGCCACCGCGCCGCCGCGCTCCTCGACCTTCGCCATCAGAGCCAGCGTCGCGGCCTCGACCTCGTCGGTCATCGCCTCCATCGCGTACGACCCGGCGAAGGGGTCGACGGTGGCGGTGAGGTCGCTCTCGAAGGCGATCACCTGTTGCGTGCGCAGCGCCAGCCTGGCCGCCTTCTCCGTCGGCAGCGCGATCGCCTCGTCATAGGAGTTCGTGTGCAGCGACTGGGTTCCGCCGAACACCGCCGCCAATGCCTGAATGGTGACCCGGACCATGTTGACCTCGGGCTGTTGTGCGGTGAGCTGCACGCCCGCGGTCTGCGTGTGGAAACGCAGCGTCAACGACTTCGGACTCGTCGCGCCGAATTCCTCCTTCATGACCCGAGCCCAGATCCGACGGGCCGCCCGGAACTTCGCGACCTCCTCCAGCAACGAGGTCCTGGACACGAAGAAGAAGGCCAGTCGAGGCGCGAAGTCGTCGACCGACAGGCCCGCCGCGATGGCGCCACGCACATACTCGATGCCGTTGGCCAGGGTGAACGCGATCTCCTGCGCGGGCGTCGCCCCCGCCTCGGCCATGTGATAGCCCGAGATCGAGATCGTGTTCCACTTCGGCAGCACCTCCTTGCAGTAGGCGAAGATGTCGGTGATCAGCCGCAGCGAATGGGCGGGCGGATAGATGTAGGTGCCGCGCGCGATGTATTCCTTGAGCACGTCGTTCTGAATCGTCCCGGTCAGCTTCGCCGGGTCGACGCCCTGTTCCTCCGCGACGATCTGATAAAGCAGCAGCAGGACGCTCGCGGGCGCGTTGATGGTCATCGAGGTGGAGACCCCGCCCAGGGGAATGCCGTCGAACAGGGTGCGCATGTCCTCGACGGAGTCGATCGCGACGCCGACCTTGCCGACCTCGCCGTGCGCGATGTACTCGTCGGAGTCATAGCCCATCTGAGTGGGCAGGTCGAAGGCCACCGACAGTCCGGTGGTGCCCGCCTTGATCAACTGGTGATACCGGGCGTTGGACTCACTCGCCGTGCCGAAGCCCGCGTACTGCCGCATCGTCCAGGGCCGTTGGGTGTACATCGTGGGGTAGACACCCCTGGTGAACGGGTAACTCCCCGGTTCGCCGATCCGTTCGGGCGGGCCGGCCTCCTCGTCGACGTCGGCAGGCCGGTACACCGACCGGATCTCGAATCCGGATTCCGCCCGCCGTGCGTCACCCATCATGGAAGCCTTCCTGTGCTGTGGTCGTCGGTGAACCCTCCGTGGCGCCCACGGTCGATAGATCCACGGTCAAGGGTCCCGTGACGTACAACGTAGAGGTCCCGAATTGAGGGGAGAACTAATCCGTGCCCACCAGAAGCACTCCGTCGCCGGATGGTGACCGCCTGATCGCCGGGCGGTATCGCCTGCATCAGCTCCTGGGCAGAGGCGCGATGGGCACGGTCTGGGCCGCCTATGACGAGTTCCTGCATCGTCAGGTGGCGGTCAAGGAGGTCCTGCTGCCGGTGGGCATCCCGTCGGCGGAGGCCGACGAGCTGCGCGAACGCACCATGCGGGAGGCACGGGCCAACGCCGTCCTCTCCCACCCGAACGTCGTCACGCTCTTCGACGTCGCCCGTCACGACGGCGAGCCGTTCGTCGTCATGGAGCTGGTGCCCTCCAACAGCCTCGCTGAAGTCCTGCTCCGACACGGCTCGCTCGCCAGGCAGGAGGCCGCGCTGGTCGCCGACTCGCTCGCCGCCGCGCTGGAGGCCGCGCACCGGGCCGGAATCACCCATCGCGACGTGAAGCCGGGCAACGTGCTGGTCGGGCGCGACGGACAGATCAAGCTCACCGACTTCGGCATCGCCCGCAACGTCGCGGAGACCACGCTGACCGCGACGGGGCTCATGCTGGGCACCCCGAGCTACATCGCCCCGGAGGTCGCCTCCGGTGGCGCGGTCACGCCCGCCGCCGACCTGTGGGCGCTGGGGGCGACGCTCTTCGCCGCCGTCGAGGGACAGCCGCCGTACTCCTCGGGAGCGGACCCGGTGGCGACCGTGTTCGAGGTGGTGCACGGCGCCGTCCCGCAGCCGACCTGCGGCGGCCCGCTGGCCCCGTTGATCAGCGGACTGATGGTCAAGGATGCCGCACTGCGCCTGCCGTTGGCCGAGGTGCGCCGCCGACTCCAGCCGTTACTGCCGGACTCGACGGCGGGCGTCTCGGCGCTGCTCGACGCCGAGGACGAGCACGCGGAGGACGAGTACGCCGAGGAGGAGTACGCCGAGGACGGGGAGTCCGACGAGGAGCAGGCCTGCGCCCGGCCGGTGCAGCACGACCAGCCGCCGACGCGCCCCGAGGAGCCGGGTCACACCGAGGAGGTGCCCCGGGTCGAGGACGACGCCGCCGACTCCGACACGGTGATCATCCGGCGACCCGCCCCCACGGCGGTTCCGCACACGCCGCTGGCCAGTGATCCAGGACCGCTGCCCTTCACCGCGCCCCAGCAGGCGCCGCCACGCACCCGGTCCGCCGCGTTCCGCGCACCGCCGCAGGATCGGACCTCGGCCCACCGGCCCCGACGCGGCCGCAGGCTCACGACGCTGCTGCTGGCGACCGTGCTGTTCCTGTCCGCCGCAGCGGGCGGCTTCGCCATCACCAGGACGCTGGCAGGCGAGACCGCGCTGCCGTCGAGCGGTCGGGACGCGGACGGCACCCGAGGCCCCGGCACGCCCGAGCCCCGATACGAGCGACGCACCGACACCGCAACGGGCGGCGATGACTCGGCCGGTTCGACGGCCGGGCGGTACACGGTGGACGTGCCCGCGGACTGGCTCACCTTCTACGAGCACCGAGACGGCGAGCTCGGCGCGAGCGTCCTGCACCGCTATCTCTCTCCGGACGGCAGCCGGATGATCTCCGTTCAGCGCTTCGTCGGGCTCTACCCCGACGCCGACGTCGCGGGCTACCTCGCATACCTCGGGAACACGTCGACCAGCAGTACCGGCGAGGTGCTGATGCAGAGCGACACGACCCTGGGGACTCACCAGGACGGCGACGAGCCGGATCGGGCGATCAGTTATCGGATGGTGGACCGAGGGCTGACGAGCAATGCCCACCAAGGCGAACTGCGGCGCAGCACCTTCGCCAGTCTGCGGCCGAGGAACGAGGATCTGTGGGTGCTGTCGGTGACGGTGCCCACGGACACGGAGGGGGCGGGCAGCCGCATCTTCGAGCACGTCTCGGACGGCTTCATCCTCCGCTGAGGGCGGAGGCCGAGCCGTGTCACTCGCCACGCCGCCGTCGTCGGACGGAGCCGCGCCAGACCGTGTCCGGCGACATCCGCCCCGCCCACCGCGCGGCGCTACCAGGCTGATCCAGCGCACATCGACGAGACGGGCGACCGACAGCCTCTGAGAGCCTGTCTTCAATCCCCACTTTCCTGTTGCGCGGGGCCGGCGCGGCGACCTGCGGCGTTGTCGTCAGTCACCATGACTCCGCCATCGCTCCCTCCTCCGCCTGGCAGCTCATCCACGCCGATCCCTGCTCACGACTCCAGAGGGATCGAAGACAGGCCGAGAGCCTCTCTTCGACCCCTCTTTCCTGTTGCGCGGGGCCGGCGCGGCGACCTGCGGCGTTGTCGTCGGTCACCATGACTCCGCCATGGCTCCCTCCTCCGCCTGGCAGCTCATCCACGCCGATCCCCGCTCACGACGGGAGAGGGACCGAAGACAGGCTCTAAGCTCCAGGACGTGACCGGCAATGACGCTGTACCTCCCGTGACGACCGTCCCCGCCGCAGGCTCGGCAGTGCCCGAGGTCTCGCCTGCGCCGCCGACCGCGACCAGGAACGTCGACCCGTCCGCCGTGGCCAGCGCGGCGGCGGCGATGCTGGCCGAGTTGACCGGACAGCTCCACCACGAGATCGCCATCGTGCTGGGCTCCGGGTGGCGGCCCGCCGCCGACGTGCTCGGCGAGCCGAGCGCCGAGATCTCGATGAACGAGCTGCCGGGCTTCATCGCGCCCAGCGTCGCCGGTCACGGCGGCACCGTGCGCTCCGTCGAGGTCGAGGGCAGGCACGTCCTGGTGCTCCTCGGCCGCATCCACCTGTACGAGGGCATGGGCGTCGCCCCGGTCGTGCACGGTGTGCGCACCGCGACCGCCGCAGGCTGTCAGACGGTGTTGTTGACCAACGCCGCAGGCGGACTGCGTGCGGGCATGCACGTCGGCCAGCCGGTGCTGATCGGCGACCACCTGAACATGACGGCCGCCTCGCCGTTGACCGGGCCGCGATTCGTCGACTGCACCGACCTCTACTCGCCGAGGCTTCGGGCGCTGGCCGCCACGATCGATCCCGCCCTCACCGAGGGCGTCTACGCCGGAATGCCGGGGCCGCAGTACGAGACGCCCGCCGAGATCAGGATGCTGCGCACGCTGGGCGCCGACCTGGTCGGCATGTCCACGGTGCTGGAGGCGATCGCGGCCAGGGCGGCAGGCGCGGAGGTCTTCGGGCTCTCCCTGGTCACCAACCTCGCCGCAGGCCTCTCTGGCGAGGCCCTCAACCACGAAGAGGTCGTCGAGGCAGGCCGACAGGCCGCGTCCGAACTGGGCGGCCTGCTGCGCGAGCTGGTGATCCGGCTGTGAGCCCGCTGTCGCCGAAGCTGCGCGACGCGGCCTTCCGCTGGATGGCCGACGACGTCGATCCCGAGGCACGCACCGAACTCCAGCGACTTCTCGCAAGCTCGATGGGCGGTGACGAGGCAGCGCACCGGGAGCTGACCGACCGGATGTCGGCGACGCTGACCTTCGGCACGGCCGGGCTGCGCGGGCCGCTGCGGGCCGGGCCGAACGGGATGAACCGCTCCGTCGTCGTGCGGGCCACCGCAGGGCTGGCGGAGTGGCTGACCCGGCAGGGCCACGGCGGCGGGATCGTCGTGGTCGGCCGCGACGCCCGGCACGGCTCGGCCGAGTTCGCCGAGGACGCCGCCGGGGTCCTCGCCTCGGCAGGCTTCGACGCCAGGGTGCTGCCCCGGCCGTTGCCGACGCCCGTGCTCGCGTACGCGGTGCGCGCGTTGCGGGCCGTCGCAGGCGTGCAGATCACCGCGTCGCACAATCCGCCGCAGGACAACGGCTACAAGGTGTATCTCGGCGACGGCACGCAGATCGTGCCGCCCGCCGACCGGCAGATCGAGGCGGCGATCGAGGCGGCCCCCGCCGCGATCTCCGTCCCGCGCGGACGGCCCAGCGGGGTCGTCGACGACTCGATCGTGCAGGACTACCTGGCCGCCGCCTCGGCCGTGACCAGGCCCGCTCCGCCACGTGCGCTCTCGCCGGGCACGACGACGCGAACAACCAACGAACCGGGCACAACAACACCAACAACCAACGAACCGGGCACAACGACACCAACAACCAACGAACCGGGCACAACGACACAGGCGCCCGGCGGGCCGGGCGCCGTCGACCGCGAGGGCCTGCGGATCGCGGCCACCCCCCTACACGGCGTCGGCGGCGAGTCGCTGGTGGCGGCGCTGCGGTCGGCGGGATTCACCGACGTCCGCGTGGTCGCCGAACAGGCGGTGCCCGATCCCGACTTCCCCACCGTGAGCTTCCCGAACCCGGAGGAGCCGGGGACCGTGGACGCGCTGCTGGCCCTGGCCGAGGAGTGCTCGGCCGACCTGGCGGTGGCGTTGGACCCGGACGCGGACCGGTGTGCGCTCGGGGCACGCGGACGCGACGGGGTGTGGCAGATGCTGCGCGGCGACGAGACCGGGGTGCTGCTGGCACATCACCTGCTGTCCACCTTGGACCGCACGGCGCATCCGGACCCGTTGGTGGCGACGACCATCGTGTCCTCTTCGCAGCTCAAGGCGATGGCCGCCGCGCACGGGGTGCGCTACGACGAGACGCTGACCGGGTTCAAGTGGCTGGTGCGGTCGGGAGACGGCGCGGGCACCGGCCTCGTCTACGCCTACGAGGAGGCGCTGGGCCACTGCGTGGCGCCGGACTCGGTGCGAGACAAGGACGGCATCTCAGCGGCCGTGCTGGGCGCGGACCTGGCGGCCTGGCTGCGGGCGACGGGCCGGAACCTGTGGGACGTGCTCGACGAGCTGGCGATCCGCCACGGCGTGCATCTCACCGAGCAGCTCTCGGTCCGGCTGCCCGAGGTCGCCGCCGGAACCCGAGTGATGCGACAGCTGCGCACCGCGACCCCGACCTCCTTGGCGGGCGTCGACGTCGAGGCCGAAGACCTGCTGCCGCGTTCGGACGTCATCGTGCTGCGTGGGGCGGGGCTGCGAGTGGTGGTGCGGCCCTCCGGCACCGAGCCGAAGGTGAAGGCCTACCTGGAGGTGGTCGAGCCCGTCTCGAACGGCCCGGCGGCCGACGGCGGGTCCACCGAGAGCGGCGCCGGAACGCCTGCGGCCGACCCGGCGCGCGAGGCAGGCGCGGGGACCGCGGAACTCGAGGCGGCCAGGGCACGCGCTCAGGGCCGGATCGCCGCGCTCCGCGTCGAGGTCGCCGCCCTGCTCGGCTGAGGTGCCGATCGACGGTCACCACGAGCTCGTGGCCGGTCACCAGGAACTCGAGGCCGTGACGACGCACGTGGATCCGCGCGTCGTCACGGCGTCCGGTCGCCCTCGTCGGACGGCACTCTCGTCCCGCCGGGCGGCTGTCCCGCCCGGTTGCGGCGCCGAGTTCCACCGCCCGGCCGGAACACGCCGTCCCCGGCGTTCGAGCGTTAGCCGTTGAGCATCCGCATGCCCGCCTCGGGGTACCGAGTGCCCGCCACCTGGTCGGCGGGCACGGCCTGCTCGATGCGCGCCAGCTCCTCGGCATTGAGCGTGATGTCCACGGCGGCCGCGTTCTCCTCCAGATAGCGACGCCGCTTGGTGCCGGGGATCGGGACGACGTCCGTGCCCTGGTGCTGCACCCACGCCAACGCGAGCTGACCCGCAGTGACGCCCCGTTCGACCGCCAAGGCCCGCAGCGCCGCCACGAGCGCGAGATTGTGGGCGAGGTTCTCCGGCGACATGCGAGGCTGGTCGACCCGGAAGTCCTCGGCCCCGAAGTCCTCGGTCGCGGTGAACCTGCCGGTCAGGAAACCCCGGCCCAGCGGCGAGTACGGCACCAGACCGATGCCCAGCTCACGACAGGTCGGCACGACCTCGGCCTCGATGTCCCTGGACCACAGCGACCACTCCGACTGCACCGCCGCGATCGGATGCACGGCGTGGGCACGGCGGATGGTCGCGGCGCCTGCCTCCGACAGACCCAGGTGGCGGACCTTCCCCTCGGCGACCAGCTCGGCCATCGCGCCGACGGTGTCCTCGATCGGCACGTTCGGGTCGACGCGGTGCTGGTAGTAGAGGTCGATGTGGTCCACGCCGAGTCGACCCAGCGAGCCCTCCACGGCCTTGCGGACGTAAGCGGGGCTGCCGTCGACGCCCCTGGCCTTGGGGTCACTGCCTCGGATGAAGCCGAACTTGGTGGCCAGCACAGCCTGGTCACGCCTGCCTGCCAGTGCCCGGCCGACCAGCTGCTCGTTGGTGGACGGCCCGTACATGTCGGCGGTGTCCAGCAGGGTCACGCCGAGTTCGAGGGCGCGGTGGATCGTGGCGATGGACTCGGTGTCGTCACCCGGCCCGTAGAACTCGCTCATCCCCATGCAGCCGAGGCCCTGTGCCGAGGTGGTCAGTGCGCCCAGCCTGCGTTCCGGAAAGGTCATGCGGTCGCCTCCTGAGCGTCAGACGTCGGTTGCCCGCCGCGCTCGATCTGTTCGTAATGGGAGATCTTGAAATCCAGGATGTCGGCGCAGGTCTGCAACTCGGCGATCCGGTCGCCGACCTCCTTGCGATGGTCGGCCAGGATCTGCCTGCGGCGCGATGCGGTTCCGCCGCCGAGGAGCCGAAGCCGCGCGTACTCCCGCATCAACCGGATGGGCATCCCCGTGGTTCTCAGCCGAGTCAGGAAGGACAGCCATCGGAAGTCCTCGTCGGAGTACGCCCGCCGCCCGGCGCTGTCTCGCGCCGGGGGATCGACCAGCCCGATGCGTTCGTAATAACGCAGGGTGTCGATCGACAGCCCGCTGTGTGCTGCCGCCTGTGCGATCGAGTAACTCACGTTGAGGACAGTAGGAGCTGGAGTGCACTCCAGCACAAGGCTTCGGGTGTGACCGTCGGCGACGAGATTGTTCCGGATCGAGGGCCTCCGACGGCGGTGCCCGGTCGCCCGGATGGCACGGAGGTGCGGCGACGAGGCCGGCACCCGGCGGAAGATCTGCTGGTCAGTCGGGCTCGGCGGCCTTGGGGACTGCCCAGCCTTCGAGGCGGCCCGCCAGCTCGCGTGGCTCCAGCGTGCCTGCGGAGACCTGCCGGACAAGATCGATCGCGACCTCGTCCTCCGCATCGATCCACCAGCCGTTGATGTCACATAACGTGACCGCCGCGACCCAGCCGAGACGCCAGTTGCCCTCGGCGAGCGGCCTGCTGCGGACCAGCGAGTCCAGCAGCGCCGCGGCCTTCAGCCACAGGGTCTCGTAGGCCTCGATCCCCAGCACGACCGCACGAGGCCGGTGGGCGGCCGCATCGAGCAGGCCGAGGTCACGCACCACCACATCACCGCCGGTGACCGCGGTGGCGAGAACGAAGAGATCACTGGCATCGAGGTACTCGGTCGTCATGTCGGGTGACTCAGGCAGGGCCCAGCCCGTCCAACAGACCCTGATAGCGCGGCAGCACCCGGCCGAGGACCTCGCCCAGCTCGCCGTCGCGCTGCTGCCTGGACCACCGATCGGCCAGCGCGAGCCGGACGATCTCCTGCTTGGACCGACCCTCGGACGCGGCGAGTTCCGCAAGCCTGCGGTTCTCCTCGTCGGTGAGTCGCAGTGTCATCGCCATGCCCGCCATGGTACCGGAGTGGTATCACCGCGCTCCAGGACGATTTCTGCGCGCCACCGGGCGGCATCGGCGTTCGGACCACGGTGGTCCGGCGGCCCCATGGCGGCCGGACGGCCCGCGAGAACCTGCGACGAGGCGCCGAGCCCGACCTCGGTCCGGGCCGTGCCGGCTATCCTCGCAGGATGGCTCGGCCCCGGATTCACGATGACCAGCTGCGGCTACGGCTGCTCGATCGGGCAGGCGAGCTGATCTCCACCCACGGCACGGAGGGTCTGAGTCTGCGCCGACTCGCGGCCGACGCAGGCACGTCGACCACGGCCGTGTACTCGCTGTTCGGTAGCAAGGCCGCCGTGCTGCGGGCGGTGTACATCGAGGCGTTCCAGCGACTGCGCAGGCGGCTCGACGCCGTCGCACGCACCGATGATCCGACCGAGGACCTGCTGGAACTCGGCATGGCCTATCGGGGCAGCGCGCTGGCCGATCCGCATCTGTACGCGGTGATGTTCCAGCGTTCGGGTTCGACGGCACTGGAGGCCGACGAGGCCGCGACCCAGGCCGCGACGGAGGCGATGCGCCCCCTCGTGGCGACCGTGGAGCGCGGCATCGAGGAAGGCCTGCTCGTCGACCGCCCCGCACACGACATCGCCTACGCCTGCTGGGCGATGGTCCACGGTCTCGTCTCGTTGGAGCTGGACGGCGGCTTCGCGGCGGTGGAGGTCTCGGCGGGAATCTGTCGGGAGGCGCTCACGGCGAACATCCGGGGCTGGCGCAGGAGGCCTGCGGCCTGACGGTTCGACCGCCGGTCGCATGGCAGGTCCGGTGCCGCCCGACGACGGTTTCGCCGGTCCCGTCCCGACGCCCCTGCCGACTCACGCCGCCCGGCACCTCGCCCGTTCGCGGCGATGGCCGATCCACGCGGCGTGGTCGCTCGGCTCGGCCGCTCGGCACGGCCGCTCGGCACGGCCGCTCGGCTCGGGCGGAAGGCCGCAGGGTCACGTGAAGGGCACCGGGTGGCTGACCGATGCCCTTCACGCCCGAGACCTACCAGACGAGGCGGCCCGTCGGGGGTCGGGTTCCGGGTCTAGCAGGCTCCCAGGTCCTCCCAGACGCCCCATTCACCAGTGGTGCCCGGCGTCTCGCCCTGCGTCCACCACTTCGCCCGCCATTCGTGGCCGCCGTGGGAGACCACCGCACCGGCGGTGTAGACGCCGGATGCGCTCCACGCCGCCGCCGTGCAGTCGCCCGGCTCGCCGGGCTCTCCCGGCTCCCCGGGTTCACCGGGCTCGCCGGGCGGGTTCGGGTCGCTGGGCAGTTCGCCGTCGAGGGCGGCCATCAGCTCGCCGTCCGGGGTGTCGCCGTCCAGCGACCAGATCATCGCGCCGGACAGGCCGCGCTCCCGGACGTAGTCGGCCTTGCGCACCATCTCGGTCGGGTCGTCGTAGGTCCAGAACGTGCTGCCGTCGAACAGCCAGGCCTGACCGGTGGCCTCATCTCGGTGCAGCGTGGAGGAGCCCACCAACGGCTTGATCAGCTTGTAGTCGTTGATTCCCGCCTCGTACCGGCCGGGTGCCGGACCTGCGGCAGGCTGGTGCAGACCGTCGCCGCCGCCGGTCACGCCGGTCCAGCCTCGGCTGTAGAACGGGACGCCGAGGACGAGCTTGTCGGCGGGCGCACCCTCGTCGAGCCACTTGTCCACGACCACCTCGCCGGAGACGAACAGCGGCCCCGGCTCGTTCTCACCGAGCCGCAGCGCGGACTGGTGGTTGGTGGTCGGGTCCCAGCCGCCGTGATAGTCGTAACCCTGCAGCGTCCCGAAGGTGAGCTGTTCGAAGACCGCGGGCACGTCGAAGCCGAGGTCGACCTTCTCCGGGTCGGCGGGCAGGAACGCGCTGAGCTCATACTCCTTGCCGTGCTCGGCGCCGATCGCGTCGAGCTGGGTGCGCCACTCCTGGAGCAGCAGCGTGAAGTTCTCCCGGTCCTCCGGCCGGATCACGTTGCCCGGCGCGCCCTCGGAGCCGGGCCACTCCCAGTCGAGGTCCACGCCGTCGAAGACGCCGAGCGCGGCGCCGGGGCCGCCCTGCGGGTCGCCGCCCATGACCGGCAGGTCGCCGCGGATCCACATGTCGATGCAGGACTCGACGTGGGCGCGACGGGACTCGGCGGTGGCCGCCGCGTTGGAGAAGTGCTGGGACCAGGTCCAGCCGCCGAAGGAGATCTGCACCCGCAGGTGCGGGTACTTCTCCTTGAGCTGGCGGAGCTGGTTGAGGTTGCCTGCCAACGGCTGGTTGTAGACGTCTGCCACGCCGCTCACGCTCTGCTCGGCGGTGTAGCGACGCTGGTAGTCCGCCCAGGCATCGCCCTGCCCGAGCTGGTTGGCCTGGAAGCACTCGCCCTGTTCGGTGATGTTGCCGAACGCGTAGTTGATATGGGTCAGCGATGCGGCCGACCCCGAGGTGTCGATGTTCTTGACCAGGTAGTTCCGGTCGTAGACACCCCACTGTGTGAAGTAACCGATCTTGCGGTAGCCGTCCTGGTCGAGCGCGGCATCCGAGGTCTGGGACGCCTGCGTCATCGATTCAGGACTGCGCTCCTGCGCCGTCACGGGAAGGGTGGTGACGCCCGCGGTCAGCAGGGCGGCGGCGGCCAGGACGGGTAACTGCCATCGACGTCTCGGTCTGGACATGGACACTCCTAGCGATTCGGGACCGGACCGACCGGTGCGGCGCCGAGGCCGGGCAGCTCGCCTGGCCGAACGGACGCAGGGCTCGGTCGGGGAACGCTTGAGAATCAGGTGCCGGGAAGGCGGTGTGGCGCGCCGAGCGTGGGGACACCGCTCGACCAAGGAGGCTCCGGGAAGTGCACTGGCTCTCGATCGATGATCTGACGATGTGGTCCAGACCACTCCATGTCAAGGTCTAGACCAGTCGCCTCACTCGATCGGCCCAGCGAGATCGGCCGGACAACGGGCGGACGTCGCGGTGGACGGCGGCTTCTCCGGTTCGGGCGGACGTGCACCGGACCGGGGCGGCAGGCGACCGGGCTGGGCGAGGCGGCGGGCGGCGGAGACGCGGCGCGCGACGTCGTCATCGGGCCGTGGTCCGGCCCGGAGGCCCCGGCTCTGGACGGCCGGGGCGGGCCGGACCCTGGTGAGAACGGCAGGAGTCGGATTCGGCTCGTGGAGAACCGGGCTCGTCTTCTAACCCGGCGCCGGCGTGCGGCAGGGAGACGATCCTCGCCCTCGGCGACCGAGGCACACCCCCGGCCGCCGGGGCGGAACAACGGACGTCAGACGGCGCCGTACTGCCGATCCCCCGCGTCGCCCAGGCCCGGGACGATGAAGCCCGACTCGTTCAGACGCTCGTCGATGCTGGCGGTCACGATCCGAGGCGGTGCCGCCATGGCACGCAGCCGCTCGATCCCCTCCGGCGCGGCCAGCGCGCACAGCGCCGTGACATCGGTGGCGCCGCGATCGGTGAGCAGGCGGATCGTGTACTCCATCGATCCGCCGGTGGCCAGCATCGGGTCGAGCACGAACACCGGGCGGCCCGAGAGGTCGGCGGGCAGCGACTCCAGGTACGGGGTCGGCTGGAGGGTCTCCTCGTCCCTGGCCAGGCCCACGAAGCCCATCTGCGCGTCCGGGATGAGCTGATGCGCCTGGTCGGCCATGCCGAGACCCGCCCGAAGCACCGGCACCAACAGCGGCGGATTCTTCAGCCGGTACCCGTCGGTGCGGGCGACCGGGGTGTGCATCCGCTCGGTGACCACCGGGGCGTTCCTGGTGGCCTCGTACACCAGCATGAGGGTCAGCTCATGCAGTGCCGCCCGAAAGGTGGGGCTGTCGGTGCGGGCATCCCGCATGGTGCTGAGCCTGGCCTTGGCCAGCGGGTGATCCACGACGAGCAGGTCCATGACCGGATACGGTAACCGCCCGCGCCACCCGATCGGGCGAGCGCGAGGGCGGCGAGCGTCACGTCCGGTGTGTCCCGCCGGGTCTGTCACGGCGCCGGTCGCCCGAGGCGACGGTACGCAGGCTCGCGTGTCTCCCCCCACACGCGGCGCCGCCCGCCCAGGTCTCGCACCGTGGCCGCGCTCGGCGCGCCGCCACGCGAACTCGGTGCCCATACGAAGCTGACTGCCACAGCCGACCCGGCTGTTCCTGAGTTCAGCCGGGCAGCCCCGACTCTCCGGCGATCCGCTCGCGCAGTTCCTCGGCGCCAGCGGTAGCAGGCAGGCGGGTGCCGATGGCGCCGATGCTGTCGGTGATGCGTACCGATCGGACGCCGTCTGCGACGTCGAGGAACTCCGTCCAGGTGGCCAGGGCCGCATCGACGGCGCCCTGGGCGAGCTGGATTCCACCGAGGTCTGCCAGGACGAGGGCGCGGCTGCGGCGGCGGTCCAGGCCGTGGATGTCCAGGGCGAGGTGGAGGTGCTCCGCTGCGGCGCGGTGGTCCCCCAGCCTCGCAAGGATCATCCCGGCGTCGTGTGCCCAGCGGCCATGGCTGTAGTGCGAGGCCCAGGACCGACCTGGTGTGGTCGGGGCGGTCTCGATCGCCGCCTGCGCCGCACTCAACAGCCGAGATGCGGTGATGCGGTCCCCGGCTGCCGCAGCGGCGCGGGCATGGGTGGTGACGTAGTACGCCCTGGCCTTCGGGTTGGCGAGGTCACGGCCGCGTTGCGCGCAGGCCTCCGCGACGGCCAGTGCGGTCGGGATGTCGCCTGCGTCGGTAGCGCGTTCGGCCAGACCGCGTAGTGCGGTGGCCGCGAGTTCCTCGGCCCCGGCCCCGACTTCGGTGGCCAGGCGGTAGCTGTGGTCGTAGTACCGCGCGGCGAGGTCGTCGGCACCGGCGTCCCGGGCCATCCAACCGGCCAGGTGTGTCAGCTCGGACGTGGCGGCGCGCAGTTCCCGTCCGACGCGGTCGGTGTAGCGGCCTGCCAGCCATGGGCCGACGTCCTCGACGAGGTAGCGCACGGCCAAGTGACGGGCGTGTCCCCCGCCCAGCTCTGCGGCGGCGTCTCCCAGGGTGGTGGTCATGGTGCGGATCGCGGTCACCTCGCCCGCACCGACCCGCACCGATCCGGTAGCACGGCTCAGCTGACGGGACACCGCGTCGGGATCGGTCAGGCCCAGCATGCTCAGGCTTGCCGCGCTGGTGGCAGTCAGGAACCCGCGTCGGTCCATGATGTCGATCCTCGGCGAGAGCCAGTGTCGCAGTCACGGCGTCAGCAGGCGGATCGTCAACGAACTCGACACCCAGAATCCGCTCCAGGTAAGGCAGCCCGTCACCACCGACGCCGACGCCGCCCGGACCGTCCCCGAACGTCCCTACACCCACCACCAGGGCGTGGCCCCACCGACATGCGCTCCCCCCGCCGTGATCCACCTCGGGACGGGCATTCCGCACAGCGAGGAGATCCGGCAGGGCAGTTACACGCCAACCACCGCCACCCCCGGCGACCCGGACATCCCGAGTTCGGTGGACTGTCTGGGTTGGTGTGGTCGTTGAGCACCTGTGTGGCGAGCGCGATCACGGCCTCACACTCGGGCGGTACGGGCTCGGGCGCTTGGGGTTCATGCGTCCCCCTGCCCTGACGCCGCCTCAATCTCGGTCATATCCTCGGCCGTCAACCTGATGTGCTGCGCCGCAACGTTTTCACCCAGGTGCGTACGGTCAGAGGTACCAGGGATGGCCGTGATGGCTGGGGAGTGGTGCAGCAGCCACGCGAGCGCGAGTTGTGCCGGGGTGGCGTCGTGTTTGGCGGCCACAGTCGCCAACTCGCCGACCGCGCGGGTGAGCCCGTCGGAGGCAAGTGGGGCGTAGGGCACGAACGTGATTCCGGCGCGTTCGCAGTGGCTCAGCACGTACTCCGACGCGCGGTTGGTCAGGTTGTACTTGTTCTGTACCGCTTTGATATCCACGAGCCTGCTTGCCTCGCGGACCTGCGACATGTCGACTTTAGATAGTCCGATGTGGCCCAACTTGCCCTCTCTCTGCATGTCGGCAAGCACGGCAAGTTGGTCTTCCATCGGCACGGCCGGGTCAATGCGGTGCAGGTAGTACAGCTCGATTCGTTCAATCTGGAGTCGCCGCAAGCTCATCTCGACGCATTGGCGCAGGTACTCGGGACGGCCACACGGTGCCCACTGGTTCGGGCCTTGCCGGGTCAGGCCGCCCTTCGTGGCGATGGTCAACCCCTCGGGGTAAGGGTGCAGTGCTTTGCGGATGTATTTCTCTGCGGTGAACGGGCCGTAGGAATCGGCGGTGTCGATGTGGGTCACGCCCGCATCCACCGCGTCCCGAAGAACCTGTATCGAGTTGGCCGGGTCGTCGGCCGCGCCCCAGTGGCCGGGGCCGATCAGTTGCATGGTCCCGAAACCCATGCGGCACACCGGGTCCGGCATCATCGCTGGGCCTCCTTCGCGGGCGCGAAGAACGTTGTCAACCGCTCCACGATGCGCGTGGCGGCGTGGTGAGCGGGTTGGGTGCAGTCCACCCGCATCACGTCGAACCCGGCGTGTATCAACCGCTCGGTGGCCTGGGCGTAGAAGTGGATCTCCGCGTGAGCGCTGCCGGGGCGGAGCTGGAACCGGTTGTGTGCTCCGCGCTCTCCGAGACGTTGCGCGATCACAGCCGGGTCGGCTTCCAGGATCACCGCAAGGTCGGGACGGTCGGCCTCGGCGTTGAGCTTCCACAGGAAAGCCGGGTCGATACCGTCGAACCGTTGCACCACCAGACCCGAGGGGATGTACCGGTCAACGATCACCGTTGCGCCCTCGGCGAGCTTAGGCCGGATCTCGGTTTCCACATGGTGATAGCGATCGGCGGCGTACAGGCACGCCAGAGCCCGGCCGGTAACGGTCTCGGTCAACTCGCGCGCCAACGCGCCGATAGGACCGGTAGAGGGTTCGACCGTGGTGTGCACGGTCTCCCCGGACGCAACTAGCAGTTGCGCCAAGTGCTGCACGACAGTGGACTTACCCGCGCCGCTGGGGCCGTCCACCGAGACGAACAACCCACGATCGCGGTCAGAAAAGGGACGGAGTGTCATCCTCGCCCCCTCCCGGTTTGTCGCGCAGCTCTTCCAGCGTCAGCGGGCGCATGTCCTGCCGGGTCGCCAGGCGCACGAACAGCCGCGCAGTCACCAACGTGTCGTAGATTGCGCGGTGCGGCGCGAGTCCATCGGGCAGCCCCTCGGCCAGCTCGAACGCGTCCACCAGAGCGCCGAGCTTGTAGCTATCGGCGTCCGGCAATAGGCGACGGGCGAGTTTGAGGGTGTCGAAGATTTCCGGGCATTCCCAATCCCCGAGCTTGCGTTGCAAGACCCCGACATCCACATGGGCGTTATGCGCGATCAACCCGTCTGCCCTGAGACCGTGCGCGTTCAGCGCGTCCAACACGTCGGCCTTGACGTCATCGAATGTCGGGGCGTCGGTCACGTCGTCGTTAGTGATGCCGTGAATCTTGCGCGCGAAATGCGTAATGGGCCGATCAGGCTTCACCAGCCAACTCGCCGGCTCACCAATGACACCACCATAGATTGGCACCGCCGCCAGTTCCACAAGGTCTGGGGGCTGCTGGCCGTTGCCTTCCACGTCCACGACTACATAGGTAAGGCTCGTCCAATCAGTCATTTCCGCTGGTTTCCTTCCATCCGATCTCAGCCCGCCCATGCCGCCGGTTGCGGTGCGGGTGGGCTACATCGTGGACCTGAAACCCGAGCGCGTGTTGGAGGTAGTAGCGCGGCTGCTCCGTGTCCAAACCCGCCACCACTACCGCCTGCTCGCTGACCTCGACAACCTCCAAGCCGCGAGCCTCCGGCAGCGACGCGGCGGCATGCCGGAGCTGGTCAGCGGTCGGCACACGGTGCGCGCCCGCACACAGTTCCACCTGCGACAGCGGGCAGATATCGCATAGCTCCCGGATGCCGTAATGCCCGTTGTAATCGGACAACCCGTGCGCATAGGACACCGCACACGACGTTTTGCGGAACAACGGAGCCGACGCCGGAAACGCCGCCAACACACGCTTTTCGAGGGTCTCGGGAACGATCTTGCGCCGCGCTGTCTCGTCGTACGGCTCCGGCAGGCCGTTCGCTTTGTAGTAGTCGGCTATTTCGGCGCGGTAGAACAGGCCCGTAAATACCGTGGCGTCGGCGTGCTCCCCCAATTCGCGGGCCGTCGTCAGGTGCTCGTCGGAATCGTTGAGGCCCGGCACCAGCGGACGCCAGTACAACACCGTCCGGTACTTCCGCCGTGCCGGAGCGCTCATTAGTTTCAGCGACTCCGCCGCCACGTGGGACGGGTACGGTTCGATCTGCTTGTTGTCGATACCCGAGTACGTGAACAACAACGTCACCTTGACGTGCCGAAGCTGGTTCAACCGGTCTACGTCGGCTGGCTTCATCTGGTGCCGGGTAATCACCAGCACGTGATTGGTAAGCCCGCGCTCATCCAGGTCTTCCAACACCGCGAACGTATGCGGCCGGACGTTCGGCAAGAACGGGTCAGTGGCCCGGTTGAACACCTGAACCGGCGTCACGTGCGGCTGAAAGTAGCGGTGTCCCACCAGCTCGGCCACCGCGTCCGCGTCCGACATCAGCGCGCGGGGCTGCCGCGCATCCCACAAGCCGTAGGTGTGCCGGATGCAGTACGCGCAGTCCAACGGGCACCCCTGAATGTGGTTCAGGCTCAATCCGGACTTGCGGTACTCCACCACCTCACGCGCACGCGCCGGAAGCCGCTCAACCTGCTCCCGCGCCAACAACGGAACGAACGTCGCCACCAGGCCTCCCGAAGCTCCCCCGCCGATTGCGGGACACGACGGGAGCCTAAGCAGGCAAAACACACAAGGCGAGAATTATTCTCGAATATTCAGCAGATTTTCGCGAGATTCAGCGGCGGAGAATCACTCACCCTCCGGCGACGCTTCCGAAGCGAGCTCATCGGCCACGCATGTGATAATTTCTCGCGCAGAGCGCCCATAGGTTGCAATCGCCGCGAATTGTTCAAAGATTTTGCTGTATAGCGCAATTTCTGGAGCTTGAACTAAATTTAGTTCGGCAGAAAATGTTTCGATTAGAACCCGCTCATTGTCGCGGAGCCAAAAGCCATGCCACGGGCCAACCACGTATTGAGCGCTGGAACTAATTACGCCAAGACGAACATTAGGCAATGTCGAAAGAGAAACGAGGCGATCCAGTTGGGCGAGCATGACATTAGGCGCAGACAAACGCAGCCGCAGGGCAGCCTCCGTGATAACAAAATGAAATCGCTTATCTTCGCGATATAGCAACTCTTGCCGCCTCATTCGAGCTCGCACCGCTTCGCCAATATCGTTATTGGCGTTATAGAGAATGACACCTTGCGCCATGCGCGCCCTCGCATACGCTGCTGTTTGCAGCAAGCCCGGGATAACCGTTGCCTCAAAGGCGCGAAAAACTCGGGTTTTTGCGTCTAACTCAGAGAGCTTTTGTTGATGGGGTTGCAGCCCAGGGTTTAGAACGCGCTGCCACTCTGCGTGCTGCGCCTCAAGCGTCTGTAGCGCTGTTAGCAGTTCTTCGGTTTGCGAACCGCTATCGGTAATCCTAATCCAGGCTCGAATATCCTCGGGGCTAGGCGTTTGTCTGGCAGTCTCCAGCTTGGATACCTTAGACTGAGGCCATGACAGCGACTCCGCAAGCTGCATCCCCGTCAGGCCAGCACGGCGACGCAGCTCACGGAGTCGCTTACCCAAGGCGACACGTGCCTCATGAACGTTGGGCGCGCCCGAATTGTTCTGCGGTGGCAAATTCATCCCGTCTTACCGCGTGATGCCAAGCAACATCACGCCAATAGTTGTGTTGGACAATCTCGGCAGAGTCACCAATGAGTTCACCGCCAACGAAACGATTGTCCTCACCGAATTCCATTCGCAAGAGTTGGCGCGAGTCGAACAACCAGTAGTCGCTGTCAGGCAGCCCTGCCTCCTGGGCACTTTCATGGGTGATATATCGAATATCCTCACCTGCCGCAATATTGTGCTGAGCAATAACATAGCTCCATCGATTGTAGTCACTCAGCGGCAGAGAAACTACTCGCACTCGCATGAAACGCCGCCCTTCAGCTGTCGCCTCTCGCACCATTGACAGCCAATCTTGCATCCACGGCAACTCGTACGGTTCACCTGCTAGGAATTTTTCGTACGACTCGCGCTCATATGGTGGCGCATAGGTGGCCCTGACCTCCAGACGAAAAGCCGTATGCTCAAACGCTCGAAATAGTTGTCCGAACTCTGGGCCGGGCTCGATATACCGATTCAGAGTTCCCCCTCCTGATACCTACGTACCCAGTACTTCAAAACTTCTTCTGGAACCTCGACAATGCCTTCACCGGGAGGAACCGGCCCCACATCGGCGCGGGCTTGAACGTCGGTCACGTTCCAGCCCTGCACGATGTAGGTCTTACGGTCGGTGCGATCCGTCGCGAATAGCGTAGGCGAGTCACCCACGTTGGACTCTGGATCTTTCCCGAGGAACCTAGCGCGCATCTGCGCCTCCCTAGAATATTCGAGACTATTCACCTTATGTTGGCGTATCACGCGCGGGAGGTCAACCGCTGAGCGGCGCAGGGGAGTGCCACGTGAACCCCCGACAGTCCCTGTCCGGGGGCTCCCGCACCCTCAAGATGACGGTCCCCCACGACGACAACCCTCTCGTCACCGACTACATCACCGCATTCGAGAAGATCATCAGCCACAGTCACGACCTCCGAGAGGACGACACGACATCGCCATGACCGACCTCGCCTCCCTCACCGCAGCCGACCACGCCGCAGGCATCCACCGGCAGGTCGTCGCCGGAGTGATCGTCCACGACGGTGCCGTCCTGCTCCTGCGCCGACGCCACGACGACTTCCTCGCGGGCCTATGGGAACTTCCCTCAGGCCGCGTCGAACCCGGAGAGGACCTCCACACCGCGCTGTGCCGCGAGGTCCAGGAGGAGACCGGCCTCACGGTCACGACCATCTCCCACTACCTGGGGAGTTTCGACTACACCTCCGGCAGCGGCCGTCTCACCCGCCAGCACAACTGGCGTGTCGAGACCGCCGACGCGGCGAACCCGACCCTGACCGAACACGACGCCTACCAATGGCACCTACTCGATGACCAGGAACCGCCGGTCAGTCCGGAAGTCGGCCGAATCCTCGGCGTCACCACCTGAAGTGACCCGTCCCTGTTCAGATTCCGCCTGCGACGACGACACCCGGCCCCCCTCAGCAGCCGGGTCTCGTCGTGCTTGGTGCCTACGGCGGGATCAGCCTGGACGCGGCGTTGATCAACGCCGTCGAGACTCGGCTGGAGGGTCGTGCGGTCGGCGCCGACCTCGCTGGACTGGACTCCACGACCCCGGCGTGGCCGGCCGCCCGGCGCTGCCCGGTCCGAACGGTGACCTTCGCCGACGAGCTCGCCGCTTTCCGCGCCGGGCTGGACGACAGCGGAGGCCACACGGCGCGGCGGTGTTCTTGGTCAGTGGCGTAGTCGGTTGAGGAGGGTGACGAGGACGGTGCGGTCGCGGGGTGGCAGTGCGGTGGCGGGTTCGGCGGTGGCGGTCCGGAGGGTGTCGATGACGGCTTCGAGGAGTTCGATGCCGTAGTCGGTGATGGCGAGTCGTTTCTCGGTGCCTCGGCCGGTGACGGTGAGGTAGCCCCGGTCCGCGAGGCGGGTGATGCTGTGGTCGAGGCTTCGGGGTGGGAGGTCGAGTGCGGTGTGGGTGACGGCCTTGCGCATCGGTCGGGGTGTGCGGGCGAGCAGACGGAGGAGTCGGTAGTCGTAGACGGTGATGCCGTGGTTGTTGCGCAGGGCGTCGGCGGGCTGGGTGGTCCAGCGTTGGGTGGCGGCGATGAGGGTTTCCCAGAGGACCCAGGGCTCGGCCGTCACAGTGCCTGCGCCGACGGCGACGTCGAGCGGGGTCGGTGTGGCGGCGTGTGCTGGTGGGGGCGTAGTCGTTCGCCTGTTCGCCGTCGAATTCGGTGGTGCGGCGGAAGGTGGCGTGGGCCGGTCGGGCGGGGCCGGAGTGGCGGGCGGCCGGGTCACGGGCATGTGAGTGTTCTCCTCGGTGTCGGTGCTGGGTGCTGGGTGCTGGGTGCTGAACAGTCGGTGGTGTGGTGGTCAGTTCGGGGTTGAACGGAGCAGGCAGGGGGTGCAGGGGACGCCGTGGCCGGGGTCGACCTGTTCGGTGGTGTCGTCGAGCATGATTCGGTTGCCGCACCGGGTGGTCAGTGTCGTGTCGTCGACGCCCTCGGCTCCGATGATGTGGACCGGGCCGGGTCTGCCGTCGGGGTCGATGCGGCGCAGGCAGAGCGACCACCCGGCGGTGAACAGCGCGGGGGTCGTGTCGCCGTCGAGGATCGCGGCGCAGTACGCACAGTCCTGCACGTAGGGCACCACTCCGGCGGGGCCGTCGACGGCAACCGGGCCGATGGTGACCGTGGCGCCGCAGATCGTGGATGTCCGATCGCCGTCGAGTGGCACGGGTTCGCCGACGTTGACGAACACGGTGTACAGATCGAGGAAGATCCCGACCAGCGGCGGCGCGGGCTGCCGCCTCATCAACGGCTCGGCGGCGACCTCGCGTTCATCGGGCGTCATCGTCGCCCGCCGGTAAACACCACGATGTAGGGCCGGACGCGGGCGGCCCGCAGCCGGTGCACGACCGGAACGGCCCGGTAAGTGACGAGCGTCCTCATCGGACCACCGCCAGATGACGCGGTCGGTCGGGAACGCGCGAGGCGGTCAGGCAGTCCGGGCAGCGATGCTCGTCGTAGTACGGAACGGCCACGGGCCTGCGGTTCAGCGCCGTGAACACGGTGGTCGGGTCGCAGACCGGGCGGATGCGGGCGAGTCCGTCCGACGTCCAGTACTCCCGGTGGGCACGGTGGGTGTCCCCGTCGCCCACGGACCGGACGAACCACGGGCCGGTCATCGGCGGCCGCCGGGGACGACCTGGAGCGCGGCGGCGACAGCGCCACCTGCGCCGATCCCGACCGCGACCTCGCTTTGGGCTTCGGTGTCGAAGGGCACGGTGTTCGTGCCCAGGGCCGCCCCGGTGGTGGTGTGGGTACGGGCGGTGGTCAGCGCGCGGCGCAGCGCGTCACCGAGTTCCGGGACACGGTCGGCGTGAACCAGCCAACGGCCCAGCGTCGCGGCGCGACTGCGGATCGACACCTCGACCCCCTGCGGCCCAGACCAGAACCGAAGCCGCCGAAGGCCGGTGACACCGTCCATCGCAGGCAGATCGACAACCCGCCCCGCCCACACACCCTCAAGAACATCCACCGCGTCGGTCGCACTGATCGCCGCACGTACCGGATCACGACCCGGCCGAACACCCTCGACCAACACCCCACCGACACCCGAGGTCACGAACATGACACCACCCCTGGTGTCGGTGTCGAGGAACAACACGAACAAAGTCGTCACAGCCGCACCGCCACGGTGCCCAGGCGCTCCTCAGCCAACCGCGCCACGATCACGGAGAACGCCACCGTCCGGAGATGCCCCGGTCGACGCGACGCCGGAACGCGGTAACCCCATACCGCCAAAGAGAACCCCGCGACGAGCAGGAACACACCCACAGCGACGGCCGGCATCACAACGCACCACCGACCCGCCGCCGAGTGACGACGAACCGCACGAGCCGCGCACAGCTAGCGCCATGGCCGCCGGTCCACAAGCGCTCTGGCACACACGCATCGCGCCGAGACACGGGATCACACCAAGCCGACCAGCCCGTCGCGACGAGCATGACGGGGCCGAGCAGACCGGGGATCGAGAGAGTCAGGGCCACTGATGGCCTCCAGCTGTCAATCAAAGACATGCCGGCAAGAGTGCATTTGACGGCAAGTTGCTGTCTATCCCCCAATAGATCGAATGTCGGCGAGGGGCGTTGTGCCAAGTACGCTCCGGCGCATGGCGCCACCACCAAGAATTCGGGCACTCGGCGTAGCGCTGAAGTCAGCTCGGGATGCGGCAGGGCTCACCGGACAGCAGCTCGCCGATGCAGTCGGGATTGACCCCACTACGCTCAGCAGGTGGGAGACCGGCCAGCGCACCCCGCCAGCTCGTGAAGTCCTGGCCATCTTGGATGAGCTCGGCGTTCGTGGTCGCGAGCGAGACCGTCTCGTCGAGATGCTCGACGACGACCAAAGCCCTAGGTGGGCCACCGGGAGTGAGTTCCCGCCCGCGCTTGCCGACCTCATAGCTCATGAACGTGCGGCCGAACGGATTACCGATGTGGCGATGATCGTTCCGGGGCTGCTCCAGACATGGGAATACGCACGGGCCGTAATGTCAAGCGCCGGGCCGGACGCCCGCGACCTTGACGGCCGTGCAACCTTGCGGATCGGGCGGCAAGAAGTTCTCCGCAGGATCGAGTACACGGCGATCATCGATGCAGGAGCCTTGACACGGAGGGTCGGCAGCGCAGAAGCGATGGTCCAGCAGCTCGACCACCTGCTCGTCATGTCGAAGCAGCCGAACGTGACCATTCGGCTGCTACCTGGTGATCAAGTACATCCAGGGTTGGAAGGGTCGTTCATGGTCCTGGATACTTCCTATGGCCGCGTGATTCACGTCGAGCACCACGCAGCCTCGATCCTGCTCGACAAGCGGAAACACACGACCGCCTACGGTCGCGTTCTGGAGGCGGTCTCGGGCTCGGCGTTGCAGCCGGAGGAATCCGTAGACGCGATTCGGCGACAACTAGCCAGGTGGGAGCAGCCCTCATGAACAGCTTGACCGGCTGGCAGAAGTCCAGCCGCAGCCACAGCACCACCAACTGCGTCGAGGTCGGCCGTACCTCCAGCTTAGTCGGCATCCGCGACACCAAGAACCGCGACGGCGGGACCCTCGTCGTCGGCCACGCCGCCTTCACGGGCTTCCTCGGCGCGATCAAGGCCGACAGACTCCGCTGACCCCGCGTCCACGGACGGTGTCGAGCGAGGTTCTTCGCACGACACCGCCCCTGGGCTGCTTCTCCCCGAAAATCCGCCGCCCCGCTTGTCGGTGGCATCGCGCGATCCGACACCATGAGGCTTATCACTGACGGTGAGGAGTCGGATCGTGTCCGTGATCGACGTCGTGACGGAGTTGCGCCGTGCCCATGCCTTACTCGTCGACGCCCTCGCCGCCACCGCCCACGCCGAACAGGCGATCGACGACGGCACCACCACCTTCGACACCGCAACCACCGGCTCCACGCAACCCGCAGTCGAGTCGGCCCGACACTGCGCACTCGCCGCCACCAACGACATCCACGCCGCACGGACAGCCCTCCTCGCGGCACAGAACATCCTCGACGCCTACTGCCGCGAGATCGCCGGACACGGCATCATCGACGACACGACGATCACCGACCGACACCCCGAGACCGAACCCCACGACATCGCCACCCGCCCGATCCAACGCCCCGACGCCCCTGCGGAGCGCTACGGCGCCGAGATCACCGAACTTCAACGCGGCGGCGCTAAGATCAGCCCCGACCGAGTCGTCCGAGCAGCCCGACACCAACGCGGCCACCTGGTGTGGCTGGAACTCGGCCACGAGGGATCATCGGGACAAGCGCATATCGTCCGCTCAAAGCGGACCAGGGAATTCGGGAACTATGGGATTCCCCGACATCGGATCATCGACGTGATCTTCGACTGCCTTGAGCATGGCGACCAGGTGGGAACGCTTGACGACGGAGAAGTGTATGAAGTGGAATGCGGCGACGGAGAAAAACGGCCCATCACCATTGTGGTGGCAGACAATGGATACATTGTCACAGCTTATCCCATAGGAAGAAGGAGGTATACGCTATGAGCAACCGCATCGACCTGGACATTCTGGCCGGCTATCGGCAGCCGCCTTTTTTCTTCGACGCTCAGGACGGCGACGTCTTCAACCACACGATCGACGACACGGCGAGGTTCTTCCAGCTCAGCGCCGACCTGGTCCGACAGCTCAAAGCCTGGGATCAGGAATACCAGGACACCTTGGACATGGGCGATCCGAGCTCATCGGGATTCAGCTCCGAGGAGGCACACCAGGCATGGGTCGAGAAGGGAAAGGAGCTGGCCGCGCGAATAAAGCGCGAGTCGCCCAACGTCGGCCGCGTCGGCTATGAGGGACGCGGGGAATTCCAGGAAGGGGAATGTGTTTTCTGACTTCCGCGCGGGTCGGGGCCTACTGGTCGCTTCTCTCCGTCGCTGATCAGAACATGGCGAAAGTGCACGTCCCGGAGTCCCCGAGCACTGCTCGCGTCGTCCTCCGGACGGGGCTGGCAAGCGGTTCCGAAGAACGAGCCGACCGGCTGTCACGCGATCATCGATGAAGGAGTCCCGCTACGGCGAGCTGGTGGGAGGGACGTCAAGGCCGCCCACTCCGTCACCTGTCGGCAGGCTCCGCTGACCCGCAGCAGCCAACTTCCGGCCGCCCGGCCCGACGGGCAGGCCAGCACCCGTCGAACGCCCCGGCCCCCCACCACCTGCGTCACCGCCGCCGACCCTCGTGACACCACGCGACCCGGCCGACGGCAGCGGCAAGCCTTGCCCCACCGCCGCCTCAACGAATCAACTCGTCCAGCGAACCGTCGCCTGCGTACGTCACCGTCACCTCCGCCGGACACTCCGCCCGCACCCGCCGCGCCAACTCCCGACCCCACGTCAGGAACCGATCGCGATCTTCCGCACTGGCGAAGCCGGAGCCCGCCGGGTCCTGCTGATCCAAGAGCCCCTGATAGTGATCGTCCCAGGCCTTGACGTCGTCCAGCAGGTCCGAGCTGAGCGGCACGACGGACGCGATCTCGTCCACGTAGTGGTCGCCGGAACGCTCTCCTGCCGAGGTGACGAAGAACGGCCCGCCCGCCCAGTCGGCGACGAGTTCCAGCCGTATCCCGTCGGCCATGCCGGGGCTCTCCTTCGATCCGCCGCAGCCCATTCCCTTACGGGATCAACTCGTCCAGCGAACCGTCACCGGAGTACGTCACCGTCACCTCCGGCGGACACTCCGCCCGCACCCGGCGAGCCAATACCCGACCCCATGCCAGGAACCGAAGGCGGTCCTCCTCCGTCGCGAAGATCGGACGATCCTCCATCATGAGCGTCCATTTCGCCTGGTAGACGGAGTCCCATTCGATGATCTCGGCGATCAGGCTCTCGGACAGCTCCAGCACCTCGGTCACCTCCGCACTGTCGAACTCCTCCGGGAGCGGCTCGTCTCGCCACAGCCAGAAGGGACCCGCCTGCCAGTCCAGCCCGAGAGCGAGCTTGACCACCGCACGGTCCGACATTCAGTCACCCACTTTCAGTGGTTTGAGTCTGCTGCCTCGTGACACGGGATTCGCACTCACGATGAATCCATTGTCCGCCACGGTCACCCCGACCCAGATGAGCTGACCACGATGCTCAGTCTCATAGACCACGCGATCCCTGCCGGTCACGCCGACGGGCGTTCCCACCAACAGACATCGCAGGACGACATCGGGGATGTGCTCGGCGGCGACGCCTTGATCGGCGAACTGTGCGGGCCTGCCTCGTTCCAGCATGTGTCGCAGACCCTTGTTCGCATTTCCGGTCTCCAACCACACGATCCGACCGCCCGGTGCACGGCCGATCCGCAGCACGCGATCAGGACTGATCTTGATTCCCTGCGCCAGCGCCTCGGCGACCAGGGTCTTCTCGGTGGGATTCAGCTCGGCTACCCGCACATCGCCGGGAAACACCGGCTCTCCGACAGACGGGGCGGCGGGTGTAGCTGCCGGGGGCCGGAGATCTGGGCCTGTTGAGGCCTCCGTCCGGAGAGGCCGCGAGTCGGCAGACCCCGCACCTACGGCGGGACCGCCCGGGTCCACGATCCCCCCTCCCCCGTGCTCCGCCGCGTACTCGTCGGTCAGCGCGCGGGCGTGCTCGAAGTAGGCCGCGACGTCGGCGAGGTCGTCGACCGCCGCAGCGAGCAGGCCGAGGGCGTCGAGCAGGACGAAGTCCTCGTCGCCTTGGCTGGCCCGGTGCAGCAGCGGCTCGATCTCCTCGATGAGCAGCTTGCGCGCGTCGCGTAGCGCATCGGCAGGCAGCCGATCGACGGCGGCGCGCAGGCGGGCGGCGACCTCTCCGACGGAGGTCATGAGGAGGCCGACCGTCGGGCGGCCTCCGACTGGATGAGATCGGCGCAGCGATGCAGCCTGGCGAGCACGCCGTCGAGTTTCCACCCGCCGACGACGAGATGATGCACGGCGGACTCGGCCCGCCCGTCCAACGATCCTGCCCACAGCCTCCTGAGTTCGGCGGCGACCCTGGCCGCCTCGTCCCTGCCGAGGACGATGTCCTCGATCGGAAGTCTGCGGGCGAGTCCGGTCAGATCCTGCTGCTGCTCGTCCACGCCTGCTCCTCATCACGCCGGGCGTCGATCACATCGTGCCGGGTGCGGCAGACAGACACAAAGGATTGCGCGGATCACTCGCTCCGACGGACGAACGACTCCGGGGCCGGGGATGCGCCCCGCCCGGCGGGAACGGGCGCATCCGTCGTCCGTCCCCGCAGGCGGGAACCACTGCGGCGCAGGCAGCGGGAGCCGGCACGCCGTTCACAGCGGGAATCACCGCACCGCTCGCAGCGGAGACCACCCCGCGCTCGCGCGGAGACCACTACGCCGCTCGCGGCGGAGACCACTGCGCCGCTCGCGGCGGAGACCACTGCGCCGCTCGCGGCGGAGACCACTGCGCCGCTCGCGGCGGAAGAGGATCATCTGCCAGGCACTTAGACTGCCGGTATGGCTTCCACGTCGACGACGACCGAGGCATCGGATCGGACTGCGAGCGCACTACCCGGCGACCTGTCCGACGCCGTCCGCGACGACGCCTCGCTGCGTCGGTTCCTGCACGGGCTGCCCGGTGTGGACCAGGTCGGCGTCGAGCAGCGCTCCGCAGGCCTGGCCACCCGCAGCATCAAGAAGGCCGCCAAGCTGTGGGCGATCGACACCGCGATCAGCATGGTCGACCTCACGACCCTGGAAGGCGCCGACACCCCCGGCAAGGTGCGATCGCTGGCCGCGAAGGCCCGGCGCCCGGACTCCGACTACCCGGACGTCCCGCAGGTCGCCGCGCTGTGCGTCTATCCGGACCTGGTCGAGGTGGCCGTCGACGCGGTACGCGGCAGCGGGATCGGCGTCGCCAGCGTGGCGACGGCCTTCCCCGCCGGCCGCGCGCACCGCGACGTCAAGCTGTCCGACACGCGGTTCGCGGTCGCGGCGGGCGCCACCGAGATCGACATGGTGATCGACCGGGGCGCCTTCCTCACCGGCCGCTACGGACAGGTCTTCGAGGAGATCCAGGCGGTCAAGCAGGCCTGCGGCTCCGCGCATCTCAAGGTCATCCTGGAGACGGGCGAGCTGGCGACCTACGACAACGTGCGGCGGGCGTCCTGGCTGGCGCTGCTGGCGGGCGGCGACTTCATCAAGACCTCCACCGGCAAGGTGTCCCCGGCCGCGACGCTGCCGGTCACCCAGGTGATGTTGCAGGCGGTGCGGGACTGGCACGACCGGACCGGAGAGTACCGAGGCGTCAAGCCCGCAGGCGGCATCCGCACCACGAAGGACGCGATCCGTCATCTGGTGGCGGTGCACGAGGTCGCCGGGGCCGACTGGCTGACCCCCGACCTGTTCCGCCTCGGCGCGTCCAGCCTGCTGACCGACCTGCTCATGCAGCGCCGAGCCCAACGCAACGGCCACTACAGCGGCCCCGACTATGTGACGGTGGACTGAGAAGCGCCATGCCTACCTTCGAATACGCGCCAGCGCCGGAGTCTCGGGAGCTGGCGAACCTGCGAACCTCCTATCAGATGTTCGTCGACGGCAAGTTCGTCGACGGCGCGGGCAAGCCGCTGAAGTCGGTCAACCCGGCCACCGAAGAGGTACTGGCCGAGGTCGCCACCGCGTCGTCGGACGACGTCGACCTCGCGGTCCGCGCGGCCAGACGGGCCTACGACCGCGTGTG